>CAZVVP010000024.1:0-18257 GCA_964630515.1 uncultured Christensenella sp. | reverse complement strand
CCACGCAGCCAGCTTGGAAGGCTGGAGTACTACCATTGTACTACACCCGCAAAAAAACTTTTACATTCAAAAAGCATGCTGATTATAACACCTAAAGATGTAGGTTGTCAACAATTTTTTGAAAGATTTTTTATTTTATGCTTTTTTTGTTTTGAATAGTCAAGATCATGTATTCCTATATATAATAAAAGTATGTAGAATCTAAACTATAATCCTATTATAAGACACCTTGCCCTGCTCAATTTCTATCAACATAGCATTTCCATTCTTTAAAGATGCAGGATTAAAAAACCATATTCCATCAATCTCTTCCGCAAAAAAATTATGCGTATGACCAAACAAAACAAGGTCTGCATTAACAATTTTGGCATACTTTATTAACGCACCCATGCCTAATTTGACACCCTGACTGTTGCCATGAAGTGCTAGAATTCGTTTATCTGCAATTGTTTGTAAAATTTCCGTTTGTTCTGTACTAAAAAAGTCACAATTGCCCTTAACTGCAAGCACATTAGGCAAATCTTGATAAAGCCCCAAATCTTGCAATCCATCACCAAGAAAGAAAAAGAAGTCGAAATTGTTATTTTCTATCAACTTCTCTAATCTTTCTTTTGAACCATGCGAATCACTACAGACAATAATTTTAGTCATTTTCATTCCCTTCATCAGTTTTGTCAAGGTTGGTTTTCTTGTTATTTTTCTTATCAATTTTGTTTTGCATATAATCTATAATTTCTTCTGATTCTTTCTTCATTTCATGAATTTGTCTATTATACTTTTGTTGTAATTTGACTTGCTTTTTCTTAACTTTCTTAATAGATTTTTCTTTTTTAGAAAGTATTTTTTCTTGTTCTTTCTCTAGTTCTCTTTCTAGTTTTTCCTCAAAATGTTCGTGAAGCTCCTGCTCTTTGTCTTTAAGTTCATCTAATTTCTCAGACTTCTTGTCCTGAACTCTCTGAATATCCTTCTTAACACTTTCTTTAAAAGAAGTTAGTCTTTCTTCGTTTGCAAACAACCTTATAAAGTTAGTTCTATGTGCAAAAACATCAATAACAACAATTAGCCACATTAGAATCATGGCTATATAATTAAACTTAACATCACTAATAAAAGTATTAATGCCAGCAAAAAGAACAATAAACACTATACTTGCAAGGCTACCAATTTTTACAAAATAGAAAAATACAAAATCTACCACAAAAATGGCAAGTGCAAGTAAAGGATTTGCGACCATGAATACACCAAAAGTGCAGGCAATACCTTTACCACCTTTAAATCCATAAAACACAGGATACATATGCCCCAAAACTGCTGAAAAGCCCGCTCCGTACAATGCTATTTGTGATAACCATTCGTTATTAGGAAATAAGAAAAACGCACCGATTATCGCAGGAATCGCAGCTTTTAACGCATCACAAAGGAGAGTTGCAACACCAAGTATAGCACCATGATTTCTAAGCATATTCATAGTACCTGGATTGCCACTTCCTTCGGTTGTTATATCTTTATTCTTAAATGCTGTAATAATTCTAGAAACGCTAATATTACCCATAAAATAAGCAAATATTATCAATAAAACAAATTTAAATATTTCCATTTTTCTCTGCCTTGCTCTTAATAATTAATTTGATAGGTGTACCGCTATAATCAACACTTTTTCTTATGCAATTCTCTAAATATCTAACATATGAAAAGTGCATAAGTTTTGCATCATTACAAAACACAACAAATGTTGGAGGAGCAACCTCTGCTTGAGTTATGTAATAAATCTTACATCTTCTTCCACTTCTTGCCGGAGGCTCATTAACAAGTATTGCTGATTGTAAAATCTCATTTAATACACTTGTTCCGATACGATTGTGTGCATTATTATATGCTCTCTCAACAGTTTCCATAACTTTATTAATTCTCTGTCCAGTTAGAGTTGAAACATATAGCGGAATGTAATAGTCCATAAACTTCAAATCTTCATCTAGTTTCTTATTAAATTCTAGCATAGTTTGAGTATCTTTCTCAATCAAATCCCACTTATTCATAAGCACTATACTTGGCTTACCCGCCTCATGAACATAACCTGCAATTCTTACATCTTGTTCAGACAAACCTTCGTTAGCGTCAACCATTATAATAACGACATCTGACCTCTTTATAGCCTCAAAAGACCTAAGAATGCTATAAAGTTCTACACTTTCTGGTTCAATTGCCCTCTTTCTTCTAATTCCTGCAGTGTCTATCAATACATAATCTCTGTTATTGTATCTAAATGGTGTATCAATTGCATCTCTAGTAGTTCCTGCAACATCACTAACCATAACTCTTTCTTGACCAACAAGTTTGTTAAGCAAACTACTTTTGCCAGCATTTGGCTTGCCTACAATTGCTATCTTTATCTTGTCTTTATCTTCCTCTTCTGTAACTCTATGCTTAAATTTAGACACAACTTCATCTAACAAATCACCTATTCCCATTCCTTGTACAGAAGAAATACCAATTGGGTCGCCAATGCCTAAGTTATAGAATTCATACAATTTCTGCTCATCATAGTTGTCTAATTTGTTCACACACAAAACAACTGGCACATTGTATTTTCGCAAGAAATTGGCTGCATCATAATCTGCAGACACTAAACCTTCTTTACCATCAACTACAAATATAACCACATCAGCCAAATCGACAGCAATTTCAGCTTGTCTTGTGATATTTTGTTGAAAAGATGATTTGTTTAGAACATCTAATCCACCAGTATCGACCAAAGAAAAAACATTGTTACACCAAGTAGCATCACCATAAATTCTATCTCTTGTAACACCCGGCATATCTTCTACAATACTGATTCTTTTGCCACAAATCCTATTAAATAATGTACTTTTGCCAACATTTGGTCTACCTACAATCGCAACTAACGGCTTTTCCATTACTGATTACCTCCAAGTAAAAATCATATTTTATCAAAATATTATAACACATAATAAGTATAAAAAGAAATATTTATCTGCAAATTAATAAAAGAAAATTTTTGCAAAACAAAAAAAACCTTACTTATTTACAAAAAAGTAATAAATAAGGTTTTTCTAAATTAATCACTTTCTACAAAAGGATAAATATTTGTAATATCCAATGGCTTGGTTATTTTTAAAGATTTGTCAAGTGGTTTTATGACAGGAACTAAAGAGTTTTTGATAAGTTTTAACTTAGTTTTGCCAATTTCAACCACATAATGTACATTAGGTGATAATTTACAAGCATACAGCATTTCTGGAACACCTGCTTTGACATTAATAATCTTTGTACCTTTCTTATTTCTTAAAGACTTAGGGATAAATTTGTACTTAATAGTGTGCATTAATCCATTATTTGCGAATATAGTAACTGCATCATCTGAAGCTACTTGCATAGCGCCAACAACTTCATCTTTTGCACCTAACTGGACACCTTTAACACCTAAACTAACTCTTCCACAAATAGCGATATCGTCTTTTGGGACAACCATTCCAACACCACTCTTTGTAAATAGTGCTACTTCTGTTCCCTCTTTATCTAACTCAACACCAATCAACTCATCTTTGTCATGAAGTTTAATTCCAGCTACAACACTCTTACCGCACATATAATCAGAGACCAAAGATTTCTTAATCATTCCATTCTTAGTATAGAAAATTAAAGTATCATCTTTCATATTCTCATTCAAATCAAGAACTGCAACTATTTTTTCTTTAGTATCAATGCCTTTAGCATAGGAATAAATGCCTGCACCTTTATCTCTGAATTTACATTGATTGATATCTTTAACTTTAACTTGGATTACATTTCCAGCATTAGTAAAGAAATATGCAATTGAGTTATATTTGAATAATTTAGACGTTTGTGGAATTTCGTGGATTGGAGCAGTTGTGACTAAACTCTTTGTGGCTAGATTGTAACTTTTCTTATTTACACTCTTAACAGTACCACATGGTGTTGTAATAATATGCACATCTTCTTCGTCAATATTTGTTGAATTGCTTGATTCAATAATTTCAAACTCATCTGGGTCGATAAATTCTGTTTTTCTATCACTACCATATTTTTTAGCAATCTCTTGTAATTCTTTCTTGACAATTTTTAACTGCATACTTTCACTCTTAAGAATTGCCGTATATCTTTGGATTAATTCTCTTAATCTCTCTAATTCTGTAACTAATTTGTTAACTTCAAGATTTGTAAGTCTTGCAAGTCTCATATCAAGAATAGCTTGCGCTTGAACATCAGATAGCTTAAATTTCTCTATTAATCTAATCTTGGCATCAGTAACACTTTTGCTTGTCTTTATAATCTTGATAACCGCGTCAATATTCTTAATGGCTATTAATAAGCCTTCTAAAATATGTTCTTTCTTAAGACACGCTTCCAAATCAAATTTAGTTCTGTTATATATTACTTTCTTCTGGAAATTTACATAGTAAGTGATATATTCTATTAAACTTAATTGTTTTGGCTTACCATCTGCAATAGCAACCATATTAGCATTAAACGCCGTTTGAAGGTCTGTTTGTTTAAACAAAATATTAAGAATGTTCTGAACTTTAGCATCTTTCTTTAGCTTAATAACCGCTCTTGTACCCTGTCTGTCCGATTCGTCAACAATATCTTGGATATAAGACAAATCGCCCTTATCATCATTTGCTTTCAAAGTAGCAATCTTTTGAAGCAAAGTTGCTTTGTTTACCTGATAAGGTATTTCTGTAAACACAATATTCTTCTTATCATTATCCGCATTCTCAATATGATATTTAGAACGTATAACAATTTTGCCCTTACCAGTAGAATAAACCTTTTCCATTTCTTCAGCATTAATGATATATGCACCAGTTGGAAAATCTGGACCTTTCATAACCTTAAGAAGACTTTTTAAAGTAACTTTTGGATTATCGATATATGCACAAACAGCATTACATACTTCTCTTAAGTTATGAGTCGGAATATTAGTAGCAAGACCAACTGCAATTCCCATACTACCATTAACCAAAAGATTAGGAAATCTTCCTGGAAGCATGTCTGGTTCTTTACAAGAATCGTCAAAGTTTAAACTCCAAGACACAGTGTCTTTATCTATATCTCTTAGAAGTTCCAAAGAAAGCGGAGCAAGTCTAGCCTCTGTGTACCTCATAGCTGCGGCACAGTCTCCATCGACACTTCCATAGTTACCATGACCATCAACCAACACTTCACCCATATTAAATGGTTGTGCCATTCTTACCATTGTATCATAGATACTTCTGTCACCATGTGGGTGATATTTTCCCATACAGTCACCGACAATACGCGCACTCTTTCTATAAGGTCTATCCGGCATAACCCCAACTTCAAGCATACTGTAAAGAACTCTTCTTTGAACTGGTTTAAGACCGTCTTCTACTCTTGGCAAAGCTCTATCAAGAATAACATATTCACTATATGGCAACATGCTCTCATGTATAACTACATCAACTGGCTTTGTTACAAACTTTTCCCCTTCACCGTTTTGGTCAAGCTGGGGCTCTGCCTTTGTACTTTTCCTTGTTATCTTGGCAGGCGTTTTTTCTTCACTCTCAACTGACTTTTTTGTTGTTTTCTTGCTTGACATTATATAAGAATTTATTTCATCTTCTTTATTAACATTTTTGTCTATTTTCTTTGGCATACTTACTTCCTATCCTTCTCAAAATTAGATACTTTATTGAAATTGGCATTCTCTATAATATACTTCTTTCTTGCATCTATATCATCACCCATAAGTGTATTAATCATCTTCTCTGCCTCAGCAACATCTTCTAGGGTTACTTGAACCAAAACTCTCTTTTCAGGATCCATTGTAGTCATCCACAATTGCTCTGCTGTCATTTCACCAAGACCCTTAAATCTTTGTACCGTATAACTACTAACACCCTTAATTGCCTTAGCATAGTCTTCGTCGTTATAGATGTAAGTTACGCTGTTTTTCTTAGTTATCTTATAAAGTGGAGCAACTCCAATGAATACATGACCGTCAAGTATAAGTTCTTTCATATATCTATAGAAGAAAGTAACCAAAATTGACCTAATATGCGCACCATCTTGGTCTGCATCAGCTAGAATTATAACTTTGTTGTATTTCAAATTTGCTATATTAAAAGTATCACCAATGCCTGTACCAAGTGCACTAATTATTGTTCTAATTTCTTCATTATCTAGTATCTGTGCAAGCCTTTTTTTCTCTACGTTAAGAGGTTTACCTCTAAGTGGCAAAATAGCTTGGAAACTTCTATCTCTTGCCTGTTTTGCACTTCCACCCGCACTATCACCCTCAACTATAAACACTTCGTTAAGAAGAGTATTTCTACCAGAACAACTAGCAAGCTTACCAACTAAGCTATATGTATCAGCATTATGAGCTTGCCTTGTTAAGTCTTTAGCTTTCTTTGCCGCTTCTCTTGCTTTTTGAGCAAGTCTACCTTTCTTTATTATAGTAGCAATTATGTCTTTACTGCCCTTCTTATCTGCAAACTGAATCATATTGCTATAAACAAGACTTTCTACTTCAATCTTTGCTTCAGGGTTTCCTAATTTAGTCTTAGTCTGACCCTCAAACTGAACATTCTTCATCTTAATAGACAAAACAACTGCCATACCTTCTTTAAGGTCGTCGTTAGTTAGGTTTAATTCTTTCTCCTTAATTAGACCTAGCTTTCTTCCAGCTTCGTTTATCGCTCTAGTGAAACCTGTCTTAAAACCTGTCTCATGTGTTCCACCCTCTGATGTCGGAATATTGTTAACATAACTAAATACATTCTCAGAATAGCCATCTGTATAATGTATTGCACAGTCTAAAAGCACTTTCTCAGTACTTCCTGAAAAGTAAATCGGTTCTTTGTAAGCTACAGATTTCTCTTGGTTAAGATATTTCATGAAATCAATAAGACCGTTATCAAATTTATATCTAACCATTCTTGATTCTGGAACGTCTTTGTATGTGTTGTCTATTAATACAAGTTCGATTCCTTTGTTAAGGAAAGCTAGTTCCTTAAGTCTTTTTGATATAGTTTCAAACTCAAATTGTACTGTCTCAAAAATACGATAATCTGGCTTAAATGTTACCTTTGTACCTGTTTTGTTTGTTGCACAAACTTTCTTTAGCGGTCCTTGCGGAACACCACCAGTATATTTACCATTGGCTTTCTTAACTGTCTTGAAATCTATAGAGTATTCGTACCCATCTTTCCAAACAACTACATTTAACCATTCTGACAAGGCATTAGTTACGCTAGCACCAACACCGTGTAAACCACCAGAATATTTATAGTTATCATTATTAAATTTACCACCAGCATGAAGTTGTGTGAATACAACCTCTACACCACTCATATTCATAGTTGGATGCTTGTCAACCGGAATCCCTCTTCCGTTATCTTCGACAGTTGCTGAACCATCAACATTAAGTGTAACTGTAATTGTGTTTCCATATCCGTTCGAAATCTCATCAATTGAGTTGTCTACGATTTCCCATAAGATATGGTGCATTCCTTTGCTTCCAGTTGTTCCTATATACATACCAGGTCTAAGCCTTACAGCATCTAGACCTTCTAGGACTACAATATTAGCACTTTTGTAAGAATCTGCCATCTTTCACCCCTTAAATTCTTTTTACCAAATTAGTGTAACACACTTTTTGTTCAAAACCAAAATATTTTTTCGCCTTAATTAAATTTTCCTAAAAAAGCCTAAAATATCCAATATTTTACCAATTGAGTACTATTAAAAGTAGTCAAGTGATGTGATTTTATAGAACCAAAATAAAACGATAAACTTACTTATAAAATCAATTATTTTAACATAAAATATTCAAGTAGGAGTTGAATATGAAAAAGATTATCGTATTAACAGGCGGAGGTACTGCTGGTCATGTAATTCCCAATATAGCACTACTTCCTAATTTAAAAAAGCATTTCGCAGAGATACACTATATAGGAAGTAAAAATGGAATTGAAAAGCAAATAATCGCAAAACACAAAGAAATTATTTATCACGAAATTGAGACTACAAAACTAGTAAGAAAACTTACTTTGAAAAATTTGTCCGTGCCTTTTGTCCTAATTAAATCAATTATGCAGTGTAAGAAAATCTTACAAGAAATTAAGCCTGATGTGATTTTTTCTAAAGGCGGATATGTTGCAGTCCCTGTTGTTCTTGCTTCGTCTATGCTAAAAATCCCTGTTGTAGCACATGAAAGCGACTCTACTATAGGCCTAGCAAACAAAATAATTTATAAGAAATGTAAGACTATGTTTTTCTCCTTTGAAGAAGCTATGAAAGGATATGAAAAGAAAGGAAAATTCTCTGGCTCACCTATAAGACAGGAATTCCTTAACAAAAACCATATTAATAGAGATATTCCTCTTGACAAAAATAAGAAAACTATTGTCGTTGTTGGAGGAAGTCTTGGAAGTAAAGCAATTAACAATGCAATTATTACAAGCCTTGATAAACTGCAAAATTATAATATCGTAAATATCGTAGGTAAAGGCAAAATTAATACTACAATCAAAGAAAAAAACTATTTGCAGTATGAATATTTAGACGATATTGCTGGATTGTATAACTTAGCAGATTTAGTTATTTCTAGAGCAGGAAGTAATGCTATATTTGAACTTCTTGCAATAAAAAAGTTGATGATTTTAATCCCCCTTCCTAAAGACGAATCTAGAGGAGACCAAATTATTAACGCAAATATCTTTGAAAAAAACGGATTTGCGAAAGTTATAGACCAAGCTGATGTAAACAAAGATACATTATACAAAGCAATTGATGAAGTATTTAAGTACAAGCAAAAATATATAGACAACATGAGTAAGGTAAACACTTCTCAAGCGGTAGAAATTATAACCAAAGAGTTAATTGCGACAGCAAATAATGATAATAAATGCTAAAAACTACAACTTTTTAGCATTTATTTTTTATGATACGAATTAGTATAAATTTTGAATTGACAAAAAGTAGTGATTTATGATAATCTATAATACCTTAATTATTTAAGTTGAAAATTTGAACTTAATTGTAAAGAAATTTATAAACTTGGAGTTGTAATGAATATAGTAAAAAGAAATGGCGATAAACAAGCTTTTGATAGTAACAAGATAATTAATGCTATTAATAAAGCAAATTCAGCAATTTCAGAAACAAAACAAATTTCTCAAGATGAAATAATAAATATTGCTAATAATGTTACAAATTACTGCAAAAATGCTAAAAAGAATTTAAATGTTGAAGAAATACAAGACTTAGTGGAAAATGAGATAATGAAACTAGGTGCTTTTGATTTGGCTAGAAAATATATAACTTACAGATATACTCACACAATTACTAGACAAAACAATACAACTGATGAGCAAATTTTAAGCCTTATTGACAGAAATAACGAAGAATTAACCAATGAGAACTCTAATAAAAATGCAAATGTATTAAATTTGCAAAGAGATTATATTGCTGGCGAAGTTAGTAAAGATTTGTGTGAAAGATTTTTAGTTCCAGAAGAAATTATGAATGCACATAAAGAAGGCATTATTCATTTCCATGACCTAGATTACTTTGCTCAAAAAATGCATAACTGTTGCCTTATAAACTTAGAAGATATGTTACAAAACGGTACAGTAATTAATGATACAATGATTGAAAAGCCTAAATCCTTTTCTATAGCTTGCAATATAGCAACTCAGATTATTGCTCAAGTTGCAAGTAATCAATATGGCGGTCAAAGTATTACTTTGGCTCACCTAGTTCCTTTTGTAGAAGTGTCTAGACAAAAAATTAAAAAAGAGCTAAGAGAAGAGCTAGAAATTGCTAATATAAACCTTAGTGAAAAAAAATTTAATGAGATAGTAGAAAAAAGAGTTAGAACTGAGATTAAGAAAGGTATACAAACTATTCAATATCAAGTTGTAACATTAATGACATCTAACGGACAAGCACCTTTTATTACTGTCTTTATGTATCTTGGAGAAGCAAAAACTGAACAAGAAAAGAAAGATTTGGCAATTATGATTGAGGAAACTCTTAATCAAAGGATTATTGGCGTTAAAAACAAAAAAGGAATCTATATTGCACCTGCTTTCCCAAAACTTATTTATGTATTAGAGGAACAAAACATACATAATGACAGCCCATATTATTATCTAACCGAATTAGCTGCAAAATGTACTGCAAAAAGATTAGTACCAGACTACATTTCAGAAAAGAAAATGAAAGAATTAAAAATTGACCAAAACGGAAACGGTCAATGTTATACTTGTATGGGTTGCAGAAGTTTCTTAACCCCTTATGTTGATGAAAACGGGAAGCCGAAATATTATGGAAGATTTAATCAAGGAGTTGTTACTGTTAATCTTGTTGATATTGCCCTAACCTCACAGAAAGATTTGGTAAAATTTTGGGAAGTATTTGACGAAAGATTGGAACTTTGTCATAGAGCTTTACAATGTAGACACGAAAGGCTTACCGGAACTGTGTCTGATGTTGCCCCAATTCTTTGGCAACATGGAGTACTTGCTAGACTTCAACCGGGTGAAAAAATAGATAAACTTTTACATAACGGATACTCAACTATTTCTCTTGGATATGCTGGACTGTGGGAAACTGTATACTTTATGACTGGAAAGAAATTAACTGAAAACGAAGGTAAATTTTTTGGCTTAGAAATCATGAAGAAGTTAAATGAATATACTAATAAATGGAAGAAAGAAGAGTGTATCGATTATTCTCTTTATGGTACTCCACTAGAAAGTACTACATATAAATTTGCCAAATGCTTAAGGAAGAAATTTGGCAATATCAAAGGAGTTACTGACAAAAACTATATATCTAATAGTTACCATGTCCATGTTACTGAACAAATAAGTGCTTTTGATAAATTAGCTTTGGAGAGTGAATTTCAAGAATTAAGCCCTGGTGGAGCGATATCTTATATCGAAGTTCCTAATATGCAAAATAATATTAAAGCTGTAATTGATGTAATTAAATTTATCTATAACCATATCATGTATGCTGAGCTAAATACAAAGAGCGATTATTGTATGGAATGTGGATATAATGGAGAAATTCAAATCGCAGAAGATAGTGATGGAAAACTTATTTGGAAATGTCCAAACTGTAACAATACTGACCAAACTAAAATGAATGTCGCTAGAAGAACTTGCGGTTATATTGGTACACAATACTGGAATCAAGGAAGAACACAAGAAATTAAAGAAAGAGTGTTGCATTTATAATATGAATTACGCGAATATTAAAAATAATGATATAGCAAACGGCGAAGGAATTAGAGTGTCTTTGTTTGTATCTGGTTGTAACAGACACTGCTTAAATTGTTTTAATAAAGAAACTTGGGATTTTAATTATGGCAAACCATTTGACACAAGTGTAGAAGAAAAGATTATTAAAATGTTAGAACCAGACTATATAACTGGCCTAACTCTACTTGGTGGAGAGCCAATGGAGGCAAGTAATCAAGAAGCTCTTTTGCCTTTTCTCAAAAAAGTCAGAGATAAATTTGGGAACAATAAAACTATATGGTGTTATACAGGCTTTACATACGAAGAGTTAACTGGAGATAGTAACGCCAATTGCGAATATACAAAGGAATTATTATCTTTAATTGATGTTTTAGTTGACGGCCCTTATATTGAGTCTCTTAGAGATATATCTTTACAATTTAAAGGTTCTTCTAATCAAAGAATTATTAACTTAAAACAAACACTAAAAGAAAATAAAATTGTTATCTACCTACCCTAACACAAGCTTATATATATACTTGTGTTTTTTTACTAGTTTTACAAAACTTTTACATTAATTTAATTAAAATTTTATTTTGATTGTGATATTATATAATTGAGGTGATTAATATGGTTACTATTATGGTTGTAGAAGATGAGAAAAATATCAACGAACTTATTAGCATTTATCTTAGTAATTTAGGCTATAAAACATTACAATGTTATGACGGAGAAGAAGCATTAAATTGTTTTAATGAAAAGGAAGTCGACCTTATCATTAGCGATATTATGATGCCAAAGGTTAATGGTTTTGCTTTTGCTAAAGAAGTAAGAAAAAAGAATGAGAATATTCCTATAATTTTTTTAACGGCCAAAGATGATAAAATGTCTAAACAACTTGGCTATCAACTTGGAATAGATGATTACATAACCAAACCATTTGATATTGATGAGCTTGTGATGAAAATTAAAGCTATTATTAGAAGATCAAAAATTAATAATAATGACAAATTAATCATAGGCAACCTTACGCTTGACAAAGAAGAACATTGTGCATACATAGATGGTAAAGAGAGTAGTTTTACAGTCAGAGAATTTGATATATTGTATAAGCTATTATCCTATCCTAAAAAAACATTTACCCGTTCTCAACTTATGGATGAATTTTGGGACTATGATAGCAGTGCAACCAGCAGAACGGTTGACGTATATATGGCAAAACTTAGAGAAAAAACCTCTACTTGCAAGGGGTTTGAAATTATAACTGTACATGGGCTGGGTTATAAGGCGGTCTTAAATGAGCAAAAATAACAAAATGAACGCCAAATTTTCGCTATTTGGTTATTTATTATTTTTGTTTCCGCTTGCAATAACAGTTTCATTCTCAATCTTCATATTCCATTCGCTCTACACCAAAGGATATAGTAGTAACGCAATTGCCCTATTTATAGTTTTATACATAATATTTGCAACTCTTCTATTCAGCTTAGTAGATATAATACGTAGAAAAATTATGATTGATAGACCAGTTGAGCAGATTCTAGATGCAACTCAAAAGATAGCAGTTGGAGATTTCAATATTAAACTTATCCCCCTACACTCGTACTATAATTATGATGCATATGATTTGATAATGGAAAATATAAATATTATGACTTCTGAGCTTTCTAAAAATGAAATTTTAAAAACAGAATTTATATCAAATGTGTCACATGAGATAAAGACTCCTCTTGCGGTAATTCAAAACTACGCAAAGTTATTAAAAAATGAAGAATTAAGCGAAAAAGATAAAGAAAAATATTTAGAAATTTTAGTTAAAAATACAAAGAAACTTTCTAATCTTGTTACAAATGTTTTAAAGCTTAACAAATTAGAAAATCAAAAAATATTACCTGAAAAAAAGAAAATTAATATTGGAGAATTGTTAAGAGAAAACATATTGCAATTTGAAGAATTTTTTGAAAAGAAAAATATAGAATTGAATTGTGATATTTCTGATATTATACTTCTAATTGAGCCTAGTTACTTGGAGTTAATATTTAACAATTTAATTTCTAATGCTATTAAATTTACAGATAATAAAGGACACATAAATATAACCTTAAAAGCACAAAATGAATATGTTGTATTTACAGTCAAAGATGATGGACTGGGCATGAATAAAGAAGTTGGGGCTCATATTTTTGAGAAATTCTATCAAGGAGACACGTCTCACTCAATTGAAGGAAATGGATTAGGTTTGCCACTTGTAAAAAAAGTTATTGATGTTATGGGTGGGGAAATTGATGTTGAGAGCGAAGAATGCAAAGGAAGTAAATTTACTGTTAAATTAAAAAGGAATAATTATGAATAAGTGGAAAGAATTTTGTAATAAATTAAAAACTCCAAATCTTGCTTTTTCTATAATTTTCAGCCTACTTGCTATTGCAATAATAACCAGCACAATTATATTGTGTATAGTCTGTCCAGATAGTATATTTTCTTATATTATGTATGGCTTATCAGCCTTTACCTTAACATACCTTGTATACTTAATTGTATATTACGCCCCTAAGATTAAAAATTCTATTGCAAACTCTATGAGAAAACATAAATTTACCAACGAATTGCTAGAAAGCTATGGTTATAGAAGTGTAATATTTGCTATTATTTCTTTTATTATTAATATCGCATATGCGATTTCGCAAGCTGTTCTTGCCATACTTGCAGGTTCAATTTGGTATGGTGCTCTTGCTACATATTATATAGCAATAAGCCTAATTAGAGGCGGAGTTGTGGCAGTTTCTAGGAAAAGAAAACAATTTGGCGAAGATTTTACACTTGAAAAACAAATCAAATCATATAGAAACTGTGGAATATATATTGTATTACTTAATTTTGCATTAGTTGGCGGTATTGTTCAAATGGTCATAACCAATCAAGGCTTTGAATATGCAGGGATAATGATTTATGTAATGTCAGCGTATACTTTCTATAAACTTATATTAGCTATATATAACTTATTTAAAGCAAAAAAACATAATGATTATACTATTCAATCAATTAAAAATATAAATTTTGCGGACGCATTAGTATCAATACTTGCCCTTCAAACCGCAATGCTACAAGCATTCTCAAGCAATTATAACACTAGAATACCCAACTCGATAACAGGCGGAGCAGTATCACTTCTAATAATTGCAATGGGAATATATATGATAGTAACTAGCAATAAGAAATTAAAAAATCTACAAAAGGAAAAAGAAAATGAGCAAAAAGTTTAAATATAAATACTCTGCCCCTACCCAAGCTGAACGTAAAGAAATTGAATATATACAAAGCCAATATCAACCTACAAGCGACAGAGAGTCCAAAATTCAATATTTAAGAAAGCTTGATAATAAGGTAAAAGGTATTCCTGCTTGTGTTTCTTTGATATTAGGTATTGGCGGTTTGTTGATTTTTGGTTTGGGATTAACTATGATACTAGAATGGAACATAATCTTTTGGGGAGTTATTCTTTGTCTTATAGGTTGTATCCCTATGGCATTAGCCAATTTCGCATATAATTACTTATATAACGAAATAAAGAATAAATATTCAGCAGAAATTTTAGAAATAAGTAGAGAGTTACTAAATGAAGAATGAAAAAAATATTAAGAATTTTGACTATATAACAATCGTTATTAAGAAAGAAAAACAAGAAGAAATACTAAAAATATATAAATGTCTTGGTTGGGAGATTTTGTCTGAGAATCAACACCAACAATATGTAAACTTAGTTGAAGTAGAATTTGTTAGAAACCATTTTATTCCTAACAAAGATACTTTGCAGTTTTTACAAGTTAACTTAGAAAACGATATTAATAAGAAAGGAAGACTTGAGAGAAATAAACACTCAAAATCTCTAGCTTTAGGACTTTCGCTAGGACTAACGACGGTGGCATTTATTATTTTAGCCGTTCTTTCCTTCCTTGATATGGTGGTTTTGAATACAATTTTTTGGGGTTGTTTATTTAGTATATTAGCCCTAAGTTTAGCAATTTTTATTCCTATAATCATTATTAAAACATACAGAAAGGAAAAAATATATTACGTGAGACAAATCAAAGCATATGATAAAGCAATCCTAGAACATTGTAAAATTGCAAAAGAACTAACTGGAGAAAACAATGGAAAATAATTTTAACGAAAAAAGAAAGTATTTACCTAACAACCCCGACGTTGATATATTAAAAATTAAAACAGAAAGAAATAGTTTTGGAACACTAAAGACTGTAATAGTGGTATTTTTAATAGCTGTCCAAGTTGCTATTCTTATTCTTTCTAATCTTTATTTTATTACATTCTTTCAATGGTTTTTGGTAATTTCTATAATACTTACCCTAATTACTTGCATATATGTTGTTTCAAGTAACAAGAATAGCCAATCTAAGCCTATTTGGATACTTTTCTTGCTCACCTGCTTTGGTTTTGGGTATCTATTTTACATAATTTCTAATGAACGTGTATTTTGGGGCAATAACAAAAAAAGATATGATAGTATATTAGATAAAAGTTACAAATATCAAGCCAAGTCCTCACCTATTATTACTAGTAATCAGGAAATAATTACAGAAAGCAAATATTTAGAAAGTTCTGGAAATTTCGTCTCTTATACTAATACCGATTGCAAATATTTTCCTAGTGGCACCCAACTATTTGATAGTATTTTGGCAGATTTAGAAAAGGCAAAAAGCTTTATATTTATAGAATATTTCATAATATCTGATGGAACTTTATTAAACAGATTCTTAAACATATTAGAAGAGAAAGTAAAACAAGGTGTTGATGTTAGAATAATATATGATGATTTAGGCAGTCATGGTACTTTAACAAGAAAAACTAAAAAACTAATAAAGAAAGCTGGAATTAAGTTGTACTCATTTAATAAACTTTTGCCTAGAGTGAACCCCTTACTGAATTATCGTGACCATAGAAAAATTGTGGTTATTGATGGTAAAGTAGCATACACTGGTGGTGCAAATTTGGCAGATGAGTATGTTAACGAAAAAAGGTCTCATGGCTACTGGAAAGATGCTGGAATTAGAATTAATGGACCTGCGGTTGATGGTTTTACTTTGATATTCTTGCGACAATGGGAATTTGTAACCAGGAAAAATGAAGAATACTCTAAATATCTTAATTTAGCCGAAAAAACTAACAATACTTCGACTGTAATTCCTTATGCTGATGGGCTAGAATACGCAGATAACATAGGAAAAAATGTTTACACTAATATAATTGCAAATTCAAATGAAAAATTATACATTATGTCCCCCTATTTTGTTATAGACGATACAATTAATAATCTACTTATAAACAAAGCAAAATCTGGAGTTGATGTAAGATTAGTCCTTCCAGAAGTAGCAGATAAGAAGTTTGTTTATATTATATCTAGAAACAATGCAGAAAAACTTGTTTCTTGTGGAGTGAAAGTTTATACAATGAAGAACAGCTTTGTACATAGCAAAATAATGTTAAACGAAAATAGTGCCGTTGTTGGCTCTATCAATATGGATTTAAGGAGCTTCTATCAACAATTCGAAAGTGCAATATATTTGACTGATACTAAAGTATTGCAAGATATTAATAACGACTTTATTGACACATTCGAAAAATCCAACTTGAAGGATTCAAAGAATTTAAAACGAAATAGTTTTGTTGTAAGAGTAATAGCTGGACTTACAAATCTAATCTCACCTTTCATGTAAAGGTGAGATTTTTTACAATACTTTAACAAATAAATTACATATCAAAAATATTAATTTAATAATAGCTTAACAAGGTTGACATATAATACAAGTGTTAATAATGAAGGAGGAAGAAATGGAAAGTAAATATGTAGAAAAGCTGATCAAAGAGTATTCTGAGAAAGAGTTTACAGAACTAAATGAGTTAAAAGCATTAGACAAGAAAGTAAAAACTCCACCAATAATATTTGCATATATTTTTGGAATTTGTGGTTCATTGATTTTGGGACTAGGAATGTGCTTAGCTATGAAAGTTATTGGAAACACAACACCTTTGATGATTGTTGGCATTGTTATTGGAATTATAGGCATTATTTTGATTTCTATAAACTATCCAATATTTAAAAAAATGTTGAAAAATCGTAAAGATAAATATTCTGAAGAGATTATTTCCAAAAGTAATAAAATATTAAATAAATAAAAAGGAGATTAACACTATGGCAGAAAAAAAAGAAAATTTCATGAAAAAAGCATTCAAAGATATGAAGGAGAATGCAAAAGCACAACACGAAGTAGATAAAGCAAACTTCAATGCAGTTAAGGCAGAAAGTAAAGCAAATTTTGAAGAAAACAGAGGCACTAATACTTGGAGAAGAGCTAAAGAAATGGCTAAACAAAGTTGGGACGATGCTCATATGACACCAAGTGAAAGAACAGCCAAAATGCGTGCTGAACAAGAGGCTCAAATTGAGGAAGCGAATGCAAGAATTGAAGTAGCTAACGCTAAATACGAAGCTTGTAAAGTTGAAAAGAAAAAGAAATAATGAAAAAAATATGCCCCACTATTAAAGTTGGGGCTTTTTCATTTAAAAATAAAACAAATCTTCAAATTTTTCATCTAGTGCCATACAAAGAAGTAGGGCTAATTTAGCAGAGGGATTAAATAAATTTTTTTCAATGGAAATAATAGTTTGTCTAGTTGTTCCTACCATTCTGGCTAATTCTTCTTGGGATATTTTTTTCTTTGTTCTTATATCTTTAATTCTATTATATAAGATAATGTCATTATTCATCTATAGTACACCTGTTGCAAAGAGAATATAAAAAGTTATCATTATAATCGCACCAAGTGTCTCTAATATTGCCCCAATTAGAACCTGCCAAGGTCTTTTTGCAATAAAATATTGACAGAAATAGAATACGCTAGCCCAAGTAAAGCAAACTGTCGCAATTGCATAAATACTTGTGAAATGACCTAATGCACCCTCTATAATCATTAAGATAACTG
>CAZVVP010000023.1:0-20314 GCA_964630515.1 uncultured Christensenella sp. | reverse complement strand
GAGCACCACTCTGATAAGGTGGGGGTCGGTGGTTCGAGTCCACTCATCCCTACCATAATAAGTCTAAGTCGAAGTACTTAGACTTTTGTTTTTTATAAAGCACCATCTTACACGAAGCAAAGCGAAGTCTAAGTCATCAAGTCGGTTTCGATTTACGCTGCTTAAACTCTACCAAAAGTAGAGGTCGCAAAACCTTTTTTTGTCGCTTTTTGGGTGGACTCATAAAATCACCGCGTTGGTAGTAGCTAGTCCACTCAGCCCTACCAACTCAAGTATCTTATTATAGGCTACTTTTTTTGTTTTCACTCCCCACCTTTGCGAACGCAAGTACGCACAATCTGTTAAGATTGTATCAGAGTGGAAGTGAAACGTTGTGCGTTGGCCATTTTCCGTTAGAAAAATATAAGAGTTGGAATCGGTTTGTTTGCTTAATAATAAGAAAACTAAAGAAGCTATTGCAAAAACTATACCAGCAGTCGCTAAATTTAGAATTTATTATAATAAAATTTAACACTTTTAATTTATACAATAGTCAAGTTCTACAAAAAAAACCATAACAAAATAAATTGTCATGGTTTAAATTTTTATTCTGTTCTCAATGCTACAACAGGGTCTTTCTTGCTAGCGAATTGTGCTGGAATTAATCCTGCAATAAATGTTAATAACATACTAATTCCAATTAATATAAACGCACCAGCGACTGGGAGACTTGCGACTCCAGAAAGTCCAGCAAGAGAGTTAATTATTATATTGATTGGAACATTTAGAAGAAGTGTAATTAATATACCTAATACACCAGATAAAGTTCCAATAATCAAACTCTCTGCAGTAAATACTCTTTTAATATCTCTCTTTGAAGCACCAATACTACGAAGTACACCTATTTCTTTAGTTCTCTCTAATACGGATATATAAGTAATTATACCTATCATAATACTAGAAACTATTAAAGAAATTGATACGAAAGCAATAAGCACATAAGAAATTGCGTTAATAATTGTGCTTATAGAAGACATCATTACTCCGACAAAGTCTGTATAGGAAATTTGGTCTTCTTCTGCCTTTCCTTCGTTATACTCAGTAATAATCTTCTCAATCTCAGCTTTACTTTCAAAGTCAGCACAATATAGACTTATTGAAGACGGATTTGTTAAATCAACTGCTTGTAGTTTGTCATCAATACCTTTTGCAACAATATCAGCATTTAATTTTTCTACAGCTTTCTCTATTAATAATTTAGAATATCCAATAGAGCCAGAAATTGAAGTTGCGGAAACCCCCTCTTTAGGCTTAACGATTGCTTTAATTTTTAATTTAATTTCAGAATTTTCTAACAAATCCTCAATTATTGCATCATATTGTTCTTGATCTAATAGTCCTGTTGGATTTGTTGAACTTTTTAAAACTGTTCTAATATCAACTAATGTTCCATTCTCTTCATCAATATTGCCATTAGCATCTAATTTTAGATAATAATCACTATCAAGCAAAACTGGATAAGTCTTACCTAAAATATCAATATGTTCATAATATGAACTTTCCATTTGGAAGCCAATATCATTAAACATTCCTGTAGCTATTTCGTCTATAGTTGGAGTTGTTTTAATGCCAAGAGCATAAAGAATATAATCGCTTAAATTTCCATTCGCATCAACCGCCAAAACAACTTCGTTATATGCTAGATTACTAAACAAAGTTTTTTTATCACTTCCACTCTCTATTGCAACAACATCGTACTGGGCTTTTAATAGTTTATTATTATCAATCATTTCAGTCCACAATCCCATATCGCTGTTTTGTAGAGTAGACAAATCTCCACCAGTTGTACCAGTTGTTGATGAAGTAGATAATTTAGAAATAATGCTTTGAACTACAACCTCTTTTTGAGCTTCGGTAATTTGAGTTGCAATTGCACTTTTTATAGTATCGCTTGTATTTGCAATTATTGTATTCTTTTGCTCTTGAGAAAGTTTGGCAATTTCAGCATTAACTAAATTTTGCTCTTCAGCAGTCATTGGGTCGCTTGTGATTCCTAATTGATTCTTTACATACATTGTTACGCAAGCATTATCCACAATAACCTTCTCAGCATACTGACCAAAGTATGCCATAACTCCTTCGTAAAACATATTGTTAGGATTAAGTTGAGTTGTAATCAATCTCTCAGTCCCATCTACAGTCTCTGTATGCTGACCATAAATACTCATTCCCAAATTGTAGGTATACTGAATACCAGTAGTGTATTCTTTAATTTCTTCATTACTGTCAAGGAATTCTTTAAAACTCTTTAAATCATTTGTTTTAGCACCCTGTAAAATATTCTTAAACATGCTAATTATGACATCTTCACTATAGATTTTGTCATCAGCTTTAGGAGTACTGTCATTTTCTCCACCGCTCATGACCATTTCTAACATAGCAGTATAATCGACTGTAGCAGAATTAATCGTTATTGGATAACTAGATAATGTGTCTTGTTGTACATTGTTAATATACGCTTGGAATCCGTTTGATAGAGACAGTATTAAAGCAATACCAATAATTCCTATACTACCAGCAATTGAAACAAGTAAAGTCCTTGCTTTCTTGGTAAATAAATTCTTAAGACTCAAACTTAAGGCTGTAAAGAATGACATGCTCTTCTTCTTATTCTTCTTATTAATTTCCCTTTTAGAAAGTTCTTCATCAGAAGTCATACTAATTAGTCTATCGTCTTCGACAGATTCTTCTTTTGTGAATGGATTACTGTCACCCACTAATTCGCCGTCACTAAGTTGTATTATTCTTGTTGAATAAGTGTTAGCTAGCTCTGGATTATGCGTTACCATAACAATAAGTTTTTCTTTTGAAATTTCTTTCAAAAGTTCCATAACTTGTACACTTGTTTTGCTATCCAACGCTCCCGTTGGCTCATCTGCCAATATAATATCTGGGTCATTTACTAGCGCTCTAGCAATCGCAACTCTTTGCATTTGTCCACCAGAAAGTTGATTTGGCTTGGAGTAAATTTTGTCTTTCAACCCTACCCTTTTCAATACAGCTTTTGCCCTTCGTTCTCTTTCTTTCTTGGAAATACCAGAAAGAGTCAATGCAAGAGTAACGTTTTCCAACACTGTTTGATGAGGTATAAGGTTATAACTTTGGAATACAAAACCTATTGAATGATTACGATATGTATCCCAATCTTTGTCCTGAAATTTCTTTGTACTCTTATCGTTGATTATCAAATCACCTTTAGTATATTTATCAAGTCCTCCAATAATATTAAGAAGAGTGGTTTTTCCACAACCTGATTGTCCCAAAATTGAAACAAACTCTTGCTTTCTAAACTTAATACTTATACCCTTGAGTGCATCAACCTTAAGATATGTACCTTTCTTTTTATTACCTATTTCATAGACCTTTGTAATGTTCTTTAATTCTAACATTTTCTATTACCTCTTTATTTCTATAAAATCGCACATATAGTACAACGATATTATAGTAAATTTTAAGTAAATTTTAAGTAAATTTCAAAATAAACTACTTAAATATTTATTAATATTTAGTCGAATATGTTACAATATTTGTAATAATATTTCATGAGGTATTAAAATTATGTTCAACATATTAGTTGCAGAAGACGACAAGCATATAAGAAAGTTAATGGAAATAAGACTTAAAGATGATAAATTTAAGGTATTTCCTGCACAAAATGGTGAAGAAGCGTTAGATATTCTTTACTCCAACCCCATTGACTTATTGGTTGTAGATATTATGATGCCAAAAGTTGACGGTTATGAACTTGTTAGAGAAGCTAGAAAATCCTATCCTAATATACCAGCAATAATTGTAACTGCAAAAAATTCTTTTGATAGTATGAGCGAAGGGTACAAAATTGGAATTGATGACTATATGATAAAACCCGTCAATTATGACGAACTGGTCCTTAGAATTAATGCAATTCTTAGAAGAGCAAAAATTGCCAGCGAAAGAAAGATTATTATTGGCGACATACTTCTTGATTATGATAATTTAACAATATCTAGACAAAATGGTACAAGAATCACCATGCCTCTTAAAGAATTTTCTATTCTTTTTAAACTCCTATCTTTCCCTGAAAGGGTTTTTACCAAATCAGAAATTTTTCAAGAATTTTGGGGTTCCAACTCAGATACAGACGAAAATACGATTAAAGTTCATATCAACAATATAAGAAATAAATTAAAAGATTTTCCTGAAATATCCATAGAAAACATAAGAGGTTTTGGTTATAAAGGAGTTAAGAATGAAAAAATTTAAAAAAATCACTCTAAAACTAAACCAAAGCCTAACTCTTTATATAATGTTAATTATACTTATTATATGTATAACCACACTTTTTGTAGCGACAATTATTAACTCAATTAGCCAAAATTTATTTGAGCAGTACACAATTTTCTATGTTTTACTTATTGGTTTAGGAATAATACTTATTATTTCCATTATATTATCGTATTTCTTAAGTAGATTAATTACAAGATTTACTTCATCAATCCGTTCTGCCCTAAATGATATATCCAACGGAAACTTTGAAGTATCTTTCAATGAAAGTAAAAACAAATACATAAATGAAATAATAACAGATTTTAACAATATGGCTAAAGAACTAAGCAGTGTCCCAATGTTAAGAAACGACTTTGTCTCCAACTTTTCTCATGAATTTAAGACACCAATAGCCTCAATTAAAGGTTTTGCTGAAGTCTTAAAAAACAAGAAAGATTTAACTGATGAGGAAAAAGAAGAATATTTGCAGATTATTATAGAAGAATGTAGTAGACTATCTGAATTAGCTAACAATACGCTACTTATTAGCAAATTAGACACACAAACCAAACTAACTAATTTAGAAAAAGTATATCTTGATGAACAAATTGACCAATGTTTATTTCTTTTCGACAAAAGTATTAAAGAAAGAAACATATCCGTTGAGACTTCACTGAAAAGAATTAGTTATACTTGTGATTCATCTCTTATGCAACAGGTTTGGATTAATATTATTAGTAATGCTATTAAATTTACAAAAGACCAAATTATAATCAAGCTAACACACAAAGATAACAAAATCATTATCACTTTTGAAGATAACGGAACAGGCATTAACAAAAATTCATTAAAACATGTTTTTGAAAAATTCTATCAAGCTGACAATTCCAGAGCTCAAGAAGGAACAGGTCTTGGACTTGCGATTGTCAACAGAATAATCAATTTGCATAATGGGGAGATTTCCATTTCTAGCGAAGAAAATAAATTTACAAAAGTTTGCATAGAGTTAAATAATAACTAAAAATAGCAACAATTTACACATTTGCATAGTACAAAAAAGTATGTCTCAATTGACATACTCTTTTATTTCTTTTATTGAAAATTATTTAGTATTAACACTATTCATATAAGAAATTAATCTTAAGCATTGAGTACTATAACCCATTTCGTTATCATACCAAGAAACCAACTTAACAAAAGTTGGACTAAGCATAATACCTGCCTCTGCATCAAAAGTGCTTGCTGTTCTGCAACCAATAAAGTCGCTAGATACAACAGCTTCTTCTGTATAACCCATTACATTCTTCATCTTGCCAAGACTTGCTTTCTTTACAGCTTCTTTAATTTCATCATAAGTAGTTGGCTTAGAAAGTCTTACTGTTAAATCAACTACAGATACATCAAGAGTAGGAACTCTTAAGCTCATACCAGTTAATTTTCCATTCAATTTAGGAATAACTACACCAACAGCCTTTGCTGCACCAGTTGAACTAGGGATAATATTACCACAACCAGCCCTACCACCTCTCCAATCTTTCTTAGATGGGCCATCAACAATAAGTTGAGTTGCTGTTACAGAGTGGACTGTAGTCATTAAACCTTCTTCAATTCCAAACGCATCATCAATAACTTTAGCTAAAGGTGCTAAGCAGTTAGTAGTACAACTTGCGTTAGAAACAACTGTAGTTCCTTTAACATATTCTTCATGGTTAACGCCATATACAAACATTGGGCAATTCTTACCAGGTGCTGTAATTACTACTTGTTTAGCACCACCCTTCAAATGTCTTTCTGCATCTTCTGCTTTGGTAAATTTACCAGTAGCTTCACAAACGATATCTGCACCTACACTACCCCAAGCAATTTCTTCTGGATTTAGGCTATTGAAGAATTTTACTTTCTTACCATTAACTACTAAAGAATCTCCTTCAACTTCGCAAGTACCATTGAAATTGCCATGAACTGTGTCATACATAAATAAGTATTTAGCATACTCTACATCTACAAATGGGTCGTTAATTGCAACAACATCAATATCATCAAATTCAAAAGATAATCTTAACAATTGTCTACCAATTCTTCCAAAACCATTTATACCAATTTTTGCCACATTTTTCATTATTTTCTTCTCCTACATTTTATTTTTAGGACTTATTAATCCTTAATTTAAAGTTTAGCAAATCTACAATATTTATACAACTTTTTTGGATATAAAAATTCAAAAAACATTAAAAAAGTTAAAAAAAACGACATAAATATGCCGTTTAATTTTAATTGTTAATTTTTAAATTATATTTCTCTGACTTTTCATCTAAATTGTTAATTTCTTGTACTTGGACGAAATCTCCTGTTCTGTATGTTAATCTTGCTTTTGTAATGAAGACAAGTCCAATTAATGCAGATCCAAGAATTATCGCAATTAATAGAATTTCTCCAATTAAGCCTAAGTCAAATCCTATGCTTAATGCAACTATTTGAAAAGCCATCGCTATTACAAAAATAATTAATGTAAGAATACAGAAAGTTAAACTATATTTATAATTTTTGGATATATCATTGTATTTCTTTGCAACTTCCGTATTTTGGGTTTTCTTATTATCAACTACAGAAATAACATCTGATTGAAAACCAACGAAAGAGTCGAGTATTCTTAATTGTCTATTTTTTTCTGGCAACTGATTGATTGTCTTAACAACTTCTAAATCAAGAAGTTGAATATCAGTTTCTCCACCAAAATCTTTGTAAACATTAAGAACTTTAATACCTAAATTATAGAAGAATAAACCAATATTTTGGAAGAATTTCTTAAATCCAGTTCTTGTTTTCTTAAGATATACTATCTTATTGCCAGCTTTCCAGCTTGTAATAAAAGCCTTAATTACATTAACATTTATTTCTTCTTTAGATGAATAAACAATTGTTGCACTATAGTTTTCGCAATATTTCATGCCAACGGTAATTAACTTATGTTCGTTGACATCACTCATCATCTTAATTGCTCTAACATTATCATTGTCAAGGAAATTATTACGAATGTCTGCAAAAATCTTCTGCATATTGCCATTTAGTACGTATATAACATCAAAATCTGTCTTTAATTCCTTACAAGTTTTAGCAATAGAATCATATTGATTTTTGAAATCATATTCGTGCATTACAGGCAAAAGAAAAACTACTTTCATATATTACCACCTATTAAACATTTATTTGATTTTAACTTATTATATTCTATAAGTCAAATTATTTTCACAAGCAAAGAATTTATTTTGTATTGTGTTGCAAAATATTTTAACAAACAAAAAGTATTTTTCATAAATAAAAAGAAATCGTTTGTGGTTTTTAAAGAGTTTAAGTATACTCTAATATGAATTATAGACAATCTAGGAGAATAAATATGGAACTACAAAATTCTAAAAAAATATTTGAAAATGCAATGAAGAACCAATTTGCAGTTGGTGCGTTTAATTTCGTTAATATGGAAGTTTTGAAAAGTATATTAAAGTCAGCAGAAGAAAATAAGAGTCCTGTAATTGTACAATGTTCTACTGGTGCTATTAAGTATGCAGGTGTTGACACTTTGGTTGCTATGGTAAGAAGTATAGCCAAAGATATGACCGTGCCTGTATGTTTAAATTTGGATCATGGCAAAACTTTTGAAGATTGCAAAACTGCCATTGATGCTGGTTTTACCAATGTTATGATAGACGCGTCATCACTACCATATGAAGAGAACATTGCTCTTACAAAAAAAGTTGTTGAGTATGCTCATTCCAAAAATGTTACTGTTGAAGCAGAATTAGGAGTTCTTGCTGGGGTTGAAGAAGATATTATAGCATCAGACAATGTTTACACAAGCCCTGACCAAGCTTTAGATTTTGTTACCAAAACTGGTGTAGACAGCCTTGCAATCGCAATTGGAACAAGTCACGGAACACATAAATTTAAAGGCGAAGCAAAGTTAAGATTAGATATTTTGTCTGAAATTGAAAATAAGTTGCCTAACACCCCACTTGTATTACATGGGGCAAGCAGTATTCCACAAGACTTAGTTGTTGAGGCGGAAAAATATGGTGCTAAACTAGGAGGAGCAAACGGTGTACCGGAGGACACTCTATCTCAAGCTTGCAAGCAACATATTTGCAAAATAAATGTTGATAGCGACTTAAAAATTGCATTTACAGCTGGAATTAGAAAACACTTGGCTTTGAATCCTGATAATGTAGATATCAGAAAATATAACACTGCCGGAATGGACGAAGTCGTAAGAGTAGTTTCACACAAAATGCAAAATGTTTTCTTAAGTGCTAATCATGCCTAAAAAAGCTAAAAATAGCCAATTTAATATTTAATCAAATCGAAGAACATCAAATATAAAACTGATGTTCTTTTTTTGTCAAGTAAAAATTTGGCTTTTTAAAATTTGTTAATTTAAAATACTGCATATTTTCCTATAAATATATAAATAATAAAATATAATGTATTTATTTGTCAAAATATTAGCGGTTATGATAAACTTAGAAAGTAAAATGAATGATTAATGTTTTGAAAAATGGGAGAAAATTTTTATGATTAATACTATATCAAAAAACAAACTTAGAACTAAGAACATTATAGCAATTCTTCTTTGCTCTATTATGGCTATAGTTCTATCTTTTACTTTGTTTGTAGATAAAGCAAAAGCGGAATCTGACCTACTAGTTGATTTTGTAGTTGCAACTACAGACTTACGTGAGGCAAATAAATACTACAACAATTCGATAGAATTAAAATATTCTGATTCGCCTGTTGAAGATGGCAAATATTTTAAATACGAAATTAAAGACATCGCTGGCGGAACTCAATATTCCTACTATAACATAAGTGATGATTTGACAGATTCGACTCAAGATGATGATTGTAAAATTATTTCTAAAGTTAATAATAACGGAACTGAAATAACCGATATCGCACCTCTTGACTCTTATTATATTTATGATACTGATTCCATTAGACTTGTGAGTACTGTAGAAGCAAATAACGAATTAGATAATTCTAAATATTACAGATATTCTGACAGCACTTGTACTACATTAAATCCCTTTGGTCGTTATATGTGTAAAGGATATGATAAATCTGTTATAATAGACCTAAAAGATATAAATGTAACAGTTAACTATGCAGAATCATACATCTACAACATTGATGAGACTAATATTTATGTTAATGTGACTAGCGATAAAAGATATAGTGCGGATTATGATTTTGGCTATACATACAAAGAAGACTTTTCTTTTGATGGCTCAAACTCAGATTACTCTCCTATAAAAAACATTACATTAAACAATTTTGAAACCAGTGTTCCTAAATCTACTTATCAAGTAAATTATGTTACTTTGGAACATGATGTTTTGACATATGCAATTGAACAAAAAATAGACATTAATCCTTATTTCCTTGTGCCTGCTACAAAGAATGGAGATATTGTATATTTCAATAATGCGTGGAAACTTGTAGAATACTGTCACGCTGATGGTACTACAACAGGCATTGAAGGAACTAATATCACAACAAATTATGTTATTCTTAACAGTGATGCCTCTGCAGACCCTGACCACCCTGTTCAAATTTGGGCAGAATTAAATACAAATAAATACTATCTGTATAATGCAAGTTCAAAAGCCTACACTGAATATACTAGCTATAAAAATGCTGGAACAAAAGTTGATTTTGAAACTCTTTTTGCTTACAAATTAAATAGCGGTTTATATTTAAAAGTAAGTGTAGGCTCCGAAGATAAATATTTACCTACTAATAACTATAAGATTACTGAAGTTGTAACCACTGATGGAATATCTTGCAATATTTCTAAAATAAACATTAAAGATACAACTGTATCGACTAGTGAGCCAAAAGAAATAAGTTCACCTACAGAAAATCTCTTTGTAAACAACTATTACTATCACCTATTTGAGGCAATATATAATACTAATGGCGATATAATTGGCTACGACCTATATAATAACGAATTAAAAACTCAATCAAACTATCAATCTACTGGTGCTGAAGGATATATTAACAACTATTATGTAGAAAATAATCTGGAGAATATGTTTTACTTAACAAGCAAGCCAAGTGCTGTTGATCCGCTTGTAAATGAATATTATTTCTCAAGTGTATATAGCAAAGTGTATGCCAATAATGTTATCACTGCAGTTAATAATAGAGATTCTTCTAATGTTATCTTGGACAACTACAAACTTCAAGAAGAATTATTTGGAGAAACAGCAACTTCTTATAAAAACATTAATAACCTTTACCTTAGTTTTGGTGATACATATCACAGCACATTAAATACTTCTAATACTCTAATAACCGATATGTCTGTGGAGTTACGACTATATAACTCCTATTATGCTGGCGTCGCTTTGGACATTAATGCAGTTACAAAACAAGAAAATATGTATATTAATGATAAGGCTGGAAATAGAACAAATTGTTTCTGGTTTGAATATTTAGATTTGAAAAATTTGAGATATACTGATAGTAATGGAAAATTATCTATAGTTGAACATAGCGGTGGACAATACAAGCTTATTGTTAATTACTCTACTTTTGATTTGACCACTAATACTGAGACAAGTGGAAGATCGTTTGAATATACTATCTACATTGACGAAACCTCTAACAAAACAGATTTTCCTGTTTTAATAACCGATAATAAGCCAGAAAATAATGAAAATAAATATTTAAAATACAACTACAATTTCCAAACTAGTAATTACCCTACTTTAGTATTTGACGCAAGTGAATATGCTGTTGACTACACATATAACTACAACGAATATGATATGGATTACACTTCGGAATTTAAAACATATTCAAGAAATAAAGAATTCCTAGTAACACAACCATATAAAACCGCATCTGGCGACGTTACTCTAAAACAAAATATTAGGAATGTTTATGAAAACAGTTTTTTTGACTGGAATCAAGGTGGATATGTTAACAATGTTTATAACGAATCCAAGGTTCAGCGTATAAAGATAGTAGCAACTGCAACTTTAATTGAGAAACCTACTGAGACTACTGATGGAACTGCAGTCGATTCTATAATTACTTACGACGGCAAGAATTTTGATAAAGCATTAATTCTAAGTTATGTTTACTATATCAGTACAGACAAAAGCACTTTTAGTTTCTATAATTCTTCTGATATTAGCAAATTTGGTTCTTTTGAGAAAAAGATAGTTAATGTAATTGGTTATAACGAAACTGAAAATCAATATTATGTTTATTACTTATCTACAACTAACGAATTGGCTTTAGATGAGTCATGGATTACTTACGAACATAACGGCACTCAATATGAGACAAAAATTGTTGCTCCTTCCCGTTCTAAATATGAAACTGATACAAATTTATTAAAATACAAGTCAGAATCTAATATAGCTAGTAATTTCTTAACATTTGATAAAGACACTTTAGGCGGTGAAAAATATAAATTCTACTTCGATTTTGAGTCTATAGATTTTGAATACTTTATCATCAAAACTTTTGACCAACTAGGCAAATATGAATTTGTTATCAATTATAATACTTCAATTACCTCAGTACTTGGAATTAAATCTAGTTCTAACCAATTAAGTTATGGCACATATGATTACATAGACTCCACTACCTACTATAAAAATACCAATCTTGATAGCGGTTTTGGATTATATCCTATTGTAGGTAAATATGTTATACTTAATGGAATAACTCCTGACAAAACATATGATAAATCTGGATATAACTTAGATATTTTTGGAATTAAATCATATTTCAACAAGTATGATAATGCGACTGGTTTATTTAATAAAACTGAATTTAAATATGAATCTGATGGAATATATAGCGATTTAACAGCCAAAGTTAACAAATATGGTGTTGCTATTGAGCAATATTCGACACTAGAAACAAAAAATATAAATGGCAAAGAAGTTCAAGTATCAATTTCTGCTGTTCCAAATACAAACCAAGTACCTATTTATTTTGATTATTTTGCTAGTTATGCTTATAGTGGCAAACTTTCAGAAAGTTTCATATACAGATACCCTAATTTTGAGTATCAAGACAATTATACTTGTATTGTTGATACTGGGACATATACAACATATTATTTTGACAAGAACTCTAGACCGGAAGCCGATGGTTACTATGAAATAATTATTAAATATCATAAAAGTGATAGTACTGATCAATTATCAACTGACCATTATCAAGTATTTGCATTTGTTATAGACAACTCAGCCCCTGCTGTTACTTATGTAACACTTAGAGAAGAGATTGAGTCAAGCAACTTTAAATACAACAAATGGGAATCAATGTCAAACAATATTTATACCAACTCTGTAGTTAGAGCGACATGGAGAACTGCAAACTACTTCCAATATGAAGTTATTCCTACCTTAGCCAAAGAGAATTACTCTACAGATATTAAAGGCGAATATGGTTCTACATCAAACAGTGGAATAACATTTAATATAACAAATAGTATTGCAAACACCTACACTATTAAGACACAACTTGGCAACATTGATTTGGCGGGTAATAGTACACTTTCTTACGATATAAGCAAAGGTTTAGAACAATTAACACCTGATGGCGAAGAAAAAGACTTCTATTATATTTATAAGAAAAACAATACTGAAGATATCTATTTAACCAAAGTCCCTGTATTTCAAATTAACTTTATTATCAGACTAGATGACTTGGAATTATCAGAAGATTGGAAAGATTATATAAACGATAAACTTTCTGCTAAAAATCTATACCCTTCTGATATGTACAATGCAAAGATAATTAAGGCATTAGAGGAATATTTAAAGAAAGGTGGAAAGTTTAGCTTTAATCTTATTGGTTATCAATGGCAATTCATGGTATATCCAACAAGTTCTTACACTGACGAATTAGGAAACAATGTTGGTTACAAAGACACAAACGGTTCTTACATTAACAGTGTGGGAAGAGTTTGGGGAAGCGGGACTTATTCCTTAAAAATCTCTTATGGTAGTAGCACTTCTTCTAACATAACTTCTTCATTTATCATTGACACATTGCCTATTGAAGATATAATTTCTAAAAGAGTTGCAATCAATGCTACTTCTAACGAATTATCTGGGACATTTGCAAGCGGTTCTAATGTGTTGGTGAATGAGCCATTTACACTTGTATATGATGCAAAAAGTAGTAACGCTAAAATTGAAACTTACTATTATACTATCCCACTAAGTGCAATTGATAGCAATGCTGATCTGACTCAAGTAATTCTTGAAAATGAAAAAATTGGCGTATCTACTTACACAAGTCTATTAACTTCTACAACATATTCTAAGAAAAATTATAACTATGATTATTCTTATCCAGCTAATACAAAGTATGTTCCTACATCAAACGTTATGTATTCTTCTGGAAGTGCTTTGTTTGTTTTCTATTTGAAAGATAAAGCTGGAAATAAAGCTAACTACTATGTAATTTATGATACAAGCACTCCTGAGCATGTATTGACTTTGGGTGAAAATGACAAAGATAATTCAGCATACAAACTATATAACATCATAACTGATACCACCACATTATTCTGGGGTAATTATAAAGCTATTGAGATAACAGATGATTCCTTGATTTTGGATACTAACTATATCAAAGGAAGCCTTGAGACTGTAAACTACCTACCTTCCCCTATTGATATGACTTTACGTGATTTGTATTCCAATTCTCAATCCTACTTAAACACTTTATTTAAGACTTTCTGGCAAGTTGATAACGAATGGATTGAAATTAATTATAATACTCAGAAAGAGAAAGAAACTAAATTTGAAGAATTTAGTTTAGCTGGTCAAAAAGTATTAACAGATGCTGGAACTAATGAGATTATAGAAAGACATTTCTTACTTGTTCCTCTAGAATCTGCAGAATTTGAATACTATAGCACTAATAGTAACGATAACAATACTAAATATTACACCTACAACTTACAGAAACAAGACGCTGTCAATCAAGTTCTTGTAGCCCCTACATCTCAAAAACTTGCTATTGCAGTTGGATTAGTTTCTGAAGATGCAAAAGATGAAGAAAAGGCTAATGCAGGCAATATTGTTAAATCTGCTGGTATGGGATATTATGGTTTCTATGGAGACAACAAGTATTATTACTATATTAATGACATCTTAAACAACTCAACGTCTGGCGATTTCTGGATGAACACTGACCTAACTTTAGCTTTTGGATTTGTTTTGATGGAAAACTCTTCTAATAAACTAAGCAGTAATAGAAGATTAAATATAGAACAAGCCGACCCTTATCAAGCTTACGCTTCTAGCCAATTATATTTTAGTTACATTTCTAATAGCGATTACACCGCAGGCAAGCATATTCCAGAAGCTGACTTCGCTTACAAATATTATCAATTTGAGGATATGAGTAATGAAGGTTTTTACAACAATTATACAGTAACAAATATTACTGTTGATGCGACAACAAACAAATATACTATTTATTTCCATAAGGTAATAAATAATGCAGATGGTTCGATTTCTACAGACCCAAATAGCGAAATTACTTATACTATAGACACGACCAAAACAAATAACTATAATGCTGATGGTGATGCTGTTGATGAGAAACTGAGTACTTATCCATTTGAGCTTAATTATATTAGCGATGGTATTGGTGGTTGGCATGATATTACTGATGACACATCAACTTACACTAGTACTGATACAGAAAGAAAGTATACTAATCTTATAAACTCTCAAGACCCTATTATAACTGAAGAGAATGAGACTTTAACAACTGGTGTTTACACAAGTCCTGGTTTGTATGTATTTAGAAGAGTTTATACAGATTACATAAATAAAACTGTATACAACAACACAGGTATGGCTATAGTTGATTTGACTAAAGTTGAAGAAGATGAACTTAAAGATGATGACGCAGAATTAGAAGATGATAATGTAATTAGATATTATGTTTATTATATTGATAGATACTCTATAATTGATTTAACCAACTCAATAGGTTCTGACATTTCTGTTATCCTTGGTGACTATATTAATTCTGCTACTACCGACGCTAATGGCAATATTATTTACGATGAATCTTACGAATATTCAATCGATTCTAAAACAATCGCTAATGGAATTGCTGGAGCCTCCGATTCTTCTAAACCTAACAAAACTCAAGTTTATAATAATATAACAACAACGAAACCATATATTTCTATGAACTTGCCTTTAGATAAATATAATCAACCAAAGGTTGCTATGAAATTCTTAAGCAACTACAATGATTTAAAGATTTCTATAAACGAAGATGTCTACAAGTCTTATTATGGCGAAAATACCGACAAAACAAGTAGCGATTTCTTTACAGATTTTATCTCCTACTATCTATTTGATAATCAGAATTCATTTGACAACGGAAATACTTATTATCACAGCAAATTCCTACTTGATGTTACTTTGCTAAATGGAAATAGCGATTATTTGATAGGGACAATAGATAGTTCTAGCGGTAACGCTAAAGATTATAATAAAATTAATAGTATTAATATAAGTAAACTTAAAGAATATTCCTTTTCTGGAACAACAGAGAAGATAAGTGCTATAAATACAAGTAAAACAGAAAGAATGTCTTTGGTTAATTATGAAAGAGCTGATTTAACATCTTTGATTGTTAATAGTTTAGCAAATAATGGTACTTACAAACTGGTTGTAAGAGACCAAGCTAATACTGACAAAAATAATTTGAATAAATTTAATGGAAATAGTTTCACAATTAACACAATTGACCTTAATTCTTCACCCCCTACAGGAACATTCCTTGGCAAAGAATATGGTCAGGAATATATGACAAACACTAATACTTCTTCTTACAAATCAGATTTATTTGATTTAGAAAATGGTGATATTGAAAAACTAACTGAATTGTCTGAAGATGGAACTATCAATTATTCTAATAACGAAACTTTAATCTTCTATATTGATAATTCGAAAATAAGTTATCAAGATGCGACAATAAACCCATATAGCATTATAATTACTAAGAAAGATGAAAATGGGGTAGAGATTACTATCTTTAATACTACCCTAACCTTTACAATTGATGCTTCAGGCAACAAGCAAGCAAAATATACTTTTGTATCATGTGCATCAAGTATTGAGAAGATGCAAACCGCATTCTTAGATAACTCTTATATCGATTCAACCGGTAATTATCATTATCCTACTGAGTGGGCTGTTGTAATTTTTGATAACTACTCAGCTGATACTAAGTATAAAAATTTATTATCCAATCCTAAAGAAAATGCAACTTATACTGTTACAATTTCGCATTTTGGAAATGAAGTTGATTACGACACAGGTATAAACGGTGGCATCTATGAAGAAACCTATAGTATTACAGTTGACCACACCAAACCTTTATTTAATCTTATTTATCTAATGGAGAATGATAACTATATTGACAAGTCAAATATGACATTTACTACTTACAATAATTATAAGTATGATGAAATTGGCGGAATTGATAATAATGGCAATTATTATGGATATTATGGTTATCTAATGGAACAAATTGAAGCAAACTCAATAACTTATCTTCAAGCACAGAAATATTTGCAAATAATCCATGATACATATCTAGAAAGATACAAATCAACTCAGTTAAATTATGGTTTAGAGACAAGCCCATATTTGAATTTTGTTACAGATAAATATGGCGATGAAGAGTATTATTGGAACAATTATTACTTCACTGTAACAAACAAATATCAATTTGCAAAAGCCCTACTTACAGAAGGCATTGCTCAAGAAACTGGCAATGGCTTGGATAGTTATAGAACAATTTACTATAGAAATATAGCAGACACAAATAGTTATAAATATACTATAACACCTGATGATTTTGATTCTACATCTACTGATCCAACATTACAAGAACATCAGATTTTCCATGAATCTTCTGCAAGTTATCAACAATTATCTGCAAATAGTAGCCAATGGAAGAAATTGGGAGAAACTGACCTTGCTAATTTAGGTTTTGGCTATTATGAAATAATCGAAAGAGATGAGGCAGGTAACTATAGAGTATATTTGATAAATTATCAAAGTTCTGGAAATAAATATCAAATAGAATACAAAGCTAATAAAAATAGCACTACTGTTGATGTCGACTTTAATGCAGATGCTTGTAATTATGATGACTCAACTGATAAATTAATTATGGAATTAAAAGGCAGTTCAATTGATGCAATAGCTAGTTCAAAAGTAGATGATGTACTAAGGATTGAGCTTACATATGCATTTACAACCATTAACGATGACGGTTCAACTACCGCATATAATAACTCAAAATATCCTATAACTTTGTATTCTACATTAATTAGTAATCGTATTGATGTTGCATATAATACAAATGGTCAAACAAATTATGTCAATCTACCTTCCTACTATCTAGAATCTGCAACCAACCTAACAGATACTTCTACCGAATTACTAAACAGACTAACAAGCATAATCAATTATATTTCTACTACTTATCAAGATACAGCCTTAGACTACTCATTTAACATCAAGGTGTTTGATAGACTTGATGGAGAATTTAATCTTAGATTCTTATCACCTGGTAGAGAATTGGATTTGATTATAACTTATGCGACCAACGGTAAAGGTTTCTATATTCAAGTTCCTGCAGATAAGGCGGAAAGGTCAACACAAATTGTTACAATAGAGGTTTATACATTTGATTCTGAAGGTAATTCTGTACAAAAATACACTGATGATTTGGGAGTTTCTATCGTATCAATCAATAACCAAGAATCTTTGGGTGGAACAAAGCATTACTTCAAGTATTATGGATATACTACTGGTGCAACAGATGGAGCTTTCAAAATAGTTACCAACGATAACTTTAAAAGAAGTTTTACCCATTATTATTCAAGACCAGATAGTACAAGATATAATGTTACAACTAAGAAAACTCTACCATATCAAGATGAGATATACACTGCATCAGATATAGTTATTAATTATAATAATTTAATGTTTGACGCAATTATATTTGAAGATGTTTCTACAGAAGATAGACCTAATACCACTTACCAAGTTAGTACAAATTATTATGACGAATTAAATTATGCCACTTATCTAACAAACAAAAATGATGGTTTAATTGTTTATGACGGTGCTAACAAATGGACAAGGGTTACTACTGACAAAGAAGAGTTATATACAATTAATAGAAACAAAGTTGGCACAATGTCAACAATAACTATCAAGCAAAATGTTGATATTAAGACAAGATTTATCATCATGATAGTTGAAAAAATTGCTGATAATACAGTAAACGAAACAATTTATAATTACATATTAACTTATGGTTATTACACTTTTATAAATAGTGAAGAATATTCTCAAGAATGTATTTATTATGATGATTTTGAAAATAATCAACTAACCCTTTATACTTACATTCCAGAAATTCAATTAACTAACTTAAGTGGTAAAGTTCTTACAACTAGTAAGAAAGATATTACAACAAACCTTATGTATATTGAGTCTCTAATCTATAGAGTTAGGTCAACTAATAATGAAATGTTCTCCCCTAAACTAAACATTATTAAAGATGGAGTAACTTACACATCAACTAGCACAAGATTAGACCAAGACGGCAAATATATACTTTCCATTTCTAATGATTTGGGTTACTATGGAAGTTTGGAGTTTGAAATTTCTTCTAACAATACAGAAGACTACTCTGTCAATAAAGCAGACGGAAGAAACAATCCAATTAAATTGACTAGGTCAAGTTATGTATCTAATATTGCTTATACCAAAACTGAAGATAGTGAAGTAATAAATTATAAAGAAATCACTGATGAAAATAAAAATCGTTTATATCACTATTATGTATTAGACAGTTATGCTAATTACACTATTAATAACGGAGCTTGGTCCCCTGTTACTAGCAAACGACATATAGAGATTGTAACTAATACTAATAATTTAATTAATTGTAATTTAGTCTATTATGCTTCATCTTCTTCCACAGAAGAGGCCTTAATAGGTTTGTATAACCAAATGGGAAATCATGCCCTTTATAAAGTAATAGATAATAATGGAAATATAATTGAATTCTTCGTAGTTCATTTTGTACAAGAAATTACTATTACTAGTACTAGCAAAGAACTTTCTGGAATTAGGATAAATAATGCAAAAAGTTTAACAAATGCTATTATTCCAGACACTTCTATGTTGTCTAGAAATGATGATACAGTTTACTTAATATTTGATAAAGATGTAAATAAATATTATTCTCATGAATCTGCAGATAGACAAAGTTATATGGACGGAAACACCTTGACTTTGAAATACTACTACAATACAACGGAAGACGTTACTCAAGCAATTGATATTTCTAAGTTGGAGAAATTTATTGATAATGGAACGACCTACTATTACTACTCTTTGAGTGCAACTGGTATTCATAGAATCGAAATAAGCGATTTGGCTGGTAATGTATCCTACTTTGGAACAGATAAATTCCTTGATATTTATCTAGTAAATAGTATCCTATACTCAATAAACGGCGACACTAATCCTATCCCAAATTATATAACAAATGGTGAAGTCGTAATTAATTTAATAGAATCTATTAATAATATCCAACTATATACAATCACAAGTAAAGATATATACATTACTAAAAATGGTCATCAATATACAATTGATGAAACTGTTAAAAATGAATATAAATTTACTGAAGCTGGAACTTATATTATCAAAGTTCCTGCAGTAAATGCTAGAGGAGATAACTCACAAATCACTCATGATATTGAGTTTACAATAGTTAACTTTAATGTAGCATATCATTCTTATTCAATTTCTTCCGCTAAAGGTTTTACTGTAAAATCAGTATTTAAACAAACTGGAGACAAACAAACAATTATGAGTCAATTTACTAATAAGAATTCTCTTCTTATAAGTTGTGGTGAAAGTAGTCAAGATAGCGG
>CAZVVP010000022.1:0-22881 GCA_964630515.1 uncultured Christensenella sp. | reverse complement strand
TCAATCGGCTAAATCCAATGTTACAGTAACATATGTCGCAGAAGATGTTGCGTGTGAGGTGAGAGCTTCTTATGCTCTGATTGATATATCTGCGGCGAATACAGCAGTAAATTATTTCACATCAATGAAAAATGAAACAAGTAGTAATACATTAACTATTAGCGAAGCCACTGCTAGTGGAACTCTTAATCCAAGTGGGGATATAACTCTAGATAAGCTATATAGTAGAGTAGTATTCAAATATACATTTACAAACACAATGCCATCTACTCCATTGTATGTTGAATTGACTAATATGCCAGGTGACACTGATAATGGAAGTTTAGAGAATGTTGATTTGTTATATCATAATTCTTATTACAATAGTCAGGCATTTACAAATTCTCTTGGTTACGCTGCTGGTCAATTTGGTTTATTCTCAGGAGTATATGATAGCGAATTTAATTCTTCAATGGGCAAACTTGTTGTTCCAGCACTATGCACTAAATATGTCCATATAATTGTATCAGTAGATGATTTGTATGCCAACGCATCATTTACAGGAGAGATAGAATGGACTCTTACTAGAGGGGAAAAACCAACTACTGCTGATGTAACTGCAGGAAGCTCACTTTCTCTAAGCAATCTATATGTAGGTTGCGAAGTAACAGAAAGTGACTTAAACCATAGTACAGTTAATATTAGAACTCTTGATTGGTATACAGACTCTAGCCTTTCAACAAAGGCAACTTTCCCAGTAACTACTACAGAGAGTACAACTCTATATTCTAGTTACTTAAAAGGTAATATTGCGGAGGAAAATTTAGCTTATAGTGGATCTTCAATGGCTACATATATAGTAGCCAATGAGTCTTTAGTAACAGATGCAACATCTACAGTTGCTGGTTATACTCCAATAACATCAACTGATACAACACTAGTTATTCCAGATATGTTTGAGTTTTCCGATGGAAGAATAATTCCTATAGCAAAAGTCGGTGATTGGTATAAGGATGGGGCAATATTACTTAAAGATAACACTCATGTAACAACATTGTATGTAGGAAATAATGTAGAAGGATTTCTTTTCCCAAGTAGCGGGTCATGTGTATTGGAAGATATATATTTTGGTACAGAAATCACAGAAATAGTTGTTAATGGTGATGAAGACTATACTGGTGATAGTGTATTATCTGACACAAATAATCCTAATTTAACCAATCTTTATTTCAAAGAAGGAACAACCACCGGTTGGACTTTGCGTAATAATGCCTTTATGGATCAAACTTGTGAAACTATTTCCTCAGCGACTGTTGCAAATAGCACAGAAATCTTACAACAATTAAAAACAGCTATAATCTTTAGAGAATTATCACGATTTATGCCATATGTTGGTACTGGTCATAACTAATATTTGTGTTATTAATAACTACAATTTAAGATACATCTTCTAACGCAGTTAAATTAAAACTAGTGTTATGACAAAAAGAGTATAAAGTCAAATTAAGTGTTTGAAATTATACTCTTTTTTCTATTATAAATATTTAAGCCAATATTATAAGTTTTAGTTGTTTTTTCTAAAATCTTAAAGAATATATTTTGACAGATTTTGTATAAATATTGTATAATTGAAGAAAGATAATGTAAGGAAAAAATATTTCGTGGAGATAAACAATGGAAGATAAGAACAGAGTAAAACCTTTGGGTTTTGATAATGTAAGCGAAGACGAAGCTAACGAAGAAAGAATGGGAAGATTATATAACCATATAAGAATCACTAATTCTTAAATATTGTTTTTGTAATAAAAAAACTACCGAAGTTGTTAACTAATATACTTTTAGCTAACTTAGGTAGTTTTTTTACTTCTCTAACACTATATTAAATGGACCATCAAGTGTGGTGTTTAGGTGCATATGCGACCCGAACTTGCCAGTCACAACTTTTCTTACTCCATTATTCCTCAACTCTTGAGCAAGTGCTAGATAGAGTTCTGTCGCAATTTCTGGCTCTGCGCTATTGCTAAAACTTGGTCTTGTGCCAGAGCTAATAACGGCGTTAAGGGTAAAATTGCTCACCACCATTATTTCGCCGTCAATATCTTTGACTGATTTATTTATTTTGTCATTTTCATCTTTAAAAAGTCTTAAATTAGCCACTTTTCGTCCCATATACTTGACAGTCTCCATAGTGTCATCTCTATGCACGCCTACAAATACTATTAGACCTGCACCAATACTTGAGATTAACTCATCACCTACTCTTAATTCGCAATTATGTGTCTTTTGGATAACTAACTTCATGACTTATATTCCTTATATTAAATTTCGCTTTGGATTAGTATAACAATCAAAGCTTAAATTTGTCAACAAAAAAAAGTTAAGTATATGAGTTTGACTACGTAACTACATTTTGATAAAATATATGTAAATATTTGTAGATAAATTCACTACTATTACACAAAATATGTATATAAGGATATCTTGAGATATGAAAAATATGAAAAAATTATTAGTATTTTGTCTGGCGATAATATGTTGCATTTTTTCCTTTGTGGGTTGTAACTGCAACGAAGAGGAGACGGAAGAAGAGAAATATTTAAGGCTATATGATTTGAACCAAAACGCAGTTGTTGATGACTGGGAGAAACCATATAACTACGATGAGTACAATGGGGTTGAGTTCTCTGGCAGGAATTATTATGACAGTGAGGGCAAAGAGATTGGCATGGACTCTTTCTATAATATTTCTGACACAAGCAAACTTAATGCAATTGTGGACTTTAGGCGTAATGAAGATAAAGTAAATAGGTACCCATCAACCACGCTGATTTTTGATAACGGAACTTTCTTTGAAAGGACTGAGGAGCAAATCAATCTTTGCTACGGCTTTAGGGCATATATTGTCAAAATCTATTCTGCAGATGAATTGCGAAGATTTGCTGAAATTAATCTAAAGAATCCAGATAGCGAAAAATATATATTATCGCTTGAGTCGGACATATCTTTTAGGACAGGAGAGTCTAGCGGTGCTCCACTTGATGTATTTGGTAAGGAAGAGATAATTAATCTTAATGGTGCAGCTCTATATGGCAACGGCAAGACAATAGAGGGTTTTAAATTACTTGCAAATAATTTATATAAATTCTATGATTCCAGCCAAGCGGATTTGACCACAACAAATAAGGAATATGATTCTGCTATTGGTGACAGCCATGTAGTTAACTTAAAGTATTCTTTAATTAGCAATGCAAGGGCAGTATATGATTTGAATATCCACATGGGATATAACAATATTGTAATCAACCCACCAAAAGGCGTTAGTACTGAGTCATATGAAATGGTGATTGATGTTTCTCCGTTAAGGAATGTGGAAGCTATAGATAACATTAATGTGCGTGGCAAAATGGATATGTCAACCCTTATTGTTAACGAAGACTATGGTCAAGGCAACAGTAATATTACACCAACCAAGATTAATGTGTCATTTGTAACAACTGATGAGGATAGTTCTACTGCAAGCGGTGTTGAGGTTGGAGAGATATTTGATGAAGTGGACGAAAATAACAATTCTCAACCTACTAACATCTACGATTATGATAGACTTATTAAGACAACAGTAGTTGAGGACATAAAGACTGAAGAAGTGGAAGAAGGGGAGACCCCTCAAGAGCCGATAGTAACCTATACATATACGAAAAATCATACTTATAGCGAAAGCATTTCTAGCAAGAGTATAACTAATTGCACAGTTATGATGCTATTTAGCTACATGGAGGATAAATTATCTGACACAACATATTATGACGCACCTAATATCCTAAATATTGGTGGTATTGTTGCTAATGCGGAAGATAATTTCGATAACATTAAGCATTGTAGTGTAGACATAGTAGAGCTTAGCGTTTCTACAGGCGCAAATGTGCAACTTGGTGCTATTACATCTGATACAAGCAAAAGTACTTTCATTGAGAACTGTAAGGGAAGTATAAATCTTAACTTGCAAGTGCTTGGAACATCAGCTTCAACTGTTGGGGGAATTGCCGGATATGTTAATAGCGAAAGCGAAATTAAGAACGCTACAAGTAGCGTTAATGCTAAATTGATTGGCTATGTAGAAAAAGATGAAAATGGAATAACAAAGACAAGAGTTTCGTCAGTCGCTACAGGTGGAATTGCAGGAATCAATAACGGATTAATTGACAACTCTTATGCTTTAGGAAACTTCGATATTTCAGAATTTAGATTAGTTAGTTCTGGTGCAGTAGCAGGGGCTAGTACTAACGGACTATTTATTAAAGATATTGCAAGTGTTAGTGCTAATATGCATAGTAATGACGCAGTGTATTCAGCAACAGTTGTAGGCTCTATCATTGGCGGATTTATTTCGCATAACTGGATAGAGTATACAACCAATATCAAGGCTATTGGCAATAGCGAACAGAATGACACTGCTAGTCTTGGAGATGGAAAAGTGCTAGGCAGTACATACAAGATTACTGCAGGGCTACTATATAACCAATCTAATGCATTTAACACAGTATGTAGTGAACTAAAGAAAGAAAGCACTGAAACTCTTAGCAACATTATTGCTCAGGGGTTAAAGTGGGATTCTTTCTATTATTTGAACCAAGGTCTCAAGATAGGGTTAGTTTATGCTCCAAAATGTTATGAGAGCATTGTTATAGACAACACTTTTATTGATTTCTCAATAGAAAAGCTTGAGACCGATGAGGATGAAGAGGAAGAGGTAGAGGAAGAAGAGAGTACTGAGGAAGAAGAAGAGGGGGATTCTAATCCAATATCTAATCCAATCTATGTAGGAAAATATATCAATCTTGGTGGATACTTTACATATAGATTTGATTCTAGTATTAAGGATTACGAAGTTGTTAACAACTTAAGGGTTTATAACTCTAGCCTTAAGATTGACAACGGAAACAGCAATCCAAATGATGATAATATTATAAGTTATTACAAATCAAAATCTCCAGTAGAGGAAGGTGAAGAAAAGACAGAGGTTGTTAATCTTAACTTCTATAGCAGTACAGACACCACTTCTAGACTTAATACTACTTTTGGCTATACATATAACTATATCAAAGATGTGCTTGGACTAACTGGATTTGATAAGAGCGGAAAACAAGAGATTGAGATTATTGGCGAAAATGTAGCAGTTAATGACCTTATTAGAAATATTAAGATTAATAATATAAATGTTGGGCCATATTTAGAACCAACTAACTTCCAAGACATTGATATGCTTGACCCAGAAGTTTATGCTAATCTTAACATTGATACTTATGAGGAGTTCCAGAATATACTTGATGTGTATTTATACAAAGATAATCAAGACTCTATATACAATACTTCCTTAAAGCGAAAAGATTTGTTTGAGATATTATTATTTAAAGCATCAATTTTTGAGAAAGTAGATGGTGTAGATGATTTGTATTTCAAAGATTATGAGTTAGTTGATGACGAAGATGATACTAACAATAGATTTGAAAGAGACGAATATGGAAACTTAGTATATAAGAAAGAACTAATTTATAGCAATGCAGAGAAAGGCTCAATATATTTCGACCATTTAGTTTTTGGTGAAGATAAAAAAGGTAAAATATTTGCATTTAAGAAAGAAATTCTTAACACTAGTGTTAAAGAGGATAACACTATTGTTTATAATCTTCCAGAAGGCTTTACAATAGTAGACGACTATGCCAAGGATAATTTCAACCCTATGGAAATGCTTATAATCTATAGACTTACTCAGATATTAGGTGTGGAGTATGTTAAGATTGATAAAAATCCAAACAGTGTTGCAGGTATCACATATACTAGTAGTGAAAAGACAATGTTTACTATATATTATGCTAACACAGATAAGACAAAGAATCCAGAAGTGTACGTGCTAGATACTTTATGCGAATATACAGGAGAATATTGGGATACATCATATAACTCCTTATATATGTTCTATCATATAAGAACTCTTAATGTATCTTCAACTATCGCGGAATAGAAAAAAATAAACTCATTACAATAATTGCAAAATTAATTAGTAGTGAGTTTTTTTTGAATATTTAGTAATATTTAAGCAAACCCGCAAATATTATAGTAATAACTTTATAGTGTTTAGGGGGTTGGTGATGTCGTTTGAGCCAAGTTTTGATAAGGTTGTAAGTAATTACAGAAAGAGAATTGGCGAAATGCAAACTCAGATTGAGTGCAAATTGCCTATTACAGAAGAGGGAAATGCGGAAAAAATTCTTTGTGCTAATGTCAAAGTAGGAAGTATCAACACAAGCCAAATGCAGAATGTTATATCTTTTGATGGTTGTGCAATGATACAAGTTGTGTATTTGTCTGAAGCTAAAGAATTTAATACTTGCGATTATTCCTTAGAATTTAAAGATAAATATATGGCAAATGGAGATATAGACGCCGTTGAAGTTATTGCGTGCAGTGATGTTATCGATGTAAGAACATCAATTGAAGGGAATTTCGTAAGGGTTAACGCAATATTAAACGTGACTTTTGATGGAATATTTGCAGACAAAGTCAAAGTATTAACTTCCGCTGGTGGAGAGGGCGTATTTGTAAAGTATGAGGATATCGACTTTGCTAACTTTATTGGTGTTGCAGGAGAGAAGTTTGATTCGCAGTTTGATGTAGAGATTGTTGACGCGGTGGATAGAGTTCTATCAGTTTGCCCTACTGCTTATCTAGATAGGGTTGAGGCATATGACAATTATGTCAAAGTCTTTGGTGGGGTGTATGTTTGTGTTACATATATCACAAGTGGAGATAAACAAACTATTAGGACTTATGACAATACTTTTGACTTTACTCAAGAGATAGCTTTGTCAAGTGTTACTCCACTAAGTTTAGTGTTTGGCAAGATATCCACAGTATATGAGAATTTGGGGATAACTACTAATCTTGACCAAGACAAATCTGTCGTAAGTCTAACTGTACCTGTTGACTTCAAAGGTTATGTGTATAATAATTGCAATATGCAGATTGTATCTGACATCTATAGTACAGACAATTATCTTAATATTAGTACCCAAAGCTTTACTAGAGAGACAAACTTTTCTAACCAAACCTTTAGTGAGCATATTCAAGGCAGTGTTACGTTAGATGATAACGATTTGTTTATCGATGAAATTTTGGGCAACTGTTGTTCTGATGTAGTTATTGCAAACTCAAGGATTGCTGGGGATTTCTTAATAGTTGACGGGATTGCCTCAACCACTGTGCTATATAGAAACAACGAAACAAATAGCGTAGTTTCATATAATATGCAAGTGCCTTTCTCAATAGATTTGAGAGTAGGGGACATGAAGTCAGATACTGAGCATCATATTTGTGCTAAATTAAACAAAGTCAGTGTTAAGGCTAGAAGAGGTGTAGAGTTAGAGTTTAGTGGTGATGTGCTAATATATTCCAACTTTATGGAACTAGGAAAAGAAGCAGTTATAGAGTCTGTTGAATTGAGTGATGAGAAAAATGCTAGCGATTGCAATCTTATTATCTATATTGCCAAAGAAGGCGATACTGTGTGGAATATTGCCAAAGAAATGTCAGTATCAGAAGAAGTAATCTTAGCACAAAATCCAGATTTGACACTTCCAATAGAGGCTGGTACTAAAATAATTGTCTATAGACAGTCCTACGCCAATATTAATTAAATATAACAAAGATTATCATAGAAATTTCCCTATGATAATTTTTTTTGTAAGAGAAAATCGGACAAATTTTTGCCCGATTTACTTTGTTTTATTATTCTTGGTCTCTCTCTTCTTATATAGAGGATTGCCGTTATCCTGTACTTTATGAGAAAAGGTATCTTTCTCAGTAGAGATAACTTGAGGCTTATCTTTAGTAGGATTAGCTTTGTCTTTATGGACTTTTACTTCGTCATGAGGAACGGATTTTATCTTGCTTGTAGAATTTTCTTTATTTACAGAGTCATCAATTTTGTTAGATTTCTCTTTGCTTTCTTCCTCTTTCTTGTCATTATCATTTAGTTCGTCTAGGGATTCTTTCGCTTTCTTTCGCTCTTCTTTAAGGGCTTTCTTTAATGACTTGAAGTAAGTTTTCATAGCACGACCCAGTTGGCTAATTAGAAATTCGTTATGAATCCCAAGAAAACTTGTCGCAATCTCACCATCACTATTAAGAATAAAGTTGATACAAGTACAGCAGTCTTGGTCAAATAATATTCCGTCTTTCTTACTCTTGATTATTACATTAATATCATTAGGGACATCTAACTTCATATCCTCTGTTTTCTTATCTTGGTTAAGCTTTTTTTCCATTTTAATATTTTCCTAAAATAAAATTATTTCCGTTAATTCTAGTATTGATAATATTGCTTAAAGATATGCAAAATCTATACATTAAATCTAAATAAGATAACATCACCGTCTTTGACAACATATTCCTTGCCTTCAATCCTAACAAGGCCTTTCTCTTTTGCTGATGCAATTGAACCGTTTGCGACTAGGTCGTCATATGAGATAACTTCTGCCTTAATAAAGCCCCTCTCAAAGTCAGTGTGGATTTTGCCTGCAGCACCCGGAGCTTTAGTTCCGTTAACAATAGTCCAAGCCCTTACTTCTTTCTCACCAGCGGTCAAGTAGCTAATAAGCCCAAGTATCCTATATCCTGCAACAATTAACTTATCTAGTCCAAATGAGTCGATGCCTAGCTCTTCCTTAAATAAGTCCATTTCCTCAGTGCTCATATCAGACAACTCTTCTTCCATTCTTGCACAAAGAGTGATACTCTCATTTCCTTCTTCTTTGGCAAAATCACTAACGGATTTGGCAAGTTCCATATCTAGACTGTTCTTGTCGGACAAGCCATTTTCTGAAATATTAGCACAGTAAATTATTGGCTTAGAGGTGATTAGGAAGAAACTTCTAATTAACTCTTTCTCTTCCTTTGTAGCATTATAACTTCTCACTGGCTTTTCGCTTTCTAAGATATCTTTAAGCTTTGATAGAAGTTCCACTTCTGCCTGAAGTTTTTTGTCTCCGCCTTTATAACTCTTATATGCTTTGTCATATCTCTTTGTAACAATCTCTAAGTCAGAAAGAATTAACTCTAAGTTAATGTCTTTAATATCTTGTATTGGGTCAATCTTGCCTTCCACATGGATAATTTTGCTGTTCTCAAAACATCTTACAACATGAATAATAGCGTCTACTTCTCTAATATGGCTTAAGAATTTATTTCCCAAGCCTTCGCCTTTACTAGCTCCCTTAACAAGTCCTGCGATATCCACAACCTCAAGTGTTGCTGGGGTAATTTTTTGCGTATTGTACATTTTGCCAAGCACATCAAGTCTTGTATCTGGTACGTTTACTATTGCCACATTTGGTTCAATTGTGCAAAATGGATAATTCTCACTTGGAATATGATTCTTTGTAATTGCGTTAAATAGTGTACTTTTGCCAACATTTGGTAGTCCAACAATTCCTACTTTCATTTCTATTAATCCTTTTATCTGTATTTCATCTTAAATCGCTACTATTGTAGCAAAAAAAAACAATATTGACAACCCATTCTAGAACTATTGTGATAAATAGCCCGACTACAATTCTAAAATAAAAAAAGTTATTCACATTTTTAAACATTTTGTGAATAACTTAAAATTTCTATTTAATAAATCTTGTCTTCCATAGCCAAGGTGTTTGGTTTCTCTTGCCACGAATAACTTGGATAATTTGAAAAATCTTAGTAATTGATGTAAGAGCAATTAGTCCAAGTCCTGCTAGGAACATCAAGTGTCCAAAGATTGCAGATGTTGCACTAAACTTAATAAACTTGCCACAAATCATAAGAATACTTGCAACCACATCTATAATAAAGACGTCTAAGCCCTCATTAGCATGAAGTCTTACAAAAGGACTCTTTCTATTTATGCAAAGGGGAATAAAGAATAGAATATAAGAAAGCCAAGCAATCTTCTTATTTTTCTTTATATCCTCAACCTCTTCAGCACTCATCTCAACTACTTTCGCATTACTCACCTTAGTCTCAACGGGCGGGTCAATTGGCGTCTCTACTTTCTCTTTATTTGTAGCCTGCTTTTGCTTTTCTAGCATACTTTGCAAATCTTTCATAACACTGTCCAAAGATTTAAGATGAGTGTCCTTATTTTCTACTTCTTTCTTAGTCTCAGTCTCAGTTTCTTTAACTTCTATTTCTGTTTTAATTTCGTTTTCCATACTGCTCCTTATATATTTAGTAGCATTTGTAGATAATTTTTTTATTAGTATACCCCAAATCATATATTTTACAAAATGTTTTTGTAACCAATTCCAAATTATGAAAAACCACGAATTATCTTATTTAATAGAATTAATAATGTTTAAATATTGAAAGTGCGGATATATAATTACTTACATCACAAAACAAGTAATAATTGCAAGAATTAGTAGATAGAAAGAGAAATAATAAAGCTTTTGTTTTTTGACAAAAGTAGTCATTAGTTTGATTGCAAGTAGCCCTGCAAAAGTTGCAACGACAAAGCCAATTATTAACTCCAACACACTAAATGGGATTACACTAGGGGTCTTGATATATTCTGCCACTTCCAAAACAGTTGAGGCAATAATTATAGGGATTGAGATAAGAAAACTATAGGTTGTGACATCTTCTTTGCTATTCTTTAGAAGTAGCCCTGTCGCAATTGTACTTCCGCTCCTACTAATTCCGGGAAAACACGCAATTCCTTGAGATAAGCCAATAATTAGGGCTTTGGTTGGAGAGATGTTTAAGTCTCTAATATCTCTAGAGGGCAATTTGTTATTAGCAAGTATTTGGCTAATAAATAGAACTACTGCTGTTACTGCAAAAGAAATAGAAAGAAAACTTCCGCCAAAAGAATCTTCTATCAACGGCTTTAATATAAGTGCCATAACACAAGTAACAATAGTTGTTAGAATAATCGCAATATTTGTCTTGCAGAAAGGATTAGTGATTAGCTTCCATATCTCTTTGCGATAATATATAATTACAGAAAGAAGAGTTGCTAAATGAAGAATAACACTTAGAAGTATCGTATTATCTTCAATCCCAAAGACAGAATATAGTAGGACTAAATGCCCACTACTACTAATTGGCAAAAACTCTGTTGCTCCCTGAACAATTGCTAGTATCAAAATTATTACTAAACTACTCATAATTTTCCTTACTAATAAAAAAATGATAAACACTACAAATTTAGTATTTATCATTATTATATTTATTTCATTCAATATTATGTCTTAAAGCTAAATCATATTAATTGCGTCAAGAGCGGTCAAAGGGACATCTTTGTTTTTTTCAAAAATTTCTTCTAAATATTCTACGCCAATAGGGTGAGGGATATCAACATTTCCCACTTCAATCGTGTATGCTGGCACTTGCAAATGTTGACTGACCCAGTCGGAATATCCTCCAGTTGAGGCGATTGTTCTAACTAATGCGTACCCAGTAACATCTGCTAGCATTTCGCCTATCGCAAAATCTCTAGCAAGACTTGCCTCATTAAGCACTTCAAAGCCATAATATATAACTTCACCTTTAGTGTGATAGGAGATTGTAAGTGCAGGTCTTACTAATTCTGTAAAAGCAAGGAGTTCTTTCACTTCTCTTTCGCTATTAGGGTAATAGCCCACAAAATTTCCAGATGCTACGCAAAAAACATTTTGACTTCCGCCACCCCAAAGTGCGTCAAAGTTAACATTTAAGTCCACTCCCAGCCCGTTTGCTTTCCATTGCCCAAAATCTGGATTTCCATCGTTAATAGCAAGCAAAATCTCTTGAAGTTTTGGGCAATAATCCTCTGTGACTCCTTCAAGTACAAGCTTTACTCCATCGGGGTTAGTGTTGGGGATAAAATATATCCCGCCATTAATTTGAGGGCTAGTCTCTGCCAAATACTGCGCCTGTCGTGCTACTACCAATCCCGCAACATACTCTCTTGCATGAATACTTCCCTCAATTATTATTTGATTGCCAGTATAGTCGCCATAATGTGCATAGTATATAGGAAGCCCAAAGGTGCTATATCCAATTATGCCAAAATCCAAATTAGCATAATTCTGCAAATTTAAGATATACTCCAAATATTCTTGATATGTCATTAACTTATCTCCAATTATCCATTTACTTTGTATTAAATATGACAAATCAAATATTTGTGTTAAAAAAAAAAGGATTGATTTCCAATAACAATATCAATCCTTCTAATATTTATTTAAGCTTATTTAGGCTTGTAAAATAATTTGTGATATCTACCCTCTTTAGTCTTTCCAAATAATTCTTTGGATTAAGTGCAAAATTGCAGTCAATTACAAATTCAGTCGCAATAGCACCAAGTATACGTGATTCGAACTTAGCCGGCATTTGTGTTATTTGGAAAAGTATTTTTAATGCAGTTTCTTTGCCAAAGCTATTAATAAGCATATTATTAAGTAATGCATAATTCTTATTTGAGTGACTTTTTATCAACTCAAGCACTATCTTTGAATTAATAATTTTTAAATTCTTAGTATAAATGCTTGGGAAAATATGCCAAGCGGAGAAGGTGCTCCAGCCATTGATAACAAAATTAGCTCCAAAGTCGATGTGTCTTGAAGTTGTGTCCCCAAACTGAGTTATTACAAAATTAGCATATCCGGGATAGACGTTAGTTAGATACTGGTTGTGCAAATCGTTTTCTTCAATCTTATGATTAGGGCAATTGATAGTTAACACATTATTAAGTCCAGAGGTTATTTCGCTTCTAAACTTGCCAAAGCCAAAAGAGTTGTCATATTTCAAAACATAGTCTATCTTGTGATTATCCCCCCAAAGATTAAGAGTTGATGGGTTTGATGCAATCTTTTTTCTTAACTCATCTAGAGAGTTTCTTACCTCATACTCTTCTAAGTATTTCGTAGGGGTACTTTTCTTGTACTGGCTAGCGTAACTTTTAATCTTTGCCATGACTTTGTTATAGAACTTGCCAAGTACTAACTTATAATAACTTTTCATAGGTGGGAAATATTTGGTCTTAAGCCCATACTCTAGAAGAAAAGTTAGAAGTTCTTTGTAGGACGGATTAGAAACCTCAATCTTTGCTTCATAATAACTCTTTAACTCCAGTGGAATATGTAACATATATTGCAGATTTTTCTTAATATTGTGCGAAAATACAGCATATTCTTTGTCGTTTTGGAGTATTGCGACTTTGTCAATTACTTGTTGCAGTGAAAAGTTCTTCTTAAAGAACTCAATCTCAGCCTTGAAAGTTTGTCTTGCTGTTTTGTCCTTAATTTTGCCTGCAAAATTGACTACATCGCCATATATTGTCCTATCCAACGCAATCTTATATTTCCAATCTTTGTCCCAAATTATACTCATTTTTTATCCCCCAAAAATGTTTAGTACTTGCTAAAGAAAAGCACTTATATATATATTTTCTAGTATATTATAAATATATTATTTTATAAAAAATTTTGCAAGTTTTTACTAATCAATTCTATATTTTAATAATATAGAATATACTAATACTTAAATTTGCAAAAAATCGTTTGGAAGTTAAATTTTTTATGTTATACTTTGGTTAAGTTTATGGAGATATAAACTTATACAAATAAGGAGGATATCTATGGAATTTGAAAATAGTAAAACATATAAGAATTTGCAAGAAGCATTTGCTGGAGAAAGCCAAGCAAGAAATAAATATACTTACTTTGCATCTAAAGCTAAGAAAGAGGGCTTTGAGCAAATAGCTGCTTTCTTCGAAGAGACTGCAAATAATGAGAAAGAACACGCAAAGATGTGGTTTAAGCTTCTTTGTGGTGGTGATATTCCTACAACTAAGGAAAACTTACTTGTTGCAGCTGAGGGCGAAAATGGTGAGTGGACTGATATGTATGATAGAATGGCTAGAGAAGCTGAAGAAGAGGGATACAAAGATATCGCCTACAAGTTTAGAGCAGTAGCAAACATTGAGAAAGAACACGAAGAGAGATATAGAAAGTTGCTAGCAAATATCGAAGACGATAGAGTATTTAATAGTGACAACGAAGAAATTTGGATTTGTAGAAATTGTGGACATATCCATACTGGAAAGACTGCTCCAAAGCTTTGTCCTGTTTGTGCTCACCCACAAAGCTACTTTGAAAGAAGAAAAATTAATTACTAGAATAATTGATTATTAGTTAATACTGAAGAAAAATTAACAGCTATAATGTTAGTAAATAATTAAACTGATACTAAAGAAATATTAATATAAGATACGTGAGATTTTAGAAAAAGGGATTAAATAATCCCTTTTTTATCGAAAGAAAATAAATATAGGAGGGATAAATATGATAAAGAAATTAGCAAAGAGTATTAGGCAATATAAGAAATCATCAATATTGACACCAATATATGTAGCGATTGAAGTTGTGCTAGAAGTTGCTATTCCATACGTCATGACAGGACTTCTTACATATCTTGATACTGTTTCCAAAGCAGGTACAAGCGGTGATATGTGGGAAATTCTAAAGTACGCGGGAATACTTGTTATTATGTCTCTGCTTGCTATGGTGTTTGGTGCTCTTTCTGGCGTACATTGTGCCAAAGCATCAACGGGTTTTGCTAAGAATTTAAGAGAGGATATGTATAACAAAATACAGACATTTTCATTCTCTAACATTGACAAATTCTCAACATCAAGCCTAATTACAAGAATGACAACCGATGTGTCCAATGTTCAGATGGCGTATCAGATGATTATAAGGATTGCAGTGAGAGCACCGCTTATGCTTATATTCTCACTTGTTGTGTCCTTTGTGCTTAATGCAAATATTGCGTGGATATTCTTAGCAACTGTGCCAATACTATTTATTGGGTTAATGGCAATTATGTTTGCTGTTAAGCCAATCTGGAAGAAAGTATTTAAGAAATATGATAGGCTTAACCAAGTTGTTCAAGAAAACGTTAGAGGAATTAGAGTTGTTAAATCTTTCGTTAAGGAAGATTACGAAATAGAGAAGTTTAACGATGCAAGTGAAGATATTTATACAAACTTTTCCAAAGCATCTAGGATTACCTCATTTAATAACCCACTAATGAAACTTGCTGTATATGTAGCAATCGTGCTTACTTGTTGGGTGGGGGCTAATCTTATTATTGGCAGTCAAGGAGCTTTGCTTCAGACTGCAGAATTATCGACATTGATTACTTATGGAATCCAACTACTAAGCTCTCTTATGATGTTATCAATGGTGCTTGTTGTGATAACAATTTCCAGAGAGGCAGGAACAAGAATTGTAGAAGTTTTGGACGAAGTCCCAGACATTACCAACCCAGAAGACCCTGTTACAATGGTTACAGATGGAAGTATCGAATTTAATAATGTTAACTTTAGCTATGCTAAGGATATGAACAAACTTTGTCTTAGTGATGTTAATCTTAAGATTGAATCAGGGGAAGTAGTCGGAATAATAGGTGGAACGGGTAGTTCCAAAACAACTTTAGTGCAACTTATCCCAAGACTATATGATGCTACTTTTGGTGAAGTAAAAGTTGGCGGAGTCAATGTCAAGAAATATGACTTGGAGACTTTGAGAAATGAAGTCTCTATGGTCTTGCAGAAGAACGAACTATTTAGCGGAACTATTAAAGAAAATCTAAGATGGGGTAATGAGAATGCCACTGATGAAGAAATAATTGAGGCGTGCAAACTTGCTCAAGCGCATGATTTTATTGAGAGTTTCCCTAACAAATATGACACCTACATAGAGCAGGGCGGAACTAATGTCTCAGGTGGACAGAAACAAAGGCTTTGTATTGCAAGAGCACTACTAAAGAAGCCTAAAATACTAATCTTAGATGATAGTACAAGTGCTGTTGACACTAAGACAGACAAGTTAATTAGAGAGAACTTTGCTAACTTTATCCCTGAGACTACAAAGATAATTATTGCACAAAGAATCTCTTCTATTGAGAATTCAGATAAGATAATTGTGCTTGACGGTGGAAAGATTGTAGATATTGGAAACCACAAAGAATTACTTAATAGATGCGAAATCTACCAAGATGTATACTACTCTCAAAGCAAAGGGGGTAAGAAAAAATGAACGAAATGCCAAAGAAACCAAGACTAAAGAATGGCAAGCAGACAATTAAGAGACTTCTTAAATATGTCTTTGGACCACACAAACTAAGTTGGATAATTGTGCTTATAACAATTACAGTAAGTGCGTTATCTGGAGTGCTTAGCACAATGTATATTGAGACTCTTATTAACGACCACATTGAGCCTATGCTTGAGTCGGTTAAGCTTGGACTTGAGGTTAATTTTAGTGGACTAATTAGTTCAATAATATATATTGCGTGCGTGTGCTTAGTAGGAGTAATTGCGACAGCAATACATAATCTTGTTATGGTCAAGATTTCTCAAAAGACTCTCAAAAATATAAGAGATGATATGTTTGCTAAGATGCAGAAACTTCCAATCAGATATTTCGACACTCATACACATGGCGATATTATGAGTAGATACACTAACGATACCGATACTTTAGAGCAATTAATTTCTCAGACTTTGCCTAATGTAATAAGTTCGCTATTTACCATAGTATTCACTTTTGCTTCTATGTTATATACTAGCATCTATTTGACAATAATTGTTATCTTAACGCTAGTTTTGATGATGTTTGTTGTCAAAAAGGTGGGTGGAAAGAGCGCTAAACACTTCGCAATGCAACAGAGATGCATAGGCTCAGTTAACGGCTATGTAGAAGAAATGCTTGGGGGACAAAAAGTTATTAAAGTGTTTAATCACGAAGAGAATGCTAAAGAAGATTTCAAGAGGTTAAACGATGAACTTTGCGACAATGCCTATAAGGCAAGTAAATACGCTAATATGTTTATGCCAATCATGGGCAACATTGGATATTTGCAATATGTCTTGATTGCAATCATCGGTGGAGCATTTGCAATTGCTGGAATATACAATTTCTCATTGCAAGGATTTAGTCTATTTAATATAGGAATGTTAAGTTCATTCTTGCTATTATCCAAGAGCTTCACTCAGCCAGTCTCCCAACTATCTAGCCAGATTAACAGCGTAGTTATGGCTATGGCAGGAGCAGAGAGAATATTTGAGTTTATGGACGAAGAAGTGGAAGTTGATGAGGGGTATGTAACACTTGTCAATGTTAAAGAAGAGAATGGCAAGATAGTAGAAACTGATGAGCATACTCATAGGTGGGCATGGCGACACCCTCACAAAGACGGAAGGATTACATACACAGACATGAAAGGCGATATCGTGATGGAGAATGTAGACTTTGGCTACACTCCAGACAAAACAGTCTTGCATGATGTGTCAGTGTATGCCAAACCTGGACAGAAAGTCGCTTTCGTTGGCTCAACAGGTGCGGGCAAGACAACCATTACTAATCTACTTAATAGGTTCTATGATATCAAAGACGGCAAAATTAGATATGACGGAATTAATATCAACAAGATTAAGAAAAATGATTTAAGGAAAGCGATAGGAATAGTTCTTCAGGACACAAATTTATTTACTGGTACTGTTAAGGATAATATTAGATATGGAAGACTTGACGCGACTGATGAGGAAGTATATAGCGCAGCAAAGCTTGCTAACGCTGATGACTTTATAAGAAGACTACCTGACGGTTACGATACAATGCTTACTAATAATGGCGAAAACTTGTCTCAAGGTCAACGCCAACTACTTGCAATTGCAAGAGCAGCGGTTGCAGACACTCCTGTGATGATAATGGACGAAGCAACTAGTAGTATCGATACAAGAACTGAGAAGCTTGTCCAAGAGGGAACAGACCTTCTTATGCAGGGAAGAACAGTATTTGTAATTGCACACAGACTTTCCACAATCCATAACTCCAATGTTATTATGGTACTGGAGAAAGGTGTGGTTATTGAGAAGGGCAATCACGAAGAGTTAATTAATGCTAAGGGCAAGTACTATCAGCTTTACACTGGCAAGTTTGAGTTAGAATAACAAATTTCTTTCCCTTTTGTTTGGTAAAAAACAAATTACTAGGGTATAATATCATAAGTAATATAATCAAATATTTAGTTTGGTTGGTTGCTTATGATTTTTTTTATTCAAGGAACTGTAATAATAAATGAGTAAATTTGTAATAATAGACGGAAATAATATCTGCTTTAGGTCGTTTTATGCACTTCCGATGCTACAAAACTTCGATGGTGTAATAAGTAATGCTGTGTTTGGTTTTGCCAATACTCTTGTCAAAATTATTGAGGAATATCAGCCTGAGTATATCGCTGTTGCTTTTGATAAAGGCAAGAAAACTTTTAGACACCAGATGTACAAGGAATATAAAGCCCAAAGGAGACCAACGCCTAGAGAGCTTATTGCTCAGCTTCCACTGCTTAAAGAAATGCTAGACACAATGCACATTAAGTATCTAGAGCTAGATGATATTGAGGCAGACGATATAATAGGCGTTCTTGCTAATAAGTTTGATACAGACAATATAATTGTGTCTGCCGACAAAGATGTTTTGCAGTTAGTCAAAGAAGGCACAAAAGTCTATGCACCACAGAAAGGCGGAGAGGCGATTGTTTATGACGAAGCAAAATTAAAAGAGGTTATGGGACTTGCTCCCGCACAGATAATTGAGCTTAAAGCACTAATGGGCGACACTTCGGACAATATCAAGGGCGTTGAGGGGATTGGAGAAAAGACAGCACTTAGCCTAATTACTAAATATGGCGACATAGATGGCGTATATGCCAATATCGATTTGCTTACAGATAAGCAGAAAGAACGACTTACCAAAGACAAAGAAAGTGCTTACTTTTCTAAGAAATTAGCAACAATTGTTACAGATTATAATATAGATTCTAGTTTGGACGACTTTAGATTTGACTATCCGTTTGGGGAGAAAACTCTGGACTTTTTCAAGAAATATCAGTTCAACTCCCTTCTTAGAAAGACTGGACTATTTGAGGTGACTGGCTCAAAAGAAGCCCTTGAGGAAGAAGAGCCTCTTAAAATAATTAAGACAGAAGAAGAGATTGCTAAAGCCTTAGATATCCTTGCTACAGCTAAGCAACTATCTCTATATTTAGACGAAGATATCTTTAGCCTATATGACGGAGAGAGCGAATACAACTTCGCAATTAAGCCAAATTTGCTAGATAGTTTTGTGGAAATAGATAGAATTATTAAGGTTGTCTTGCCAAAACTCCAAGATGACAAATTCCCTAAATATTTCTATGACGCAAAGACATTCTTACATGAAATTTCTAAGTATAATGTGGACGTTAACGGAGTTTTCTTCGATGTTTTGATTGCCAAGTATTTAGTCAACAGTAATATTAAGCCTCTTAACTTTATCCAAGCGATAGATTATTTCACTTTACCACAAAGTTATAGGGCGAAAAACATCTCCAGCATGAAAGACTATCTTGAGGGCAAACTCAAAGAGCTCGAACTAGAGGATTTGTACTACAATATGGAGTTGCCTCTTATAAAGATACTTTATGAAATGGAAAAGAGCGGGGTTAAGGTAGATAGCGCAGAATTATCCGCCCTTGATGAAAAGTATAAGAACTTAATTGCAGAGATTTCTGAGGAAATATTTGACATGGCAGGGTCAAGATTTAACTTAAATAGTCCAAAGCAGTTAGGTGAAGTGTTATTTGGATCTCTTAACCTAAAGAGCAAACAAAATAAGAAAGACAGTACTAATATTAATGTCTTAAATGAACTGATTGGTCAGCACCCAATTGTTCAGAAAATTATTGATTATAGGCAATATTTCAAGCTATATTCCACTTATATCAAACTTTACCAAGAATTTAAGGACGAAGAGGATAGAGTTCATACAACCTTTAATCAGACTCTTACTGCAACTGGCAGGCTTAGTAGCCAAGACCCAAATTTGCAGAATATCCCAACTAGGTCCAATGAGGGAAAAATTTTAAGAAAAATCTTTATCCCAAGCGACCCAAATGGCTCTATAATTAGTGCCGATTATTCTCAGATTGAGTTAAGACTACTTGCCAACTTTAGCGGAGATGATAGACTAATCAATGCGTATAACACTGGCAAAGATATTCACTCAATTACAGCAAGTGAGATATTTGGAATTCCTGTAGAAATGGTCTCAGATAATATGCGTAGAAGTGCTAAAGCGATTAATTTTGGCATAATTTATGGAATTTCCGACTGGGGTCTAAGCCACAATATCGGAATCACTAAAGCGGAAGCCAAGATGTATATAGATAGATATTTTGAGAAATATCCAGCAATTGAGAAGTACATGAAGGATAATGTTGATTTTGCAAAAGAACATGGCTTTGTTAAGACAATTAAGGGAAGAATAAGATTTATTCCAGAGCTTAAAGGCAATCGAATGCAACAGCTATTTGGCGAAAGAGTCGCTATGAATATGCCTTTGCAGGGCAGTGCAAGTGATATTATTAAGCTTGCCATGATTGACGTGTATAATTCATTCAAAGCTAAGGATTTAAAAAGTAAGTTAATTCTCCAAATCCATGACGAACTTGTTTGTGATGTTGTTGCAGGTGAGGAAGAAATTGTTAAGGAAACTTTGAAAAAATGCATGGAGAATGTAGTTGACCTAGAAGTAAAACTAGAGGTAAATATTTCCTCAGGCTCAAACTTAAGTGAGGCTAAATAGTATATAAATTATCCAAATAAGAAGTATTGCAATGAGATATGTTGGATAATAAAAAAAGTCTTAGATAGTGTATATATTCTATCTAAGATTTTTTTCTAACTTTCCCAAAGAGTGTTGCCTCTAACGATAGCCTTATCTCCATATTTGTTTCTTATCTTGGTCATAGTGTTGTCGATTGTCTCATTCTTAATGACATTTTTTCCCGCGTCAAAGATAGATGTCTGCAAGTTGTCGCTGAAATCTTTTAGCCGTATCCCAAGCGCTCTCTTTGGGATATCTAGATTACAAGTTCTCTCAAAGAGCTTAATAGACTCCTTTGCGATATCATAGGAAGTATTGGTAGGATAGGGAAGCTTGCACTGATGTTCATAAGAGTGTAGGTTGTTGTCTTTAACAAAAATCTGTATTTCGTTGCAGTATAGATTCGCCCTCTTTATCCTATAGGCGACTTGCTCCGCTAGGGTATAAAACACCATAGATACATCTTCCATATTGCACAAATCCCTATGCCATGTGATACTGTTACCGATTGACTTAATATCGTCTTTTGTAGCATAAAGCTTAACAGGACTCAAGTCTAAGCCATTGGCGTATTCCCAAAGCTTAATTCCAATAACCCCAAAGTATTTCTCAAGTAGTTTCTTGTCAGCTATGGCTAAATCTCCGATTGTGTTGATGTTAAGTTTCTGTAGCTTTTTTGTGGTTTGTTTTCCAACAAATAGTAGGTTATTGACACTAAGTGGGTGTATTCTGTCTTTATAATTGCCTTTTGTAATCAAGGTTATTGCATCTGGTTTCTTCAAATCACTTCCCAGTTTTGCAAAAATTTTGTTAAAACTAACCCCAATACTTACAGTAAGTCCAATTCTTTCTTTCACCTCTTTGCGTATCATGTCGGCTATTTCCAAAGCCTCAGAATAATCTTTAGTGGTGGGAGTAATGTCCAGCCAAGCCTCATCAATCCCAAACATCTCCACGTAGTCAGTGTATTTTGTGTATATCTCTTGCACCCTATATGAGACCTTTTGATACAAATCTAATCTTGCCTTGATTTTAGTGACCTTTACTTTGCCAGCCACTTTGTTCTCCGCCTCAAGTATAGTGTCGCCAGTCTTTATTCCAAACTTCTTTGCAACATAGTTCTTAGCCAGCACTACCCCATGCCTTTTTGACGCATCACCACAGACAATCACTGCATCATTTTTGATTTTTGGATTAATCAGACACTCTACACTTGCATAGAAGTTATTTAGGTCACTATGAAGGATAAATCTTTTCATTTGCTTTTTTCACCCTCTCTTGTAAATTTATTATTTGTATTGTATCAAACATTTGTTCGATTTGTCAATCCTTTTCTTTCATAAAATAAAAAAAGACTTAAAGTTCACTTTCGCGAACCTTAAGTCTCTATATCCTAAATGGTCTTGCACCCACAAAGGTTCTAAACATATCATAAGCGTTTTGCCTTAGTCTTAAGACAAGTTGTGTGTCTTCTCCAGCAAAATTGGTTATAGCAAGACTGCTTAGGTTTTCCGTCAAGTCAATAAATTCAAAAATTGTCGTATATATAAGCTGATTATAGTTATTCATATTGCAACACATTGAGTTGCACACAGTATAGAATGTCTCATTAAATCTCTCTTGGTCAACTATAAGAGAGGCTCTAATGTTTTGGTAAATCTCTCTTTTGGAAGAGCTTGTTTTGGCAATAATATTGTCGAAATATGTAATCAAATTGCAGTAATTACTACTAATTAGGCTGTATAGCCTAAAAGCTTCTCTTGTCTCCGTCTGAAGTGTGGAGACTTTATTTGGCTCATTATTTAAGGTTGTTACTTTCTCCATAGTTTTTTCCTCCTTAAATTTATTCAAAAAAGACATGGTCTTAGGCTTATTTGCCCTATATCCTTGACTTAGTTTCTCTATTAAATTCTCAGAATATGTTTCGGGGTAATCGTTATATATTTCTTTCATCAAATAATATATATGACAAACAGACAAAAAAATTACCTAGATTATTAAGGTATATTTTACAAATATTTTGTTAACTTTTCACCAAAACTAAAGAAAGATAGATATTTTGCTAAATAAAAATTGATTTAAATTTATTTTTCAAACGTGTCTTTATAATGGTATACTAAATGTATAATATATATATAAATATATTTAGATGAAATGTTAGAAACTATGAATATAAAAT
>CAZVVP010000021.1:0-23070 GCA_964630515.1 uncultured Christensenella sp. | reverse complement strand
ATCCTTGAAGTACTTGTGCAATCAAACGTCACGCCTCAAGCATCCTTCTTGCCCCCGATTTTTCCATAATTTCCAGCCTGCAAGACAACAGTATATGTATTAATTGTCCAAGTAGCAGTTAGGGTCAAATCGGTCACTCCTACTTTGTCCCCGCTTTCAAATTTAGAACCATCGTCATAAAGCCAAGAATTAAATTGATAGCCCTCAAAACTTACTTCTGGTGGAGAAATTTGCGAATCATATTCTTGGCTTGTGGTTTGGAATAACGCTGGCTTGGTTTCTAATTCCTCATAGCCACGTAAACTCTCATAACCAAAAATATAAGTAATTGTGTAGGAATTAATATCCCACTTGACATATATAGTCAAATTATGATTTGGCATTGTTATATCTGAGTTCCATGCACTTAAATTTGTATCATCGCTGAAGTATCCGCCAAAAGTATGACCAATTCTTACTGGGTCAGCTGGCATGATATCTTTAACACTACTTTGATACTCAATACCTGTAATTACTTTGTCTGCTTGCCCGTTATTATCGAAAGCTACAAATGTTATGCTGTAAGCATTTTTCTTTAAGCTAAGAGTAAAGGTCAAGTTGCCTGCTGGCATTTCAAACATATAGCTTGCGTTATTACCACTAGCCTGCAATGTCTCATCGCTACTTGTCCACGATACAAATGAGTAGCCTTGGTCTAAGATTTGTACATTTAGTTCAGCACTAGCACCAAACTTATAATTTCCATTTCCAGAAACAGTTGTAATTGAAGTATATTGATTAACAATTGTAATAGAATAAGTGTTTCTGTTATAGCAAATATAACTCTCTGCATTTCCGTCGGCAGTAATTGTAGTGTTATATGTATCCGCAACATAGAAACCAGTGTAGGATTTTGCAACTGCATTAGTTTGTTCTCCAGTACTACCCTGCGAATACTCTATCTCTTTCATTACATAATAAGTACCATTAATCTCTACACGATTATCAGAAGAATTAATACTTTCTAAGTAATGCACAACTGTGTAGGATATGTCATCTCTTGGCTCAAAGTTTACAACTATTGCCTCATTCTTGGTCAAACTTGGGACAACTACATAATATCCACTCACATCTCCGACTTCAACTTCTACACCAGAAACTTCGACTGAAGATATCTTGTAGCCGTTATTTATATTGATATATATTTCTATCTCAGTGCCATAATTAAATGTTCCGTCTGCATTTTGGTCAGTATCGACAATAGACGCACTGCCATAATTTGAGTTATTTACACTTATTGTTACACTAAATGTAAGTATCTCAAACTCTACTGCAATTGTGTGGTTATCTGAGATGTTGGAGAAAGTATAACCATTTGCAATTGCACTGCTTAACTCTGTCTCACCTAAAGCTACGCCATCTATAAGTACACTTGATACATAGTAGCCAGTGGAAGGTGTAAACGTGAATGTCTTGGAAGTATTCCAGTTGCAAACGCTTTCTCCACTTGGGGCTATACTTCCTTGTATCCCGCTTGACGCTGTAATTACATACGTGTCTATCGCAAAAGCAACATATATTTCGTGACTATCAGCTACATTAGTTAAAGTAAGCTGATTAGAATTAATTATACCCTCCAAGTCACTCACATCACTTCCATCAACTGTAACATTTGTTATATGATAGTGAGAATTAGGACTAATTGTAAATGTAACACTTCCGCCATATGTAACATTACTAGACGATGGTGTAACTTCGCCATATCCATTAGTTGACGCTGATACTAAATAGGAAAGAATCTCCCACTTAGCATAGACTTCTATTGTGTCGCCAACATTTGTCAACTCTGGCATAGTAGAAGGCTTAACCCAAGCATTTGTACAAGCTTCTTCCATGAACCAACCCAAGAAATTATGTCCCGCTCTTGTAGGGGAAAACTCCTCAATAGTTTCGCCATAGTTGTAGCCTTTCTCATAAGGACTTGGCTCAACCTCATTCATTGATGAAATTATTGTGCCATAGTTGAAGTTATATGTAATTGAGTAAGAGTTTGCCTCCCATAAACAATATACTTGCAGGTTGCTTGCAGGCATGGTGTCTGGTATTTCCCATAGAGTAGAATATGAATTATCTGTATAATATCCCTCAAATGTGTACCCTTCTCTTTCTCCTTTTGCCTCAGTTGGCTCTGATAATATGCTGCCAAAAGGAATATTATTAACAACATAATCTGTGCCATCTGCATAGTAGCCATAGTAGATTATTGAATACTCTTTTGCCTTAGCAGTAGCGGTAAGTGTAATATCGCTTGCTGGCATATAGAAAGAATAGCTTGAATTAGAACTGCCAGAAAGAATATCTCCCTCACAAACCCATTTGTCAAAATCATAACCAGATAGTACAGTTGCTGAAACTGTGTAGTATTTCTGGAATTTTATACTAATTGTTGTACTTGTCGGATTTATTGTACTAATTCCTTCGCCTTTTGATAAGGTTAAAGTATATGTATTTCTTGAATAATAAATATTAATCTCAGTTGAGCCGTCATAGTTAATTTCGCTTTGGCTGAAAGTTTGTACAGTAAAGCCCTCATAAGAATTTGCAACCGCATTTGTTACTTGCGCAGTAGTTCCAGACAGTGTCTGTCTGTCCCCTTCCACCTCTTCATAACTTCCGCTTAAATTCTCTTTCCAGTGATACACTGTATATTCTGTATCTGTGTTAGGCGCAAAGATGACGGTTAAATTTAAATCGCTTGTAATATTTCCTGTTTCTACAAGTACTTCAGTTGTATTTTCATCACTATAGCTTGCACTTACAAATCCAGAATAAGAAACTATATGATAGCCTTCGTGGGCTTGTATTGTGTATGATACTTCTTCAAAGTAATTCTCTTGTTCTACAAAGCTTCCAGTTTCGGTATAACCACTTAAAGGTTCTAGACTCATAGCAATAATTATTGGACGGAATACTCTACCAAACCCTCCTGACCAAGAAACTGAGATATCGAAAGTTTCAATCTCCCAACCTGCATATACGGTAATAGACTCTCCATTACCGCCAATATCTGGCATTGTTGTACTATCCCACTTTGTTGTACATTCTTCATCATAGTACCAGCCAGTAAAAGTGTGTCCTGTTCTGCTTCCCGTTGGGTTTGCCAGTGTTTCGCCAAAATCATAAGTAATTATCTCTTGACTAGGTTCAGTTTCACTTCCAATTAATGTACTGTAATTATAGTCATATACAACAGAATAACTCTCATCTGTGTACGAAAGATATACAGTATAATTTGATGTCATTTTTTTCGTACTAGAAAGGCTTGTACTACATGAACTATTAGTATAATAGCCTTCAAGATATTTTCCTTCTATATATTGCGCTATAGTCTTTCCATCACTAAAAGTATATGCGTCTAAGAAATCCTTAACATAAGTGCCATATTCCACATCAAGCGTAGTCAAAGTCGTCCCGTTATGTATCAATGTCAAAACATAAGTTTTGAGTTTGAAATATGGATACACCTCAATGTTTTCAGTTCCCATTACTGTGTCAGTAAAAGGCGTATCATCATCAACATTTCTCCACTCTACAAATTCGTATCCAGTAGAAGCTGTTGGAGTATATGAAGATATTGTCTCTCCAGTCTCATACGTCACAGTCTTGTACGTTGCACTTTTGTCTTTGTCTTTGTAATATGTAATTGTAAATTCTCTATTAACCCATTCAGCATACACAGTCTTATTTGTAGTAACGGTTGATGCTGACCACTTGGTAGAACACGCAGACGTTGTATACCAATAACCGTTAAAAACTTTGTCAGCAACCGAAAGAGTACTTATATCTGGGTCATGTCTACTTGCACCACTTACATATGTTTCATAGTACACCCAATGTTTGCCATCATCTGTGTCAATATTAGTGTCATATTTAATTGTATATGTATTCTCTTCCCATTTGGCGTAGAGGATAATATATGCTGTATAAGAATATAAATTTGCGCTGTACAAATAAGCGCTATATGTTGGACTAGAATCTAGGATTATATCCGATTGAGTAAAATAATATTGCGAACTTGCAGTGCTAAGTGGTTCGCTAAACTCACTATCCAAGTACCAACCTGCAAATGTATAACAACCGTTTTCTGTATCTCTGTTGGGAATTTCTACTATATATTTTTCTGTGGAAGTAGAGGGATAAGCTATGGTGTCTTTAAACTCTTGTGTTTTTTCTCCTCCACCAAAGTCATAATATACATCAACATATTTTGTCGCAGATACAAAGTCCACATATATAGTTTTCGTTCCTCCAGAAGTGCTTGTAAATGTTATTGTAAAGTCATCTCTAGTCTGAATTGTTACATAGTAGTTTCCACATTCTTCTTCAGTTGGAACTTTATAATTGGTAGTAGATGTGTCAACTGTTACCGACTCTATATCCGAATAAGTGGCAGATGCAAAATCTAAGTTTATTGTATAATTACTAGACTCTACAGGTAATAAAACAATAGTTTCTTCGTTAACATAACTATTAAATAAAGAATATACGTGGTTTCTTACTCCAACCAAACCAGAGGTCGCATAATCTATTGCATAAACTAACGCATAATTTATTCCCGTTCCGTTAGTTACTAAGAAGTAATTATTTTTAGTGTATGTAGTGGAAGATTGCTTGTACTTGGTGACAACCTTATAATTTCCATCTGCTCTTGTTGTATCTCTATCTGTAATTGTAATTTTTTGGTTATTTGTGTCAACTTTGGTTATAAAATCACTAGTTACATCAGCCCCGTCACGATAAATCTCTATGCTCTCTAGTGTCGTGCTTGAAGAAATAGAGTAAGAATAAGTAAGGCTTAATTCTTCTCCTTCCATGCCATAAAATATATTCTTTTGCTTAGTCTCACTGGTAGTTGTAACAAAGGAAGAACCTGTCAAATAATATGCCCCTGCTTGCTCTGTTGTATATGAGGCGGTTGAGTCTTGCAAGATTGTATTAAGATATGCACCAGTAGAATCGCCAGTATATACAAAACCAGCTAACTCTTGCATATGAGTATCATCGTAAGCTATATAAAATATTCCATCATCTTCATTAAAATCATTTCCCCAGCTGTTAAGAATTATCCATGCACCTTTACTAAATCCTGGAAGAGTAATGTTATCGTCCCAACCAATAATTGTTACAGCATGGGCAGTGCCAGATACTTCATTAGATGTTTTATACCATATATCTTTTCCAGAAATAGTTGTATAATCTTCATCAAAATAAACATAAGATGTGTAAAGCGCTCCATAGTTAATTAGATGATTCTTAGCTTCATCAATATTATATACCCAACCAGAATTCCAAGACATATAATTAACATATTCTACACTTTGATATATATCTTTATCGGCATATTGGCTATAAAAATCATAAAAAACTTCGCAATTTTCCTTTGTAAGATTATAACTTTTTTCATAAGGATAATCTTGCTCTAGCAAAATACCATATTTTTCTATTACTTTATTAAAATTAGGAATATTACCTCCACCTCCAGCAGAGTAATTAGTCTTAATAGGTGAAGATTCTGTTAATGAATCGTAATACAATGCATTAGAAATCCAACCTTCACTAAAATCTACCCATTCTCCGGTTGCCTTCATGATAGTTGTAGATAATGCTTTGATAGAGGCAAAATCCCAACAAAGCCCTTGGCTATCTTGATTCTCTGTAAATATCATATACTCATCACGAAGAGAATACTTCTCTGGTACAATACTTCTTGCTCTAGATGTTACATAACGCGTATTAGGAACATAATCTTCGGGAGGTGTTGAATATGTCGGTATTGGAGTAGGTTTGTCATCTGTTCCTTCCGCCTTAACTACACTACTTGTAGGAAATAAGATTATACTAGACAAAAGTATAATTAGTATAAGTAGCATTTTAATTATTTTCGAAAATCTCAAGTTTTTCTTTAGTTTTTCCATTTTTTCCCTAAAAAATATATATTTATTTTATTTTTCCCTAAATTTCGCTATTTATTTCAATTTCTTTCTAAGTTTTGTGTTTTCGTTAACTACTCCACTAAGTCTCTCATGTAACATGAAAGTTGCCTTATCCCATGTAATATATAAGTCAGTATAGGCACTAGAAGAGACTTCTTTAAGTTTGGCTTTATTTGAGAATATCTCAAGAATCTTTTGAGAATACTCCTCCTCAGTGTTTTTGGAAAGATAGCCGTTGATATCGTCAAAGACCTCATTTGCAACGAAGCTGTCCATAATGTATAGTCCTGCTGTGGCAAAACCTGCACACTCCACCTTAGCAAGTCCAAACAAGTCATAAGTAGTTGGAAGAAGTAGCAAGTCCGCCCTAGCGATTAATGGGATTAGATTTTCATCTGGGACGTAGCCTAGAAAGTTAACGTCTTTTGTCATTCCATACTCTTTGGTAAGTTTAGCCAAGTTTTCCTGCTCTTCCCCTTTGCCAACAACGAAATATTTAAACTTCAAGCCCTTTCTCTTAGCAATTGCAAGGGATTTAAGAGCAAAGTCTAGCCTCTTGGTTTTCCTTAAATTACCGATAGAGATTAGCACGTTAGTTTCAGGGTCTAGACCATATTTCTCATTAGCGATTTTTAATAGTTCAGCCCTCTTTGTATCGCTATCTAGGTCGCTTGCAAGCGGAAGATAGGATACTTTACCACTAAAACCGTATTCTCTCAAATGCTCCGCAACATATGGGCTAAAAACAAACACTTCTGTTAGCTTGTTATATTTGGCAATTAATTTCTTAATTTTTAATTTTGCAACCAAGCCGTTGCCGTGTCGCATAATTATCTTAGTAATGCTATCGCTATGGATTGTTGCCACAATTGGAATATTTTGTGCATTGGCAATAGATAACATATAGTCTAGGATTTTGCCACTTGAGTGAACATGGATAATGTCTGGAGCAACACCAGATAGTTTCTTCTTAAGAGTATTAAAAGAATTGCCATATATGACTGTATATGGCAGATAGTTATATATATCTTGTGCCTCACCTTGAGTCACTACTGTGACATCATGCGATATTGCTAGATTCTTAGAGTAGTTATCTACCGCCCTAACTGCACCGCTTATGTGAGGCAGGAATTCATCAATTGCTTGAAGGATATGTAATCTTTTTTCCATTAAACACCCCTTAGTCTTTACACCTTATTTTTTTACATAAAAGTATATATTATATATTAACATTAATTATAGCAAATCTCAAAGTGATTATCTCATTCATAGAAATTCTTGCATTTTTGGATTAAATTAAATAGAAAGTTATATATTTTCACGAAACTTTTTGACAAATTAAAAAAAAGACTTGTAGAATGTCAAAAAATCTATTAAAATATCTAATAATTAAAAATATTTTTCAAGGAGTGGGAAGAAATGTTAGATATTAATTTGATTAGACAAAATCCCGATTATGTTAAGAAAAGTTTAGCTAAGAAAGGCGCAGATGTAGACTTTGCGGAGTTTCTTGCTAATGATTCTAAAAAGAGAGAATTGCTTGCAAAGGTTGAGACTCTTAAGGCTCAAAGAAACACAAATAGTGCCCTAGTTCCAAAGCTAAAGAAAGAAGGAAAAGATGTAACCGAGATTATTTCGGAAAGCAAAAAAATTGGCGAAGAGATTAGCGTGCTAGACAAAGAAATTGAAGAGTTAGACAAAGTTATGACTGACTTCTTGCTAGCACTTCCTAATATGCCAGATGACGACTTGCTTGCTGGAGAGAAAGAGAACAATAAGGTTATCTCTACTTTTGGCGAAAAACCTAAGTTTGATTTTGAACCAAAATCCCATATTGAGATTTGTGAAGATTTGGGGCTAATCGACTATGAGAGAGGCGCTAAGCTTGCAGGAAATGGTAGCTGGATATATAGAGGACTTGGAGCTAGATTAGAGTGGGCTCTTCTTAACTTCTTTATTGATGAACATTTAAATGATGGTTATGAGTTTGTACTACTTCCTCATATGCTTAACTATGAGTGCGGTCTTGGTGCTGGACAATTCCCTAAATTTAGCGATGATGTGTATTGGATTGATAGTAAAAGTGAGACTAGTAAGTTCTTGCTTCCTACTGCAGAAACCGCATTAGTTAATATCTATAGAAACGAAATTATGAAAGAAAGCGATTTGCCTAAGAAGTTTGCTGGATACACTCCATGCTACAGAAGAGAGGCAGGAAGCTACAGGTCAGAAGAGCGTGGCATGATAAGAGGACACCAATTTAACAAAGTTGAGATGGTTCAATATACTAAACCTGAGGACAGCGACAAAGCTTTCGAAGAATTAGTTGCCAAAGCTGAAAAATTGGTTCAAAAACTTGGACTTCACTACCAATTATCTAAGCTTGCTGCTGGAGACTGCAGTGCTAGCATGTGCAGAACTTATGATATTGAAGTTTGGATTCCTAGCATGAATATATATAAGGAAGTTAGTAGTGCAAGTAATGCAAGAGACTACCAAGCAAGAAGATCTAATACTAGATATCGTAATGAGGAAACTAAGAAAGTGGAATTTGTTCATACTCTTAATGCAAGTGGTCTTGCAACATCAAGATTATTCCCAGCAATACTTGAACAATACCAAAACGCTGACGGCTCAGTAACAATCCCAGAAGTTCTTAGAAAATATATGGGCGGATTAGAAAAGATTAGTAAATAACAAAAAAACTGGCATAGAGTTTATTAGCTTTATGTCAGTTTTTTTATTAACATATTTGTATTATGAATAAGCATTGATAATACTTTTAGTTAATTTACCATGTCTGGAGTATCTTTATCTGATTCTTTGCCATTGTTTGAAAATTTAGAAAGGAGCGCACCACCCAAGATTGCCCCAATTCCACCAAGTACTCCTTTGGTTGCAATTTCTTTATTTCTTGTTAAATCCTCAATATCACGATTTATTTCTTTTATTTTTTCGCCATACTCTTGAGTCTCAATTGCTCTTTTTTCCATATTCTCAAAAGATGTTGCCTCCTCAAAAGCTGTAATTATTCCCCAGAAAGTTATATCTTCTTCAGCAATTTTATCCTGAGTTGTCTTTAACTCTTTCTTAATTTCGTTAAAGTTATCGTCAGACAAAGCATAGTCTAGCACATAAGATGCTTTCTCAGTTTTCAAATCCATTTCCTCTGGCAAAGTTTTAACAGTTTCAACAGCAAGACCAGGAATAAAGATTGCTTCAGCAACCGCTCCGCCAATAATCATTAAACTTGCGATTTTGGATAGTATTAATTGTTTGTTCATAAATTTATTCCCCCTTAGATTATTTTTCAATATTTCTTAGTATATTCTAGCATAGAGGTAACTTCGCCGTCAATAGCAAAGGGAGAAAAAGTTTACATTTTTCGCAATAGAAGATCTAGTGTTGTAGAAAAATTTATATTTAAAAAAGGTTTATTTTTAGTATTGACAAAGGGAGTTTTTTGGACTAAAATAGACTAATCATTATTTTTTTAAGGAGCGGAAAAATTTATGAATATTTGGAAAGATATATCTAAAGAAAGAATTAATCCAGAAGACTTTATTGCTTGTATAGAGATTGAGCAAGGTAGCAAAAACAAGTATGAATTAGACAAAGAAACTGGATTAATTATTCTTGACAGAGTATTATACACATCAACTCACTATCCTATGAATTACGGTTTTATCCCAAGAACTTATGCTGGAGACAATGACCCACTTGATGTATTTGTTCTATGCAGTCAACCTATTAGACAAAATTCATTAGTTAGATGTTATCCTATAGGTATGGTTAAGATGATAGATAGAGAAGAAGACGATGAAAAAATTATCGCTATTCCTTTTGGTGACCCACAATGGCATGATATCAAAGACCTAGATGAGCTTCCTCATCACATCATGACAGAGCTAAAGCATTTCTTAGAAGTATACAAACAATTAGAGAATAAGAAAGTTGTTATCCAAGAGATTGGAGATAGACACAAAGCTATTAAATGTATCCAAGACTCAATAAAACTTTTTACAGAAACTTTTGAGAAGAATAAGAAATAATTAGTTATAATAATCAATTATAATTATTTTGTTGTCAAGAAATCCACATTTGTTGTCAAAATGTGGATAAGTTGTCATCATTAACTTAATATACAACAACTTTACGAAAAAAGTCTGCTAACGTTATGTTAACAGACTTCTTTATATATTTTTCCATTGCTTTAAGAAAAATATAGCGTAATTAATCGTAAGATTATAATCTTACTTGCACGAACTCTAAGCCTCATTACCAGGCTCATCTATATAACCATAGTCAATTGCATTGTCTCCGTTTTTGACTCTATCAGTAACAACTCCTGACTTCTCTAAATAATCTAATACATCACCCTCTAGAGTGCTTTCTCCATAAACCACTTTGTATGCGTGATATATAGGAGCTAAAATATCTATTCCTGCAACATCTGTCATTGTATAAGTTTTGCCATCAGCTTCAAAACTCATTTCATTAACATATCTGCTAAAAGCTTCATTTGCACTATAGAAGTTAGAAAAAGATATTGAATCAAAACCTTCTTCCATCTTGTCTGCATGCGCATCTTGCAAGTGCTTAGTAAAACTCTTATTAAGAAGAGGTTGGAAATCGTCCTCAGCACCCGCTTTGTATTCTTTTCTTAATTGTTCAATCTTGTCAATATAGTAATTTTCTACTTCCTTACTAATTTCTCCACTTTCACTCTTTCTTCTAATAAAGTATTCAACTGTTCCAATTGTTAAAATATCACCTTTCTTCATCTGTATACTTCCTTTTAATGTTTTTCGTTATCTATGTCTGAATTTGTATCAGAGATTCTTTCTATTTCGCGTGCATGAGTTTTGTAATATTTGCTATATTCCTCAGTATATCCAGACTCTTGCATATAGTCCATAACCTTGTCAGAAACCCTATTGTTTTTGTCAAATCCAATGTATTCTTTAAACTTATCTTTAATTACATCATAGCCAAAGATTTGAGTTGCAGTGTATCCGTTATAACTCATAGTGTCTACATAATCTGTCATTGCATTCTTAAATACACGTCTTGCATCATAATTATCATAAGCTTGTACAATCCATTCTTTTTCAATTTCGTCCGCTCTGGCATAAGATTCCTTAAAAATTGTATTCATAACATCTGACAAGGATAAGTTTGGATTCTCAAAATCTTCTCCAGCGACTTCCAGTATAGTATTAACATAGTACTCAGCAACCTCATGAGGCAAAATATCATAGTAAAATTTGCTCATAACTCTAGTGATTGCTGTTGCGACTGTAATATCTTCTTTGTCAAGTGTAAGAAGTCTTAACTTTTCATCATCAGGTGTTAATTCTGCACCTGGAAAATATATTCCTGTCATAGTTTACTCTCCCATCTCATCACTAAGTTGCTCTGAAATGACATCTTCTCTATTTGCTTCAATTCCGCTTTTTGCTAAATATTCGCAAACATCTTCTGGCATACCATATTTAATAAGGATTGTTGTAGAATTAATATATTTGTCGTATTTATGTGGTAAAACATCTACCCCAGTAATATCGCCAATTGTATATCTTACGCCATCTGCCCCTATAATTGACATTTCTCTTGCATAGTCTAGAATAGTATTATAACAAGCATTTGCATATGCATGATGAGGCAAGTTAGCATTTAAACGATTAATTTCGAAATTACTTTCTAATAAATTATTATAATGGTCAGACAGAAAATCTTGGAAACTATAATACTCTCCAACGTCCTCTAATTCCATACCATCTTTGATATCATTAATTAGATTGCCAAAATGTATACCTACTTCTTTAAGTACTTTACCACTCTCCGCTTGACTGAAGCATCTTAGAACTGCTGTCTCAATACTAATTAGAGTATCATCTCCTCTAACTAATCTTAATAGTTGGTCTCTATCTGATATCATTAGTTCATTATTCTTTTGTACATCTGTCTCAAACATACCTTAGTCCTCCCCCATCTCATCATCTTGACTTGCCTCTGGCACAGAAGAAAGATTGTCAACGACAAAATATTCTTTTCTTGCCCTTATATACGCCTCTGGATTTTCGTATCCGCTAGAAAGTAAAAGATTTCTTAAATTATCTTTTCTGCTATTATTAATAACGATATCGCTATTGAATAGATATTCTCTAACCTCATCAGTCATATCGTCCAAATCCATTCTTTCATCTACGACCAAATCAAACATTATATCACTACCAATTGCTCTGGCTAGAGTTAGTGAATCATCATCTCTGGCAAGCGTTCTTACATAATAGTCTACCGCTTTGTTAAACACAAACTTTTCGCCATAGATATCTCTATCTTTCATTTTGCTTGAATATCTTTCATAACAATTGTTAAAATGATTCTCTAATACTTCTCTTAAGCTCTTTTCTTTCCACTCAGCGCCTTTAGTGATATGTAGAGCCATTGCTCTTAATTTCTTAACAAGTGGGTAGTTCTCCGGAAATTCTGCTAGCCTATCCATAGCTTCAAGTACTGTAATATTACTTGGGTCAATATAGTTTGATTTCTTCTGTAATACCTTCCTCATGTCTTCCTCTTTAGCGTTTTAAAAAAAATTATTTTTCTTTAAGCACCCATTTCCTCTTTGCCTTTAATCAAAGACACAGTGTCAACTCCAGACTTCTCTAGGTAGTCTAGTGCTTGAACGGAAAGTTTATTGTAATTAGGCTCTACATCATCAATATAGCCTCTATTGTCAACTTTTCTTACAATCCTGCTATCTTTAACAAAATCAGCAATAATATCTTCCCCAAAGAACTCTTTCATTGTATAAGTTTTGCCTTTGTCCACATATCCACAAACGCTTGCGTATTCGTTAATAACATCAATTACAAAATCTTCCTCAGCACATGGGGTTCTCTCAATCATATTCTTTAAAGTAACTTTATTCTTACAATCCTTAAGAATTTGTTCTTGCACGTCTGCCAAAGTCAAATCTTTGATTTCGCTAATTCCAACATACTCATTTCTAATTATCTTAGTCTTACTGTCGTCAAATAAGCCTTTGTAATATCTAATCATGGAAAAGCTCATACCTTTAACTAGAGCAAGGTTATTTAGCATATATTTCACACTTCTCATCTTAACGCTATCTGGGTTTCTATCTTCTTTCTTAGAACCCTCTTTGATAATATTTAAATATTCTTGGGCATAATCCATGTATTTTTCCATATCTCCTAGATTTCCGCCATTTCTTACAAACTTGTTGTTTCTTATAATATTAATTTCACTCATTGTTTTTTTCCTCTCTTTGTTGTTAGACAGAAGTATACCACACTGCGATTACAAAAATCAATACCCTTTTTGAAAATTATTTAAATAATATAATTTTTAGTGAAATTATTGTCGATTTTTAGCTTATTTTGTAAAACCTATTGACAAGTATCTTTAATTTGATTAATATAGAGCTAAGATAAAGATTAATCTTTATCTTTTGCCCGTTTGATAAGCAACTGGCGGGATTTTCTTTTTTCTTAAAGAAGATACTTTACAAATTATATCCGTTTGTGGTATCTTAAAAGCAATAAAGAATTTTTATTCTTCTGCCCACGATAAATGTCGTGGGTTTTTCTTTTTTTCGCAAACAAAGACTATCTTTTTTTGTATGTATAGTCAAGTAGTTTTGCAAAAATATTCATTTCGTGATAGAATTAAAGTTGTTAAATTAAGCAATATTACTTTGAAGTGAGGGATTAATGGATAGAATTGTTATAATTACAGGCGGAACAAGCGGAATAGGAAAAGAATTAGCAGACAAATTTAAAAGAGTTGGAGACACTGTTATTGTTCTTGCCAATGCAGGAGTAGACAAAGATAACAGTCTTGAGTATGAGTGCGATGTTGCAAATGAGGAGCAAGTCAAGGGCATTATGGAAGACATTGCAAAAAGGTTTGGAAGAATAGATATACTTATTAACAATGCTGGTTTTGGCATGAGTGGGATTACAGAGTTAATCCCAATGGATAAAGCCAAGAAAATATTTGATGTAGACTTCTTTGGTGTAGTTAATTGCACTAAATACGCTTTGCCTTATATTCAGAAAGGTGGAAAAATTGTCAATACAGGTAGTGCAATGGCGTTCTTCCCAGTGCCATATAGGGCGTTCTATGCTAGTGTAAAGTCCGCAGTTGTTACCCTTACATACTCTCAAAGGTCAGAGTTAAAACATTTAGGGATAGACATGTGTACAATCTGCCCTGGAGATATTAAGACTAACTTTACAGCTAATAGAGTCAAAGAGTTTGAGACAAATGAAAGATATGGCGACGCGATAACTAAAGCTACTAAGAAAGTAGACTCTAGAGAGGATAAGAGAATGCCAGTAGAAGTTTGTGCAAATCGAATGTTTAGGATTATAAACAAGAAGAAGTATAAACCTATGTACATAATAGGAAATTTCCACAAATTCTTGTATTTTATCGCCAGATTCTTGCCAGTAAAATGGCTACTTTGGGGCATAAATAAGGTTTGTGGTTAAAATATCATTGACAAAACAATGATTTTGTTCCATACTATATATGATAGAAATTTTTTTAATAATAAAATTTTAGAAAACAATTTTAGGAAAAAAGGTTAATTTATGAAGAGAACATATATTAAGGACATAGTTCCAGAGAAAGAAATAAGCTTGAGCGGTTGGGTAGAAAGAATAAGAAACCCAAAGAGTATGATATTTATAGTACTTAAAGATGTAACAGGACAAGTACAGGTTACAATAGACAAAGAGGCTCAACCTGAGATTACTGAGAAATTGACTAATGTAATCGCTAATTCTTGCATTACAGTTAAGGGTGTTGCTCATTTGTCAGAATACGTTAAGATGGGAGGAATAGAGTTTATCCCAACTGAGGTTACTGTTGATAGCATTGCAGAGGCACTACCTATCACAAAAGAGGCAAGCCTTGACCAAAGACTAAATTATCGTTGGATAGATTTAAGAGATAGTGCTAAGACTCTAATATTTAAGGTTAACACCACTTTGGAGAAAGGTCTTAGAGATTACATGATATCCACTGGAGCAATTGAAATTCATACTCCTAAGATTACTTGTCAATCAAGCGAAGGCGGAAGCGAAGTGTTTAAGCTAGACTACTTTGGTCAACCTGCATACCTTACCCAAAGCCCTCAGTTATATAAGCAAATGGCTATGGCAAGTGGCTTTGACAAAGTGTTTGAGATTGGCGACTACTTTAGAGCTGAGAGTTCTTTTACTAATAGGCATGCAACAGAGTTTATTGGTTTTGACTTTGAAATAAGCCATATTAAATCACACCATGACGTAATGGACCATCTAGAGGGTGCTTTAAGAAATGCTTTAAGCGAAGTTAAGAAAGCACATGAGAAAGAGTTAAAAGAAGTGTACAATGTAGAAATTGATATTCCTGAGTGCGACTTCCCAAGAATCCCTTTCCGTGAAGCTCTAGACATAGTTGAGAAAGAATATGGATATAGAGGCGAAAAGGTAGACTTTGACCCAGAGAGTGAGAGACTAATCTGTCAATATGTTAAGGAAAAATATAATAGTGACTTCGTATATATCACAGAATTCCCATTTGAAGCAAGAGCCTTCTATTCTATGAAATGCGAAGAAGACCCAACTCTTTGCAAAGCTTTTGATCTTCTTTGGAAAGGCGTTGAAATTACTAGCGGTGCTCAAAGAGAACATAGATATGAAATACTTAAAGCACAAATAGAAGAGAAAGGTATTAATCCAGATACCATGAAAGACTACTTAGACTTCTTTAAATATGGTTGCCCTACTCATGGTGGAATTGGTCTAGGTATTGCAAGATTACTAACCAAGCTACTTAATCTTCCAACAATCAAAGAAGCAACTTACATCTTCCGTGGACCTAATAGAATTACTCCGTAAAAAAACAACTAAGAAATTTCTTAGTTGCTTTTTTACTTTACAATTAGACAAGTCCTTCTTGGTTTAAAACATCATAATCAGCCCAGGTACATTTGTTCTGATATCTACAGAAACCCATTGAACACCCTGTTAACATACTATTTAAACACGTAGCGACATATGAACTATCGGCCATAGAATATTCTGTTTTATCTTCCCAGTACATGCACAAATCTGTATAAGACCAGTCTGTAACCGTTCCTGACTTAAGATATATATTGGTTATATTCGTTGAATCGTAATTGTACCTAAATCCATACATCTCTCTTATACCTTCGCCCATGTATACTGTAGTTAGTGCACTATTATATGCATAGTTTTCCCATGTCGCAGTAATATTATTACCAACATACAAAGTTGTTATATGAGTGTTATTAGAAAGTAAAGATGTGTTCGTTACAAAATCATTACCTGCTCCAGTCAAGGTTATAATTGGTGCTAATTTACCATTAGAACCTAAGAATATATCTGGGATAACTAGGGTTGTGTCAGTAGATTTTACCGGAGCGTACCCCCCCCCCTGAACAGTTGAGGTTGAGTCCACAATAAGAGCTGTGCCATAATTAATTGTATAATAATTATTAGCTTCGTTGTATGTTAAATTACCTTCTGCGATATTGCCCATTAAGAAGTCAGCATATAAAGTTGTATTATCTGTAGTTAGAGGGAATGTTACCTTACTACTAAGGGAAGATTCTGTATACCAATCCCCTACTCTTACATTAACTGTACTATGGTTAAGGTCTGCCTCTGTAATTGTACACCCATCATATATATTACTCATTGTAAGAGTTGTATTAGTATTCGATACTCCTGTAATTGTTGGATTTTCTCCTCTAGTAAGTGTCCATTCAATATTGCCGGCAAACTCAGCACTGATAAGTAAGTCAGATACAGTTACTATAATATATACATACTTAGTCTGTCCAGCAGGTATTGCTACTTTGCCAAGTGAGGAATACAAAACATCATCATAATAACTTAAGAAGATTTCACTCTCTGACATATATGAAGTGTAGTATAAGAAGTCCACGCCTTCATTCGCCTCTCCCTCTACTGTACTATCTGGAAAGTCTGTTAACTCTAGATAAATTGGGTTATTTGACATCTTGTTTACAAACTTATATGCCAAGATAATTCTGCTACCGTCTTTGTCAAGAGTTATATCTGCTGTTGGGCTAAGTTCTCCAGATAGGTTGTCCATAGTGATCTCTAGAGTAGAAGTTGTACCATCAGCTTTGTACATTGGCTTATATGAGAAAGTGCCTCCGTTTCCATTTATACTTATATCTGGGTTAATCATATTAATCATGCCATATCTAGCCGACACTGTACACTCTACGTCGGTTGCGACATAATTAACAGAAACATTAGATCTGGCATAAGAGCTATTAGCCACCAAAACAATCACTAATGCCGTAACCGCACTAACTATCGCAACGCCTAAAGCTATTAAAATTGCTAATATTTTTTTACTCATTTACATTGCCTCAAAAATTGTTTTATCACTTTTAAATATATCATATTTGTCTATATTCTTCAAACAAAATTTTTACCTTATCAAGTAGATTTCTTATAAATCCGCAATTTGACCACTGGGTAATTATCATGTCGCAAAACTTTGCGACTATCATACAAACGCAAGTTCGTTATCATATTTGCGTTAGCAAATTATCATACAACCTTAAGGTTGCCTCAAGTCGCGTCAGCCAACTATTGCTCTACCGCGTCAAACACGTCCAAATTAATTGTATATGTGTAACTAAATTTAGGAGCTCTTAAATTACCATCTTCGTCCAAGTTTTCCTCTAGCACCGACACCATCTCAAAGACAGTTAACTCAATCTTAGTTAGGGTTGTCTTTCCGTCAACTGGCTTTAAGTCAAACATAAATTGTGCTTGACCATAAGTATTGGACTCATCGTAAGTTGTCGCAATTGTCTCTGTCTCACTGCCATAAGAAAGGGTATAATTATAGCCTATATATCCCGCATTGTCTGTGCCTAAGAAAGTAGTTAGACCAATGTAGTATCCAGAGCCGTCAGTAAATGCGTTATTAACACTTCCGCCATCAGTGGCTTTATTTATAGTAGTTCCAGTGATTGCGAACTCCAAACTAGCAGAATCAACTACACTTAGCTCCAAGTCTCCATAATTAATTCCATAGTTTTTGCCAGTATAATCTAGGGTCTGCAAATTAAGTTTGCCACCATTATTGTCTACAAGGTTAAATCTTCTAAAATATATTGTGTAAGAATAGTCAATTTGAGCATTAGTTACTTCAATCACAATACTTTGAAGTTGTGTATAGAAATCTTGTCCGTTTAGATCTAGTATCAATTCAATATATCCGCTAGAATCTGAAGTGTCAGATACTGTCTTAGTGACATAATTATAAGTGTATTCACTTCTCTCTGTTCTTGTATAGGTTATTGAGACATTTTCGTTCTCATGTCCATAACCAAGATGAATTTTTAATCCCGCATAGTAACCAGTGCCATTTGGGAAATACTGATTAACTAATGCGTCATCACCAACCAACTCTAATGATTCGTTTCCTCCCAAGTAGTAGGAAATATCCATTTCTGACTTTTGAATAAACATACCATCATTGTTTAGACCATAATCGTGAGTAGTGCCCATTAGTATAGACCCTGCATGTGTGTCTACATAACTTCCGCTTATATTAAACGTGCCGTTATTAACAAGCAAGCTACTATCAAACTCTATTGTTCCGTTTGCAGAAATCTCAATAAGTGCATTTTCTTCATTAATTATGCTTCCAGCCACATCTAATTCGCCAGATGAATTTATAGTGCTTAAGTTAGTTAAAGACCCTGAAACTTCCATGTAACCATCTGCAATTATAATATTGCCGTCATTTACAACATTACCAGCAATGATGTTAGTGTTATTAGTAATACTTCCGCTATTTTCCAGTGCAGTGCTAACAACTATTTCTCCGTCATTAATCAGATTAGCACCGCTCAATAGAGCAAATGTGTCTGAAGTAATTGTGCCAGTATTGTTACACTCAACTGTGATCTCTATATCACTAGCAATAACTGTGCCATAATTTTCCAAAGTCTTGCAAGTAAGTATATTAGTATTAATTAGACTTCCATTAATTATTAATTCGCCAGCAAATGTTGCATTAGCTCCAGACATATCTATTGTTTGATTTGTCTTAATTTCAATAACTGATGCAAATTCTAACGAAGATGTTGGGTTAGTGTAGGTCATATCTACGCCATATCCAACATAATTGATTAAATGCCCAAAGTTGGCAAATCTAATACTTTCTGACAAATTCTCCCCATTAGATGCCACAATATATTCAAGATTTAATGCATTATCTAGGATATTCCTTTCAATGCATATAGCATCTGTTATTTTATTGTCCACAAGCAAATTATGAGTAATATATCTTATTGTTTCTTCCAATATCGCATATTTGTCGGAAGCAGATGTATTGTCGTAACCTCCAGCGATATAGATTGCATTAGTCCATGCCTTATAGTTATCGTTATTAATTTCACAAGCGGTCATGATATAATCTTGTTCGTTCTCTAGATATAACGCAACTGTCTTGGTTGTAGTATTTTCCTTATTTGATGTAAATAGAACATCATCTAAATTCACTCCCAACGTTGCACTGCCAGTTATCTTAATTCCTGCAAAAGTGCTACTTGTCTCTTCATCAGCAATATTGGCATAAATTGTTGTGTCGGAAATATTTACACTTCCCTCTCCACCGCCAATAACACCAATTGCATATCCTGTAAAGTTGGCTATATTTGTTCCATAATTGCTTACATTAAATACGCTTCCGCCAGTGATATTTAAGTTAATATCACCCTCAACTTCGGTAGTCTTAACTGAGTCAAACACAAGTCCGTGTGCTTGAGATTCTACATTAACATTATTTAAATTAAGATTACAGTTCTTAGCATAAAGGGTGGTCGCTGGATAAGTCACACTAGCATAAGCATAATTAAAGGTGAAGTTATCTAAAGTTACATTGATTATTTTGTTTCTTCCACCCATATATATAAAGGAGTAGTATCCGTTATTTACACTTCCCGCACTAGTTGAGGTTACAGTTGTTCCGCCCTCTGCAACTGATACGATACTAACAGATTTGTTAATTTTTAAGTACGCTTCAGAAATTGTACTTAAATGTACTTCTATCTTATCACTATCTTCTGCATCAAATAACGCATCATAAATACTTTGGTACTTGCCATTCTCTTCAACTACAATCTTCCACCTAGCAATAAGGGTTATGTTCTCATACGCGTGGTCACCAATAATTTCGCTACTAATCTCTGTTATTTTAGTTCCTGCACTTAAGCCCATAGCGTCATTGACTAACTCAAAGTAATCTAAAGTATAGATATTAGAATGTGTCAAGTTGGTGTCAAGAGTGATTTTGCCACCATTTGCAAAAGTTTCAACTGTAAATTCAAATCTTCCGTCATCAGTGTTGTAGTTATTCTCACTATTTCCACTCATACTATTATTGTTCATATCATATGTAATGTAGAATTTTGTCGCTTCTTGTACTGCTAGAAGTTTTACATTATCTGTCACAATCATGCTATCTTCAATCTTGACATCAGTCGGAACATATTTGCCTGTACCTTCGTCAAAGGTTGCCACATACCAGCCAGCAAAGTAATAATTCTCATCTGCTTCAACGCTTGGACTCTGAGTAACAGTTATTTCATCGCCATGAGTTGCAGAATCACTATCAAGAACACTCGCTCCGTCGTAAGAAATATATTCTACCAAATATGTATTAAGAGTATCTACCCCACTTACATCGATTGCATGGTTAGTCGTAATATCATTAATGCGAATCTCAAAGTTATCACTAATATAATTCTCATTATCAACTTTTACAACATAATTGTTGTCTTGAGTGTAACCAGCGTCTGGCTTGATTAATATAAGCAAATCTGTACCATGCTCCACACTTAGCGTCCTTGCAATATCATTTCCCTCATTGTCCACTAGACTAAAGTTTGTTCTATCGCTCACTGGTGTTAAGATTATTGTGTAAGTGTTTATGTTAAGGAAGTTTACAACCAAATCCTCTATAGATATATTATCTGTCACTTGGCTAAACGTAAAGGTTATTACATTTTCCTCAGTAGCACCTTTCGTAACAACAGCTTTGTCGCATGACATTGTTACATTATTAATACTCCTAGAATGGCTCTCTTGAACTGTTAGTTTAACTTCAAAAGTATCATAGTAGCCAACACTAGCTGTAGCACTGTCTCCGTCGACCTCAAAGGTAGCACCGCTTAATCCGTCAGATAAATCTATAACAAAAACTCTCTCTTCCACTCCAAGCACTGCAACATTGATGTCGGAAGAAATACCCTCTATTGTATACACGCCAGAAGTATCTGGAGTTATTGTTGTTGCATTTGCAATATCGTCTGTATAGAAGACAACTTTATAGTCGCTTCCTTTTAAGTATCCAAGCTCATCGATTTCTACTTGGAACTTATAGGTGTAAGCCTCACAAGTCGCATAGTCAACGAAGTATGCCTTGTTTGTATAGTTAGCCTCTGGGATTATTTCGTAGCCAGAACCTTGTGAAATATTTACCGCATAGCTCTTAGCAACTAGATTGTATATCTCAAAGGTTGATGCGTCGCTAATTGTAAATTCAATTGCTGTATCCAAGTAATTCTTAGCAGTCTTATTACCAGAAGAGTTCTTAACTATTGAAACGCCACTGGTTATGTAATTAGCTGTGTCAAAGCTAGCCCCCACATACACTTTTGTTCCATATGGGACAGAGCTTGGGAAATTGCTTGTAACTTCACTTAAATCTGGATACACAAATTTAGTAAAGTAGATAGAGTATCCCTCACTTTCCACAGTAGTATTTGGCAAAGTTAGAGCGTAGGTGTTTACACCAAAGTTGTCAGAATTAATATTGATAGCAAGTCCACCCTCTATTTCTTCTCCAGCAATGGTAACTCTATATTTATTCCCAGAAACTAAGGCTATGCTTGCTGGTACTCCCACTCCACCAACCTTGATGTCCATGTATTCTAGTACATTTTCTCCAATCTGGCTATATTCAGACTTTAGCTCAATATCGAATGAATAATCGCTTTTGTGAGTGGCTTTGGCTAAATAATTACTAATTGTAAACTTATCACTTGTGTTAGATAACATCAAGTTAGAATTAGCATAATAGTCCACATAGTAGCTAGAAACTTCAACCCCAGTTACAGTTATTATCTTCTCATTAGCAGTCACATTAGGGACAACATAAATCCCACTAATAGGCACAATCTCCACGCCGTCAACATATACTTTAGCGTTATTAACGCTATATCCATACTTGGCATTTAGTCGGAATTTATAGTTTTGATACTTTTCAATTTTGGAATTATCATAACCCTCAACTGATACAATCTCCGCACCCTCAATTACTGGCAAATCTATTGAGAAATAATCTAGCACAACCCCAGATACTGTAAAGTTAATATCAGTGTTGCCACACACATATTCAAAAGTTCTAATAAGCTTATCGTTTTCTATTTTGCTTGTGATATAATTGATTTCTTCCCCATTAGCTTTAACAACTGGAGTAGAGTTTCTGATATAATCTTTGCCCACTGTAAGTTGCAAAGAAACTTTCTCTCCTTCAATAAAGTCACTTGCTGTAGACATAAGCTCTAGCTTGTAGCCATGAGAAATTATTTCGCTACTAGGAATTCCAATCCCTACAATCTTAAGCCACTTAGCATATAAAGTCTTAGTAGATGAGATTGATTTGGAGAAATCAAACTCTGTCGTATACGCACTGTCCTCAAACCAGCCTGCAAAAACATAGCCTGACCTTGTTGGATTGGCGGGCCTTTCAATAATCACACTGCCCTGTAGCTCCATAGTACTCACATCACCAGAGCCTCGGTCAAAAGTTAGGGTGTATTTATTCTCCCCACAACTACAACCCGTCATGCAAGTTCCCACAAAAGTCACTGCAACAACACCAACCAATGTTTTAAAAAACTTTTTCATCTCTATCCTTTACCTCTTAAATAATCATTAGTAAACTTTACTATTAGAAATTAACTATCTAATACTCTGTAATTTTATATTCATAG
>CAZVVP010000020.1:4834-23535 GCA_964630515.1 uncultured Christensenella sp. | reverse complement strand
CTACCACCTGCGGATATGAACGGAAGAGGGATTCCTGTTGGCGGGATAGAGCCTCTTAACATCAGTTATTGTTTTATAAAAAATGACTAAAAATTTTAGCCATTTTTATATTTATTCAGTCGTCTCCGGTTCGAATTTAATTGTAACACTTCCAATTAATAATTTCTTATTACTTTCATCAACACTAATTGCTTCCCATTCTATCTGGAAGCCTTTGATTTTTTCTTAATTTATCATTAATTAAAAATCTCTTAATGATACCAATTAAAAGTTAATATAGTATATTTTTAAAAATTTCATTATATATTTTTATTTCTAAGAATTTTTTACCCACTGATCATAACCATCTTTATCTGAAGTATCTTGCTTAGTAAAGTTTTCTATTAAATATGTAGAATTTGTAGTATCAAGACCAGATTTGATATATATATTTGTTAGGCCATAACAATCATCTAGAAAACAGAACTTTGGTGGATCACTGTAAAGACTATTTGAAATAACTGTTGAATCTATTATTATACTTTCTAACGAGGCACATTGAAAAAATGTCGTGTCATCGACTAGAGTAACATTTTCTGGAATTGTTATGCACTTTAGTTTAGTACTTGCAAATGCAGCATCGTAAATTTCAATTAAAGTATTTGGCAAGCTAACAGTTTCCAAATTTTCACAACCATAAAATGCCATTGCCTCAATAGTATGTACGCCTTCAGGAATTACAATACTCGTTAATTTAGAATTTTCTTGAAAAGCTCTTTCTCCAATAATGTCAATCGAACTATCGATTACTGTGTTTTTTGCTCCAACAACCAATTTGTTTGTTGCTGTCTCAACAACAGCATTACAATTATTTCTATTGTCATATACTGGATTACCAAACTCAACCACCAAATCTTCCAAGTTTGTTACAGCAAGTACTCTTGTAATTTTTGTTACACTTGCCGGTATTATTATTTTAGTAATTTGACTATTTCTAGCAAAAAAATCTAGTTCACGTACCTCTATACCATTATACAAATTAGGGATTGTTAATGTTTCGTCTGTGCATTCGGCTACAGCAGTTAGCGTATAAAATCCATCTCTAAATTCATAACCTAAATTTTGACTTGCATTCTCAGAATATGACCATTTTGCTCTTATTTGTAATATAGAATTATAACCTACTAACATATCATTCGTAACTAATACAGAATCTTCTGTAAATTCTCCATTTGTTGTTGTATACCAACCATCGAATGTATATTTGTCATGACTCAACGCTGGAAGTTCTCCAATTGCTGCATTATTTTCCAGATAAAAAGTTTCTGGATTTGCAATATCATCTAGTCCAGTATTTAACTCTACAAATGTATATCCTTTATCTAGTCTATCAATCTTTCCATCTAAATAATCTCTTAACAAAATTTTTGAATAATCATCATTGCCATAACCAGCTATAGCACCAATTTGTATATATTGTAAAACTTTATCTACTTGATACGAACTACCCATAAGTGAAACTAATGTATTATAATCGTCTTCATTTATAACATTATCCATATTAATGTCACCAATTTTATATTGATGAGAGTTGTTAATTTCTACATTACTCATCATATATGACATATATAAATTATAGTCAATCATATTTATTTGACCATCTTCATAAATATCAAGAACACCTAAATCTGTACTCACTTCCATATTATTAATGTATTTTCTAATACCTGTAACTATTTTTGACCATGTACTATTATCAAATTCTTCTTTTGTCCATACAGGGACAACTTTCCCATTTACTAAATCATTCATCCATTGAAGTTCGTTTTTACGATAGAAAGGTTTGTAAGAGCAATAAATTTCATAAGCAGATTTTCCTGTTTCCCCTGTCGCTCCAGTATCACCTTTTTCTCCTTTTAGTGCAGACAACTCAACTAGATTCTTCCATGTATCGCTATTGTCATCTGTCTCATATCTCCATTGAATATGCGTATCTGTTGTTTGAAACTCTACCTCTCTTCCGTCCACACCATTTGTTCCATTGGTTCCGTTTAAACCATTTTGACCATCTTCACCTTTCAATTCAGATAAGGCTACTAGATTCTTCCATGTATCGCTGTTGTCTTCTGTCTTGTATCTCCACTGGATATGTGTTTCTGTTGTCTGGAACTCTACCTCACGTCCGTCCACACCAGCAACGCCCTGAATTCCTTGTTCGCCTTGTTCTCCATTCTCACCTTGAGCTCCTGTAGCACCAGTTTCACCCTTGTCGCCCTTCAAGGTAGACAATTCGACCAAATCCTTCCACTCATCGCTATTATCTGCAGTTTTGTATCTCCATTGAATATGCGTATCTGTTGTTTGAAACTCAACCTCTCTTCCGTCCACACCATTTGTTCCATTGGTTCCGTTTGAACCATTTTGACCATCTTCACCTTTCAATTCAGATAAGGCTACTAGATTCTTCCATGTATCGCTGTTGTCTTCTGTCTTGTATCTCCACTGGATATGTGTTTCTGTTGTCTGGAACTCTACCTCACGTCCGTCCACACCAGCAACGCCCTGCGCTCCCGAATCTCCTTTATAGCCTTCACCCAATAAATCCTTAATCTCTTCAATTGTAATTAGATTATTCCACTCATCATCACCCTCTACTTGCCACTGAAAGTAGTTATCTTGAAAACGCACATTAATATCGTCTCCTGACATACAACCAGTGACGGCAAATGGCATTGCTAGTGCACATATACCCATTGATGTACTTGCTAAAAATTTTTTAAAACTTCTTTTCATTTAATTCTCCTTTTGTTATTTTTGTTCTATAGATACACTTTACCACTAAGAATTCTTAGTGTCAAGTATTTTACTAAGAAAATTTAGTAAACTATAATTATGAGAATGTTCGCAGAAAGATTAAGAGAATTAAGAAATGAGCATAAATTATCAATGAAACAACTTGCCAAAGAGATAAATACAACAGATGCAGCAATTTCGAATTGGGAAAACAATATCAATGAGCCCAAAATAACTTATTTAAAAGTTATTGCTACTTATTTTGGCGTCACAACAGATTATTTGTTAGGATTAGAAGATTAAAAAAAGAGAGTTAATTTGCTATATTTAACTCCCTTTTTTTAATACTTCTTAACTTAAAATCCTTAAAGTTTTGATTCCTACTATTCCTAGATATATTCAAAAGTATCCCAATTGCAGCCAAGAATACAATAAGGCTACTACCACCTGCGGAGATAAACGGAAGAGGGATTCCTGTTGGCGGGATACTACCGGTTACGACCGCAACATTAATTAAGGTTTGACACGCAATTAATGAACTAACTCCAAAAGCAAGAAGGCTTGCTAATCTGTCTTTTGCTTGGATTGCTATTTTATATCCTAGACTTATTATTGTTACATAAATAGAAAGTAAAATTACAAGACCAACCAATCCGGTTTCTTCACCAATGATTGCTAATATAAAGTCACTTTCAGCAAACGGCAAAAACAAATATTTCTGCATAGAGTTACCTACCCCTACACCAAACAATCCTCCAGCACCTAGAGAGTATAACGATTGGATTAACTGAAACCCTTCGTCTTGAGGATTTGCCCACGGATTAAGAAACGCAAGTAGTCTATATAGTCTATATGGTTCAATTATTATAAGTATTGGGACAAGTAATAGTGCTAAACAAAATAGTATTATAAAATATTTTTTTCTAACTCCTCCCAAATATAACATTAGAAGCATTACTAAACCCAAACAAATAGTGACACTCAAATTGGGCTCCATCAATATAAGCAAACACATTCCACCACCCACAATAAGAACTGGAAGCATTCCTCTGATGGTGTGCATATCCTTATATTTCTTTGACATATATACACTTGCAAAAATTACAAAACCAAACTTAGCAATCTCACTAGATTGAATTGAAAAAGAACCAAAACCAATCCAACGATTAGCTCCGTTTGCACTCATTCCAATTCCTGGAACAAAAACTAATACAAGAGCAAGAAAAGAAATTACAACTATCCAAATATGCAACTTAGAATAATTATGATAATTGAATCTTGAAACAATTATCATAAGTATAATTCCAATTACAAATCCAATAATTTGTTTTGTTACAAAATAGTTAGAATCTCCATACAAAACTTCAGCAGAATAATAACTTGCAGAGCGTATAAAAACAAAACCAATTAAACATAGAATTATTACAAAAACTACTAACAAAAACTCAATACTAAAAAGGGAAAAATTATTTAATTTTGCTCCTCTTTTTTTAATCGTCTTTCTCATGGCTATTTCCATATTCTAAAACTGATTTTTTATAATAATCTCCTCTTGCAATGTAACTATCAAATTCATCAAAACTTGCACAACCTGGAGATAACACAACAGTTTCTACTTCATCTAAATATTTATCCAAATTATTAAGCAAAGATTTTAAATTTTTTTCTTTATTAAATTTAATATCTTTATTAAATTTTTTTAAGCCATATATTTTATTTTTTGCTTTACCAAAAGCAATAATTTTAATTACTTTATCTTTATTTAAATTTATAATAAATTCTTTAAAATCTAGTCCTTTATTTTGTCCACCTAACAGCAAAAGAATATTAGATTTATTAATATTATTAACACACCACTCAACCGAATGAACATTTGTAGCTTTACTATCGTTAAAATATTCTATATTATTAATTTTTGTCACAAACTCACATCTGTGTGACAAGAATTTATATTCTTGTAACAATTTTCCTATTAAAGACACATCTAACTGCAAATTATCCAAGCAAGCGTATACTGCTAAAATATCTTGATAAAAAATAGAAGAAACTCTAGAAAAATTTTGTAAGTCTAAAACTTCTTTTCGTGCTTTAAAAATTTTAGAATTAAGGCAAGAATATTTTGTTTTGTTATTGTTCATAGAGAACAAATATTTCTTATAAATTATCTCTTTATCTTTCAATAAATAATCACAATCTTGATTGATAATTGCAACATCATTTTTTTGCAAATTTTTTAAAATATTTAATTTTGCATTAACATAATTTTCATAACTTTTGTGCCTATCTATATGGTCTGGAGCGATATTTAAAATTATAGAAATATTTGCTCTAAAATTCATACAAAGTTCTAACTGAAAAGAGCTTAATTCTACAACTACAAAATCAAAATTTTTCTTATAAATTTCACTAAAAGGATTACCAATATTTCCAAGCTCTGCAACTTTTTTTCCAGCTAATTTTAAAAGATTACAAATCATACTTACTGTTGTAGTTTTTCCATTAGTTCCAGTCACTGCTATAACTTTAGTTTTCCTATCCAAAAACATATAACCAAATTCGATTTCTGATACAACTTCAATACCCTTCTCACGTGCAAAAACGATTTCTTTTCTATATATATCAACACCTGGAGAAAGTACAATTAAATCAAAATTTAATATATCTTTTTTTGAGATTTTGCCAATAAAACCACCACCAGTAATTTTAGCATTTTCATCAAGAATGGTATAATCTTTATCCAAATCAATTAAGACTTTTTCAACAGCTCTACCGCTTACCCCATAACCCCAAATTAATACATTATTATACTTAAATTCCATAACTACCTCATATCCATTAAGAAGCTTATTTTTCTTAACAAAAAACTTCTTCTTGATATAAGATATTAAGGTTGTTTTTTTATTATTAAATTATTTAAAAAATTTAGTGTCAAAAAATTGGCAATTTTGTCAAATATAACATTATTGTAATCAAGCAGAGAACTAAAGTTATAAAAACATAAATTCCAACAATTTTTGTCTCATGCATACCTTTTCTTTCTAAATGATGATGAAACGGAGCCATAAGAAAAATACGTTTTTTCTTTAACTTATAATACGCAACTTGCAATATATCACTAAAGGCAGACAAAACAAATACAAAGCCTATCACAATTATTAACAAATATTCTTGTAAGAAACAAGCTACTGATGCAATAAAACCTCCAAGTGCTAAAGAACCTGTATCGCCCATAAATATTTTTGCAGGATAGCAATTAAAAATTAAAAATACTAAAAGAGCCCCCGCCATACCAAGGCAAACTATCGCCAAATTTAAATATTCATTGCTTAAATCCAAAATAATTCCTTCATTAATGCTCACAAAATATTTAATTAAAGATATACACCCTAAAGTAATTATCACAATTAGTGAGTTATACCCCGCAAGACCATCTAGCCCGTCAGTTAAGTTCACACTATTTGTAACTGCAAGAAAAAATATAATAACTAGCGGAATTATCCAAAATGAAATATTAACAATAATATTAGAATAAGGAATTGCTATGCTTGTCCCAAGCATGCCAAAATTATATACAAAGAGAGCTATAATTACACTGATACCTACTTGTCCAATGATTTTCTGATAAGGTTTTAACCCTTCATTGTGCTTTAACCTAACTTTCAAGAAATCATCAATAAAACCTAATAACGCATAAGAAAAAGTAATAAAGATAACCAGTGAAGCCAACATCATATTTTTATAAAAGAAAAGAAAACAAACAAATATTGTTATAACAAATATAAGACCACCCATTGAAAGAGTACCTTGTTTGTTTTTGTGATTATCAACATATTCTAAGATATTTTGTCCAGACTTAAGCTTTCTTAATAATTTAAAAATTATTGGCGAAATTATTAGCGCCAATAGTATACATACAGTAAAACTTAATATTATATTTATCAAAATTTTTCTCCCGACAACAATTTATCAACAACCTTTACATCTGAGTATTGGATATTTTCACCTTTAATAACTTGTTTAGTTTCATTACCTTTGCCAAGTAAAACCAAAGTATCATTTGCTTTCATATTCTCATATGCAAGTTTAACAGCTTCTTCCCTGTCTTCTAATCTAGCAATAACTTTATTATGCTCTACTCCAACTTCAATATCATGACACATTGTTTCAAAATCTTCATAACCTAAATTATCTGATGTCAAAATTATCTCATCACTATACCTTCCCGCAACCATGCCCATTTCTCTTCTCTTAACCTTATCACTATAACCCACACAACCAAACAAAGTTATAATTTTCCCTTTTCGCAGTTTCTTAATTAAAGAAAGAACCTTCTCAAAGCCATCAGGAGTGTGAGCAAAATCAATAATAATTTTTCTATTTAACGACCGTGAATATTTTAGAAATCTTCCGTCTACTTGCTTAATATTTTTTAACGCCTCAATAATAGCATCGTTCTTTATGCCCAATAATTTCACACACGCTATACTCGCCAAAACATTATATACATTATATTCCCCAACTAAACCTGTCTCAACTTCAATGATTTCATCATTGATATTTGCAACAAATTTAGAGCCATTAATATCTATTCTAATCTTTACAGCAAATACATTTGCAGGATTATATATTCCATAACTCACAGTAGGTAGATTTGAATTTTTTGCAATTTCAACACCAATATTGTCATCAACATTTACAACAGCCTCAAGAACTTTATTCTTATCAAAAAAAGACATTTTTACCCTAGCGTAATTTTCCATTGTTTTAAAAAAATCTAAATGCTCATTAGAAAGATTAGTAAAGACACCACAACGAAATTTTAATCCATAAATTTTATCATAATATATAGCATGAGCAGAAACTTCCATAACAACCATTTCAACACCAAAAGCCACCATCTGGCTAAAGATATAATGAAGCTCAATAGGGTCTGGAGTCGTAAAGTTGTTAGGTAGATATTCACCGTTGATAAATACTCCGTTTGTACCAATAATTCCAATCTTTTTGTCAGAATGTTGTAATATACTGGCAATAATTGTACTAGTTGTGGTTTTACCGTTAGTCCCCACAACTGCAATTTTTTGTAATTTCTTGTGACAGTTATTGTAGAAATTTCCAGCCATCATACTCATTGATTTTCTAACATCTTTAACTATAATCTGTGTAATTTTACAAGTTTTAATTTTGTCAGAAGTAACGACAACTTTTGCACCTAACTTGCACGCCTCTTCAATATAATTTTGCCCACTTTCATTTTCTCCATCTATACAGAAAAATATTGAGTTTGCAATGCAATCTTTGGAATAATGAGTTAGACAATCTATATCTAAATCTACAAAGTTTACAATCTCTTTACTTTTAATTCCTTTAATAATTTTTGATAATTTCATTTTCCATTCTCCTAAATATTTTTACTTAGTCGGAAACACCCTTGCAACCAACACAGTCATATCATCTTCATTTACATTATTTACAATCGCCCTTGCTTTGCTAAGTATCACGTCCGCAATTTCTTGCGGATTAATTATATTTAAATTATTAATAAATACACCTAAATTATTTTTACCAAACGCATCAATTATTCCGTCAGACACTAGTATTACAATATCGAAATTCTCAATATATTTTTTTGTTATATGAGGCCTAATTTCTTCCAAAATTCCAATCGGTAGTCCTGAAGAATTTATGACTTCTACTCCAGTTTTTTTCTTTATATAACTATATGGAGTTCCAAGTTTAATAAAATCCATTGTATTCTTAAAAAAATCAAAAATACATAAATCTATTGCAGAGAAAGATTCTTCATTATTTAATGAAAGAAGTTTATTTACAGAAGAAAGTATCAAATCATTATCAAATCCCGCCTTGTAATAATTCTCAATAAGACTTATCGCCAAATCGCTTGTTTCTCTTGCCTTAGTTCCACTCCCCATGCCATCACTTAATGCAAGCATATATTTTCCATTGTCTATCTTAATAAAACTATGAGTATCTCCACTAACAATTGTCCCAGTCTTATTACAACTAGCACTTCCAAATACAATGTCATAGTTTGGACTACTTATCAAAGTCACTACACTAACATTTGGAAGTTCGCTTGGCTCTATGTTTGTTATTTTTACAGAATTTTTACACACTTTTGATACAACTTTTTCTATTTTCTTTCTATCAATTTTTTCATTCTTTACAAGAAGTATAATATTTTTTTCTAAAAGATTCTTCTCATACACCACAACCTCATCGCAGAAAATATTTAAATATAACAAATCCTCCATAATTGTATTTTCTAATTCTAAGTCAAAACTAATTTCCTCTGAGACTTCTTTAGCAATCTCTTTCATAATCATACTTACACCAGCAAACTGCTCTGCTACAAGTATTTTGCTACAATCCATATTTTTACTTAGAATATTATATTCTCTATAACTTTTGATAATGTCATTTGCGGTTGTTATTAAATAATTCATTTTTATACAACGACTAACTAAATAATTATTTAGATCTACAACCCCAACTTTACCTTTATTAACACCCGCTTCAATCAGACTATCAAACACTTGAGTTGTGTATTCTCCATTTATTCTCAAGCATTTGTTGTAGTTAGGGCAATTCTGACAAACATTATTTGCTATGTCTTGTTTCATTAATTCATATTTCTCAGTTAGAGGCAAAGTTTTCTGTAAAGTTCGCTTAAATGAAAACTCCATTTCTTTAAACACTTTGCTAACATCTAACATTTTTTTTGCAATTTTGTCTTTACTTGATTTTACGACATTTCTAACGGCTACCTTATTCTTACATCCAGCAAAAATATCTTGCAAATAATAAATAAATTTCTTTGGCAGTAACAAAAATAAAATACTTACAACAATTATTGCAATTAGTGTATTAAGACCAAATATCAAATAGTTTGTAAAATAAAGTGTAAAAAATAAATTTACTATTACTACAGATATAGAACTAAAAATTTTACTCTTTGACTTGAATGCACTAGATAGCAAGCCAAAGCACAAATAGTAAGAAATATATATTGGATTAAAAGTTGCTAAACTTACACCTATTCCAAATACAAAACATACAATAATAGTTTCCAATTGCCCATAAGTATAAGTCGATAGAAGTGCTAACACAACACAAATAACAGTAGCCCACTCAATACTGATTAAATCAATATTAGAAAGCCCATACGAAAGCATAGCTAACATAATTGCACCACAAATTTTTTCATCAGGATTAAGCCTTAAAGAAAAACCTCTCTTGATTGTCCCTTTGAAAAAATATTTACAAATATATAAGAAAAATAGAGCAAAAATTACAGCAATAATAAGAGTTACATTCTGCTTTGCACTTCCTATATTTAGGCAAATATAGGGAATAAATGCAATTGTGCATAGTATATAAAGTAGTCCAAATTTATAACTAATTTTTTTAAACTTATTGATTATATAAATAAGGATACTTAACGCAAAAACTAAAATTGATATTTGCAAAGACATAGCACTAAAGTCTTGAATATAATAGGTTACACCAAACAAAAATCCAACGACTACACCATTATATCCTGCCCAAATTAGAGCAAACATCATTGCAATTCCAAAAGGATTATGTGTCTCAAAAATATGCACACAATTTAGAGCATACATAACAACAAATCCACAAACACACTGCAAAAATTTGCTTAAAAGCATTAATTTATTTTGTTTTAAAAAATCTATTTTTCTTTTTATTTCCATAGTTTCTCAATCTACCTTTTTTCCATCAATACTACTCTAACACGAAATCTCTTTTTTATATAAAAAAAAGGAAATTCACATTTGTAAATTTCCCACTTATAATGTCGAAACTATTTACATTTCCACAATATCTACTTTACCTTCTATCCAGCTTGCGAAAAATTGAGATAAGTCCGTATTGGTCACTTCTTCAAACACGCCAAGCAAACATTCCGGAGTAGATATTCCAAATTTGTAAGTTTCTACATATTTCTGCAACGCTTTAATAAATTTATCTTCACCAACCAACTCTCTTAATGAATTGAAAAATAAATTCCCTTTTACATAAGTAATATATACATATTCTGGTTCTGTATCAAACTCATTAAGCCTTCTATTCATACTTGTATCAACTTCGCCTAATATACTAGAGTACACATCTACAAAAGTAATATAACTTTTTGTAATATTCTTAATAATTTCTGTTGTGTCAACATTGTAGCTTGGATTGTGTTCATAAAATAAATTTGTTGAAAACTCTGTTAACCCCTCATCTAGCCAAGAATTAACAAAAGCATCATTACCAACTAACCCATACCACCATTGATGAGCGATTTCGTGAACAATTACGTTAATATAATCTGCTTCTGCCTCAACATCATCACTTATATAGACCAAATTAGGATACTCCATGCCACCGTGCACAAAATTACATTTAACAACAGACAAGGTCGAATACGGATATTCACCAAACAGTTCATTAAAAGTAACTAAACTATCTATTGATGCTTGCAAACTCTTTTCAAAATTTTCATCATCATAATAGAAGTACATAACCTCAACGCCCTCAATAGTTGAAGACACTACTTCAAACTTTTCACTCATTACAAAAGCATAATCTCTAACAGCTTTGGCCTTATATGTAGTTGTTGTTACGCCATCTGTAGTGCTAGATTTACTTTCTTCTCCAGTCGACGCTATAACATACTTCTCAGGAGCAGTAATTGTAACTTCATAATTCGCAATTTCGCTAAAGAAAGGATCTCCGTTACTATTATAAGGGTTAAGAGAATATTCACCATTCTCATATACAGCAAGTATTGGATAGAAATTAGCAACATTTATTGTATTTTCACCATAACCAAATCTATGATTGCAATTTGGGAGAGTAACTGTATAAGAAAACTTAATTTCCATCTTTTCGTCAGGGTCAATATCATCTTTCAAAACTATTTTCAAAAAGTCTTCATCTTGATTGATGTAGGTCATACTTTCTACATCTCTTTCTGTCTCAACAGTATCTATTACAATATCTCCCTCACTTTCGCCATTGTAATAAGCTTTTGCTTCAGTCAAAATCCCCACTGGCTTATTCACCGCATCAAGATTAAAGGCTTTGGGATATAAATGGAAATATAATTCTTCCATTTCAACTTCATTATTATTAACATAATTTAGAGTTTGTTCAACATTGAGAGTTTTTGTTTCGTCATTAAATTTAATATCCATTATATATGTCGATAGATTTTTACTAACACTCTCAATTGTACTACCTAAGTTTTCACACCCTGCAATCACGATGCAAGACACAAACATTATTAAAGTAACTATTAACTTTTTCATAACATCACCTTTTTTACACATTTTTGCTTTATAAATTTATATTTGTAAAAATCCACTTTTATTACTTTCTCTACAAAATAACCGTTATGTAATAAATTATAAAAATAATAAGAAGTAATACCCCTTGCAATTTATACGCTTTCTTGTTCATCTTAATTGGCAAGAATAATATTAAGGAGCTAAGGATAATAAGAGGGAGCGCAACATAGGTAATATTAGCATTTAAGACTAATTTATTAGGTTCTAATATCGCACTAATTCCGACCAGAAGTGTACTACTTAATATGTTGGCACCAATAGTGTTACCTATCGCAATACTTGTGCTTTTTTGCTTGATACTAGAAATGGCAGTAACAACCTCTGGCAAACTTGTTCCCATAGCAATAATTGTAACTCCAATTATATGTTCACTTATATTAAGAATCCTTGCTAATCTTTCCCCGTTCTGAACCAATAACTTAGCCCCTACAGACACAAGGAAAGAACTTATACAAAAGAATAATATTACCAACCACAATTTGCCCGTTTTTTTCTTCTCTAAGGTTTTGCAAGTCTCTATTTCTATTCCTTTCCTATTCGCATCAATAATGTTGTGTATGAAAAATAGAAGAAAAATAGTAAGTAGTATCATTCCAACAAATTTATTTATCATATCAAGTATGCTAAATACGAAAATTAAAATTATCACAAATAACATTATATAGAAGTTTATTCCTAAAGAGGATTTTGAAATATTATTATTTGTAAACAAAAGAACAATACCTATTATAAAAGTTAGATTAAAGATTATACTTCCAATCGCATTCCCCACCGCCAAATCGCTTAAATTATCTAATGAGGAAAATATTGTAACATTTAATTCTGGTAAAGTTGTAGCAAGAGATACAATTGTAGCACCAATTAATGCCTGTGGAATACCTGTAATATAGCTTATTTTTACGGCATTTGCCACCATCCAATTTCCACTGACTATAATAATTATAAGTCCTGAGATTAACAAAAAAATACAAAGTAACAATTCCATTTCTACCTTACCAAACTTGTATTAAAATATTTATATTGTATTTTTACATTTGAATATGATTATCTTCGATAAAGTCTACTTAGAAGTAACAAAATTTTTCATTTTGAAATATATATCTACATTTTTAACCAATGTATTGCTGAAATTTAATTAAGTTTACAAATTTTTTAAAATATAAATATATATAATTATTTTGCTAAAAATTATTAATATGCTATACTTAATCTTAAGTTTATTTATACTAATTTAAGAGGTAATTATGAAAGATTTTCATTCTAAAAAAATAGAAGAAATTTTTGAACATTTCCATTCTGACAAAAACGGGCTTTCTAGCAAAGAAGCAACTAAGAGATTAGAAAAAAATGGAAAAAATAAGCTTAATGAAGCAAAAAGAAAGAATCTATTTATGCGATTTGTTGACCAGCTAAAAGATGTTATGATAATCGTTCTTTTGGTCGCTGCGCTTGTGTCTGGAATCCTTGCAATTGTTGAAGGCAAATATATCGATCTAATAGATAGTGGAATCATACTTCTAATCGTTATTATCAACGCAATTATTGGTCTTGTCCAAGAAAGCAAAGCCAATGACGCAATGGAAGCACTCAAGAATATGAACAAGCCTTATGCCAAAGTCATGCGTGATGGGGAAATTGTAAAGATTAAGAGCGAAGACATTGTTGTTGGAGATATAGTTGTATTAGAAGCTGGAGACTATGTCCCTGCAGATATCAGATTAATAGAATCTGCTTCTTTAAAAATTGAAGAATCTGCATTAACTGGCGAAAGCGTTCCTAGTGAAAAAAGTTGCTGTACTCTCAAAGATGTTACCCCTCTTGGCGACAGAAAAAATATGGTTTATAGTTCTGGTGTTGTATCCTATGGTCGTGGAAAAGGAATTGTGTGCGCAGTTGGAATGAACACTGAAGTTGGCAAAATTGCAACTATGCTAAATGAAAGCAAAGAATCCCAAACTCCACTTCAAGGACAATTGGCAAAAACGGCTAAACTTCTATCCATTTTAGTTCTTGGCATAGCAGGTGTAATATTCGTAGCTTCTGTTATTAAGAATGGTTTTACTGCAGAAAGTATATCTCATAGCTTTATGACCGCGGTTGCGATAGCAGTTGCAGCAATCCCAGAAGGATTACCAGCGGTCGTTACGATAGTCTTGGCACTTGGTGTAAAGCGTATGAGCGAAAGAAAAGCTATTGTAAAGAATTTGCCTGCAGTTGAAACACTTGGTTGTTGTCAAGTTATATGCTCTGACAAAACAGGCACATTAACTCTTAACAAAATGACCGTAAAACAATTATATACCACCTCTCAAGGCTTATTCTATCGTAACGATAGTTCACACAATGATGAGAGCGAAAGAGTACTTATAGAAGGCTTAGTTCTTTGTAATGATACTATAGAAAACTCTGATGATAACCTTGTAGGTGACCCTACAGAAACTGCACTAGTTGCTTATGCAAAGCTAATAGGTACAAATGTTAAGAATCTAAAAGCAGAAGCTCCTAGAGTATATGAAATACCTTTCGATAGTTCAAGAAAGTTAATGACCACTATTAATAATGTAAGGGGCAAAGAAATTTCTTATACAAAAGGCGCTGTAGATATCTTACTTAACAGATGCACAAAGATTTTGGACGGCAATAATGTTAGACCAATTAAAGAAGAAGATATTCTAGTAATTAAACAAGCTAACAAAAATATGGCAGACGACGCCTTAAGAATGTTAGGTTTGGCAATAAAGACAGATAATTTATTTGATAAAGAACATTTAGAAGAAGATTTAACTTTCGTGGGTGTTGTTGGAATGATAGATCCACCTAGAAAGGAAGTTAAAAACGCAGTTGCTACTTGTAACAAAGCCGGCATGAGAGCTATCATGATTACAGGTGACCATTTAGATACAGCGGTTGCAATAGCTAAAGAAATAGGCATTTATGGCAAAGATAGTCTTGCAATAACCGGTGCTGAATTAGACAAATTAAGCGACAAAGAATTCCACAAGAACTTGCATAAATACGCTGTTTTTGCAAGAGTTAGCCCTGAGAATAAGGTTAGAATTGTTCAAGCATTCAAGTCATTTAATATGATAGTTGCGATGACTGGTGATGGTGTTAATGATGCTCCTAGTATCAAAATCGCAGACGTTGGAGTTGGAATGGGAATCACTGGTACAGATGTTAGCAAAGGCGCTGCAGATATGGTTTTGGCAGACGATAACTTTGCAACAATCGTAGCTGCAGTTGAGGAAGGAAGAAAAGTATATTCTAATATCCAAAAAGCAGTCAAATACTTACTTTCTGCCAATATTACAGAAGTGCTTTGCTTGTTTATAGCAACAATTTTCCTACTAGCACCTGGTCAAGAATTCTTGTCAGCTGTTATGATTCTTTGGATAAATCTTGTTACAGACTCCCTACCTGCCCTTGCACTTGGTTGTGAAAAAGCTGAAAAAGATATTATGGACCAGCCACCGCGGAAATCCAACTCCAGTCTGTTTGCAGGAGCTACAGGTAAAGATATTCTTATACAAGGTGTAATGCAGACAATATTGACAATGCTTTCTTATTGTATAGGTAATTATGTTATAAACAACCATGCTGTAGGTACAACAATGGCATTTATTACTTTAGCATTAATTCAGTTATTCCATGCTTATAATACTAAATCTAATTATTCCTTATTTACAAGAAATCCTTTTGATAACAAACTACTTAATATTTCCTTTATAGTAGGCTTAGTTTTGGTTCTAATACCTTCACTAATTCCTGTTATTGCTGGATTCTTTGGATTAGTCTCTTTAAGTATTGGTCAATGGGCTATTGCGGTTGGTGCAAGTATATTCATTATCCCATTGGTAGAAATCCAAAAAGTTATCGAAAATAACTTAGCTAAAAGAAAAAAGAATAAAGATTAATAAAATAATATATGAAGAGAGTTTTACAATCCTCTCTTCATTTTTTTGTTATTACAAAGAAAAACTTCCGATTAATATTTAATCAGAAGTTTTAATATTTTTTAAGACTCTTCTCTATGCCAGTAGTAAGTTAGATATTTAGCACTATTACTTAGATAATTAGCAGCGGTTTCTTTATCTAACAAATCATCCTCTGCTATATCCGCATATCTAGTAGCTGTAGGATCAGAACTTGTACTTACATACCAACCTGATGTGTTGTTAGTATTAAAGTTAACTTCAGTTATACCTGATTCATTAAACGCATACTTACCAATATATACACAATTAGAATCTTCTGCAAATTCTACATATCTTAAATATGACATATTGCTAAATGCATAATCTGGAATCTTCTCTACATTATATCCTATATATAAAGATACTAAAGATGAAGAATTGCCAATGCCTGTAAATAATAATCCACTAGAAGAGAAATTTGCACAATTAGTAGCGTTATAATAGATGCTTATTTCCTTATCAGAAAGAGCACTACCTAAACTCATAAATGCATCTTCCCCTATAGAAGCAACACCCGTTCCTATAGTCAAATTCTCTACATTAAGACAATATTCAAATGCATTCATTCCTATAGTTGTCACACTATCCGGAATATTGATTTCTGATAAATATGTACAATTACTAAATACAGAACTACCTATCTCAGTACATTGTTCACCCAAAAATTGAATAGCCCTTATATGTATTGCATCATCAAATAAGAAATTTGGTATTATTGTAACATTTTCTCCTACATACAAATTTGCTAAAGATGTATCATTGCCAATATGCTGAAAAATTCCTAACACCATGTCCTCATTTGTATAATTTGTAGCATTATAATATATTTCTATATTTTCATTTTCATTTTCATAACCAGCACCAAAAAACGCATATTGCCCTATATAAGACACACTTTCTCCTATCGTCACACTTGTTACATTTCTGCAATAGTAGAAAGCATTTCGCTCTATCGTTGTTACACTATTAGGAATATTTATTGTTGCTAAATAATTACATTGACTGAAAGCATACTCACCTATAGTTGTTACACCTTCTGCTATATTTAAGTTAGTTAAATATGCTTGTGATGTAGCAAACAAATATGCCGGAATTCTCTCAACACCTGCCCCAATATTAAGAGTTACTGGTGAGCTCGAACTGCCAACAACATAGAATGGATGATAATTTACTATACTACTTGTATTATCACCACATTTAATGGCATTATAATTAATTGTTACATCAGCTTCTGCCTCGCTACCTAAACAACTAAACGCTAGGTCGTTAATCGTTGTTACGCCTTCTCCGATCGATAATTTAGTTACTTTTTTACAATTACTAAATGCGTTTTCTTCAATTGTTTTTACACTATCTGGAATTTCAATTTCTGTAAGAGCTATACAACTAAGGAATACACTTGCTCCTATTTCCGATACACCATAAGGAATATGTATAGACTCTAGCGCCTGAGAATTATATGCAAACCTATCTCCAATCCTTGTCATATTATTACCAAAATACAATTCTTTAATAGTATTATTATTACTAAGTAATTCTCCTATACTATATCTAACAGGAGCTTTCCCATTTGTTTGATCATCATAGGTATCAGCTATAATCAACTTTTCACCAATAGTAGTTAAATCTGTTTCATCTAATGTATGAGTATTCGCATCTATAAAATAGCAATCCTCATCACCAGTACCATCACCGTCAGAGTCATATCCATTCTCTACGAATTCATAGAACCTGCCTGGCAAATTAGGAACACTAGTTTCTGCGTTTCTGTGCCAATACTTACTTGCGTAACTATAACTAGTACTAGTTTTACCATTAGCTAGCCATTTAGCAGCAGTTAACGGATCTGTCAACTTATCTTCAGTTATTTTTTCAGCAACACCATCTAACGGATCATCACTAGAGCTATACCCCCAACCAGACCTAATGTCTTGGAATACTACTCCTTTTGATGAAGAAGCATATAGACTTTCACAATAGTAGAAAGCTCTCTGACCAATATAATTACACTGAGAACCTTCTTCAAATTTTACATATACAATATAAGGATCATAACTAGAAGAAGATGCACCAAATAAGTATGCCGGTATCCTTTCTACAAGTTTGTCAATATATACTGAGATTTTATTAACCGAATCGCCAGCGTACTTAAATGGGTAATTTGCAGAAGTTGGATCTTGACATCTAACTGCCTTATAATTGATTGTTACTTCCCCATCAGCTACATCACCCAAACAATAGAAAGCGTTTGTTCCAATACTTGTAACTGCTTTTCCTATAGTTAACTCACCGACCTTAGTACAATTATAGAAAGCTTGTTCTCCAATTGTTTTTACACTATCTGGAATATTAATAGTCGTCAATGATTTGCAACCATAAAAAGCATAATCACCTATTCCTGTTACACTGGTAGGTATATTTATAGTTGTTAATCCAGAACAACCATGGAAAGTATAATTGCCTATTCCTGTTACACTGGTAGGTATACTTATAGTTGTCAATGAAGTACAACCATAAAAAGCAGACTCACCTATTCCTGTTACACTGGTAGGTATATTTATAGTTGTTAATCCAGAACAAC
>CAZVVP010000020.1:0-4734 GCA_964630515.1 uncultured Christensenella sp. | reverse complement strand
CATAGAAAGTATAATTGCCTATTCTTGTTACACTGGTAGGTATACTTATAGTTGTCAATGAAGTACAACCCTCGAAAGCGTTATCTCCAATCTCTGTACACTTATCACCTTTGAATTCAACAGAATCAATATATATATTACCACTACTAGAAGCAAACAAATAATTCGGAATTCTTTCTACATTAGAGCCAATAGTAACAGAGATTGGTGCAGAAGAACTCCCATTATCATAAAAAGGATATGTTCCTTCGGTTGAATCTTCACAATCTTCTGCATTATATACTATCTCTTCCAATGCGACTAAATATCTAAAAGCATGTTTACCAATACTTTGCACATTTTTACCAATAGTTACTTTTCTAATTTTTGGTCCATGATTATCACACGAATAAAATAAGTTATCTGGTATAATCTCAACACTATCGCCTATAATTAGATCTATGCCATCAGGAGAATCTATTCCAAACGAACAAAATATAAGATTAGATCCTTCCTCAAATGTAGTAGTACAATTGATTGCGTTATATGTAAACCTCTCTACATTCTTACAATAACGGAAAGCTTGTTTATCAATAGTTGTAACATTTGTCCCTAAATACACTTCTTTTAATCCTGCATATTTAAAAGCATATTGACCTATCTCTACAACACTATCACTTATATATACTTTTTCTAGCCCTACACTTCTTAGACCAACGCTGCTTGACGAAGTGGCAGGACCCGCAAAATAATCACCAATATAAGTAATATTACTTCCAAAATACAACTCTGTTATAACATTACCATATGATGAACTCCAATCAAATAGATTGCCTACAGTATATGTTACCGGAGCTAAACCTTCTTCTTCACTATCAGGATTATCATAGGTATCAGCAATACGAAGAATTCCACCGTCATCGTTAACTATTGTTTGCAATTCTGTTTTTGTCCAACTTTTATTAGCATCTACATAATAACAAGGATTTCCATCATAACCATCATCATCGTACACATAAAACTTTGTTGGCAAATTCGCCTCAATCGGATATGGGTTATAATAGAAGTTTAGTTTTGGCGGGTCTAAGCTTGCAGTTCCACCACCTGTTGATGTGGTTTCTTCTACGGTTTCACTACCAGTCTCTTCTGTAAGAACAGTATTGTCTTTGGTGAAAAACACTATTGACACGCCTAAAATTAGGCTTGCCAGTAGTATTAAAGATAATATTAGTTTATAATTAACTGATTTAAACATTTTTCCCGCGCCTTATTAAAATATATTTTCTGCAAAATTATTACTTTTATGATATACCAAAAATTAAATTTTTCAAATCTATTTTGTATCAGTAATTTTTTAACAACTTTTGTAGCCTTAGACTTTCATCTTGCAAGATTTGTAATTTTCAAGTCAAATTACTTCTTTTGCATAGCAATGAGTTCACCCCAATATGTCTGGTCAGCATCTACAATCTTTGCATTATCTACAAAAAGTTTAGTGATTCCAACTCCCGTCCTGATACTTGCTAAATACTTATATATCCCCTTAACTATATATATTTTTCCATCATTTTCGGCAACTTCTATCGGTTTTATCTTCTTATTTAATTTTAGCTTTAAAGCAAACTTCTCAACTTTCTTTAAGTTTACTTTCTTAAGATTTTCTCCACAGTATATCTTATATTCTTTTGCTAGATTAAGTACCGCCCTCATCTTAGCCATTGTCAAATTAAGGTTATCGTTGATAATACAGAAATCATATAGAGAAATACTTTTTTGCTCATAAGCATAATGTTTCATTCTTGCCTTTATATCCTTAGTTTCACGCAAAACTAATCTTTTCTTTAATTTAGACTTCTGTAAAGTTAAGAATACAGAGATAATTCTTACATTCTTAGGCAATTTATCTTTGCAGTTAATGACACCCTTAACAGTAATATCTTTAATTGCGTTTTTGCCAGTCTTTAACGCTTCCTCAACACTACTTTTAGAAACACCATAATAATTACCGCTAAAGATATCATACTCTAGCATTTCGTCATTAGCGATTTTTTCTTCAAATTCTTCTTTTGTCAAGAAATCATATGCATGTCTGCCATCGGCTTGAATTTTGTCATCTACTCTTAACTTCCTACTTGTACAAGACCTAAGCAGAACCAAGTTATCATTTTCTTCCATAAGCTTGCTGATAACTGTATTTTTGCCAACACCACTACTACCTGAAATCAGGTTAACTACACCTTTCGCCATACTTTTCCCCCAAGTAATTTTAATTATTTTAACATAAATTTATTTATTTAAATACTATTTTCAACACTAATTAATAATTTACAAATTTCGTTTCCAAACTTATCTGTTACTATTAAATGTGTTTTTCCCACATCTTGGATATATACATATATCCATCTATAAACTTCGATATCAAAACTTTTAATAACCTCAGCATCTTCCGCTGAAACATATAGTGGCAAGTCTCCCTGTATTGTGATTCTTTCACTATCTTTCATAAAAGAAAATTCTAATACTAAATATCCTAATCTATCAATAACTAATTCTGTACATAGCTCATCATTGTATTTTATAACAACACTGTCTATATCATAAGAAGCAAGTTCAATTTCAAACTCTTTTCTAATCTCTCCAATAACCACATAACCCTTAACAAATTTCTCTACAACTTTACTGACATCTATACTCAAACCATCAACTATGGCATTTTCCGTCTCTAATTCGACTACTGGATCAGCTGGAAAGAAGTTATACTCTTTATCTTTAATAATATCAAATTCTATAGCAGTAGTTTCGCTTACATATATTTTGTCAGCAAATTCCAGAGTAAAATCATTAATATATGATTTCTCTACAACAAAATTTATAATTTTTGTAACGCCATCTACAACTACTTTGACACTAGCTTCACCTTCTGCAACTGGTGCAACTACGCCATTTGATAAACTTATTGAATCTTCTCCAGAAAATATTTCTATTTCGTAATCAGTTATTATCTTATCTTTATATCTAACAACAATCTTTGCACTTTTACAAAAAGGATTAGTCGCACCCTCTTCACCAAGCAAAAATTTATATTTATTACCCTCCATCAAGAGATTATTGCCATTAACAGTTACAGAATAATCATCTAAACTTCTATGAACAAAATTATTATCAATTGTAGTAGAATCAAAACCTCTCATATCATAAGAAATATTATAGTCGCCCAAGTTTAATAATTTTACAGTAACAATCGCATAATTGTCTATAATCTCACTGCATATTACTTCTATATTGTCTGAGAATTTTATGTTATCTATTTTAAAGTCTTCAAAAGTTTTTATCTTAACAATATACTCCATCTTATCAACAATAATATTAGGAACATTTCCTTCTTTGTCAAGGAGTGCAACATCTAGTATATTTTTATCTTTAACTTCTATCAATATAGCTGTAGAAATCTTAGCAGTATCTGAAGATATGGCACTAATTGTCAAAATTGTAGAGCCCTTAGCTTTTGCAAATATCAAATTTTCATCTATAGAAATTATAGACTTATCAGCTATATCATATTCTACAGCGAAACCTACAGGCAAAACAGAGTAAAGAGTAGACACATCAACACTTTCGTTTATATATAACGCCAAGCTTTCTACACTCTCAATGCTTTCAGCATATATAGGGCTTTCTTTGACATTAATTTCTATTTCTATATTCAAACTTGTATCGCTAACATAAGATATAATCAAAAATACTTTGCCTAAACTCTTAGCAACAAGTTCTCCGTCTATTATATCAATTACACTGCTATTAGTTATATCAAAACTTAAATCATCTTTATCTATATTTGTAGTATAAAGAGTATCTAAATCTAATTCATCACCCACGTACATCTCTATATTATCTTTACCAGCACTTAAGGTTGCAGATGGATTATTTTTGTCACCATCACAACCCACAAAAGCTAGTGCAAGCAAAAATATCAATAGAACTATTAGCACTCTTTTGAAATTTATTAGTCTCATCATGTTTGTATTATACAAAATTCGACAATATTTGCAAAGTAAATAAGCAAAATTATGCTATATATTGTATCAAAAAATACCAGTTAACCACAATTTGTAGTAAACTGGTATTTTCTTAACTAATTATCTTTATTAACTTTAAATATTAATTTAAAAGATAGTGCAACTATCTGCTCTACAACCGCCATTCCAATAAATATTAACCATAGTGGATGCCATAGGCCAGTAAATGACGAAATGATTATATAAGACAATACACTTGCTATAAATAGCCAGCCAGATATCTTTACGCATTTAGAATATGCAATGGTTGCCTCAAATAAATTATCAAAAGGTGTTGATATACACTCTTTACCTTTATTGTGTTTCTTAAATATAGATAAACAAACTAAATACATAACAATCGAAATCAAAATTACACCTACAAAAATTAACCATGTAGGGTGCCAAATTCCTTTGACAAAACCTATATAAAGATAAACAAAAACTGACAATGTCAATAATATTGACCAGATATCTTTTATAACTGAATAAACTTTGGAATTGTGATAATCTTTCATATACAAATTTGTCCTTTAATTACTTATATATCTATTATAACACATAAATAAATTATAGCAAATAATATTTCTAATATTGGAAATTTAAAACAAAAAAACGAAGAGAAAAATAGGCGCTCTTCTCTTCGTTTACCTAAATATATAGGTAGAATGAAAAATGGAAAAACATTTTAAATCAATTA
>CAZVVP010000019.1:7859-24387 GCA_964630515.1 uncultured Christensenella sp. | reverse complement strand
AAGTATAGTATAAAGAATTGCATCTATTATTTTTTTAACCCACCAAAGATTGTCTGATTTTTTCATACAATATATTGTAGCATATTAGAAAGATAAAATTAAATAATATTCAAAAATTTATTATAATTGTTGCAAATTTAAGAAATTTTATTTAAGACATAATATTTGTTTTTGTTACGAATTTTTGATAATATTGTCATAAGTTTACTTTTTATTTACTATTTATAAGATATAATATATTAATTAACTGAATGAATATTTTTGGAGATAATATGAGTAAAACAAACAAGAAAAAGAAAAATAGGTCTTTATGGTTTAGAGGCTTAACTAATTTTATGAAATTATTTATCAAAAAACCTACTTTTAAATTCTTAGGCGAAGAAATTGAAGAGGGTTCTATCATTCTTAGTAACCACTTAGGTACAACAGCTCCTCTTTCTTGTGAATTATACCTTAATACACCTTTCAGATTTTGGGGCGCATATGAGATGAATGGTAATCTTGCATCTGTATACAGATACATGACAAAAACATATTACCATGAAAAAAAGCACTGGAATTTAACCGCAGCAAGACTTTTTTGTATATTAGCATCTCCTGTGTCTTGGGTTTTTTATAGAGGATTACGACTAATTTCTACTTACAAAGACCATAGATTTAGACATACACTTCAAGAAAGTTTAAAAACAATTAAAAACAAAGAAAGTATTATTCTTTTCCCAGAAGACTCAACCACAGGCTATCACGACACTCTAGAAGGCTTTTACGCAGGCTTTATGGTCCTTGCGAAGTTATGTTATATGAACGGAATTGATGTCCCAATCTATTTAGCATATTTAAGAAAGAGTGATAGAACATATATCATTGACAAGCAAGTTAAATACTCAGAATTAATCAAAGACGGCAAGTCAGATAAAGAAATCGCTACTCTTCTTTGTAACAGAATTAACGAAATATCTAATATGTAACAAAAAAACTCTATGTAAAGAATATTAATTAAATCTTTTTGATAATAGAATAATATTCTTGTGTAGAGTTTTTTTCTTTACAAATTATTACAACAATATTTCATAATTAATATTTTTGTCTAAAGTATTTAAGAAAGTTTTTTCATCTTCCTTACTGCCCACAATTAAATTATAGTGCACTGGAATTACAATTTTTGGTTTAATAATATTAGCTAACATTACAGCCTCTACTGCATTCATTGTATAGGTTGACCCTATTGGAAGAAATAGTATGTCAGTCTTTATACTTTTTAACTCCTCAGTCACATCACTATCGCCAACAATTGTGTATTTTGTATCATCGACAAATATATGATATCCAACATTGCCATTTTCTTTTGGGTGAAACTTCTTACTTATATTATACGAAGGAAAAGTCTCAAATTTAACCTCTCCAGCCTTTCCACTACTATTAGGCGTAATTTCAATTAAGTTTTCTTTCTTGTAGCCTAACTCAACTAATTTCTCAATTACTTCATTTATTGACACAAATATTGTATTTTCATCTGCAATTAACTTTATCGATTTGGGGTCAAAATGGTCATAATGAGAATGAGTAATAAATATAACTTTGGCGGTTCTTTCAAACTCTTCAATATTATATGGGTCAATATAGATTTCTTTATTAATACAAATTGAACTATGGCAATTAATCTTTATATCTAATTCTTTATCCACTTCTTTTACCTTAAATAAATTAAATTTCTAACTTGAAAAACGCCTTATAGCAACGATAAGTCTCATAAACATCGACTTTGCTTACGACTTCCCATGGAGCGTGCATATTGAGAACTGGAACTCCAGCATCTATAACATTCATGCCATATTTGGCCATAATATACGCAATCGTTCCACCACCGCCTTGATCAACCTTTCCCATTTCTGTCGCCTGATAGCAAACGTCTTCTTTATCAAGCAAAGCCCTTAATTTCGCAATAAATTCTGGATTAGCATCATTAGCTCCAGACTTTCCTCTAGCACCAGTGAATTTATTAAAACTTATACCTTTAGCAAAATGTGCATCGGTCTCCACATTATACGCAGAAACATGAGTTGGATCAACAGCCCCAGTAACATCACTAGAAAGCATATTGGAATTATTTAATGCCCTTCGCAAGCCAAGTTCGCTATATTGTCCGCACAAATTCATAATTTCAGCAATTGCATTCTCAAAATACTTACTATGCATTCCAGTAGCACCAACACTGCCAATCTCTTCTTTGTCCACAAGTAAACACATTGTACTAAATTTGGGCTTTTCCACTTGCAAAATTGCCTTAAGACTTGTATATGCACAAACCCTATCGTCGTGTCCATAGCCCATTATCATACTAGAATCTAGACCACAATCTCTTGCCTTTCCTGATGGTACTATTTCAATTTCTGCAGAGAAAAAATCATCTTCTTTAATATTTTTTTCTTTCAAAATATTTAATACAAACGACTTAAATTTATTTTTGTCTTGAGTTTCATCTGCAATATTACCAGCCAAAATATCCAGCTCTTCACCTGTTATTTCTTTCTTATCTTTCTCTAGATGAGGAAGCAAATCAGTTATTATCAAAGCTGGACCATCATCTTCACCTATAACAATATTTTCTTTAGTGCCATCTTTTCTAACAACTACTCCATGCATAGCAAGAGGTATTGTTGTCCATTGATATTTCTTAATTCCTCCATAGTAATGAGTGTCTAGCAATGCGAATCCTTGACTCTCATATATAGGCTTTGCTTTAAGGTCTAATCTTGGCGAATCGATATGAGCTCCTACAATATTGATACCTTTCTCAATTGGCTCTTCACCCACAACAAATAGCACCATTGCTTTATCCATATTAATTGCATAGACTTTATCTCCAGCCTTCAATTTCTTGCCAGCATTAATAATTTCAGATAAAGATTTAAAACCTTTTGCCTCCGCTTCTTTAACCGCATAAACTATACATTCCCTCTCTGTCTTGCAACTGCTAAGGAAATCCTTATACCCTTTGCAGAAATTCTCCACTTCAATCCTTTTTTCTTTCAAGTACTTTTCCCACAAATTAATTTTCATAATTTCCCCTCTATCCTTCTAATTTATTATCTCTTAAAAATTTAATATATACTTTCTTGCAAGAATAATCTTCTCCCAATTTAAGTCCTAACTTTTTTACATTGTTTCTCATCAAATCAATTTTCTCTTCCTCAAGCAAATCTTTCATATTATCATCTTCCTCATATTCTATAAAAAGCCCACAGTCTTTAACATTTTGCAAAGCAAAACACATTTCTGTATTTTTGAATACAATTATCCTTTGCTTAAGACTACTCCACCTTGTCAATCCAGCTTTTTCAAAAACTTTTAAGGAATTATCTAATATACCTAACCTACTCACAATCTTTTCTTCAGATAGCACAACATTATTCTCATCAATAACTTTATCTTTGTAAGTAAGCAAGACCTTTGGATTATCATCAACAACATCTCTAACAATGAATGAATTTTTGATCAAATCAGCATAACTAAATTTTTTTAATTCTTCAAGCGGATACTTAGAAAAATAATAATCATTTAAATCATACTCTTCAACAATATCAAAGCCCTTACTTTTTATTAATTGTTTTACTGTATCAACAGACTCTAATACTTCTACAGTAATTTCAGTTTCTCTCATAAATTCCTCCTTGATTTCAAAAATATTATAACAAAATAAATTAAACTTTACATAAGTTATGTTATACCACAAGCTCCAAAAAATATTTTTTACCTTCCACTTCCCATAGAATTTTTTTTGTCAATTCTATCTTGGTATTTCTTAATAATTTTGTCTAAAGCTTTGTTTGCATCAATATTTACTTCATTAGCAAGAGATAATAAAGAATATAAAACATCTCCAAACTCCATTTCAAAATCTTCATTTTTTAGAAAATCACTAGTTCCATACTTAGAGCCTTCCAAATATTCTTTTGCCAACTCTCCAATTTCGCTCTGAATATCTAGAAGTCTTGCATATACTGGCATTGGCTTTGTATGAACTTGCTTATTCTCATTAAAATCTTTAACTTTGTTTTGCATTTTATTCTCTCCTCTATCTATTCATCTTTAAAAAAATTATAACATATGTTTTATAATTTTCACACTAAAAAAACTAGAATAATATTATTATCCTAGTTTTTGTGAATTGGTGCACCATGAGGGACTCTAACCCCCAACACCAGGTTCCGAAGACCTGTGCTCTATACAGTTGAGCTAATGGTGCATATCTAAGTAGCAAAGATTAACCTTGCTACTTATCTTTTATAAATATTGTCAATTGGTGTGCACTTTTTGACAAAAATTTCTTATGTTTTGTTAAATATTTATGCTTTATAAATTCTAATACTAAGAGTCTTGTTGTCGTATTCAAAGATATCATCAGATGTTATATCTGCAACTTTAATCTCTGTTGTCAAGATATCTTGCATAATGCTATCTTTCTGAGAAAGGATAATATCTTCTAATTCTTTGTCTCCACTAATTTCTATGACTATTCTATCTGTTACTTCTAGGTCGGTGTTCTTTCTCATAGTTTGAACTTTGGATACAAACTCTCTAGCAATTCCTTCAACCAATAACTCATCACTTATATGAGTATCTAGAATTATTGCAAGTGAGCATTCGCTTGCAGAAGCAAAACCTTCTTTGTGAGCGACTGCTGAGATAATATCCTCTGCTGTAAACTTAACCTCATTACCCTCAACCTCTGCCACATATTCGCCACCATCTTTGGTTGCATTAATTATTGCCTTAGCATCTGCATTGGCTAAATATTCTCTTATTGCGTTAATTAATTTGCCATATTTAGGACCCATAGTTCTAAGATTTGGTTTTAGCGAATAATTAACGAATTGGTCAAGATTCTCATTCTCAACAATTTCCTTAATATTTAACTCATCTTTGATTTGATTAAGCAACTCTTCAGAAAGATTAATTTTGCCATTTCCATCTGTAACATACAACTTGGATAATGGTTGTCTAATCTTAATATTAGATAAATTTCTCGCACTACGACCAAGCTCTGTAAACTTGTATGTCAATTCCATATCTGTTAGAAGTTTAGCATCAATCATATCTACATTTGTCTTTGGCAACTCTGTTAAGTGTACACTAACTGGTGCATCTTTAAAGAAAGGTCTAGTAATGTTCTGATAAATCTCTTCTGTAACAAAAGGTACAAATGGCGCACATAGTCTAGTCAATCCATCAAGTACAGTGTATAGAGTCATATATGCAGACTTTTTATCTTCAGTAAAGCCACCGCCCCAATATCTCTTTCTACATCTTCTGATATACCAATTAGATAGATTATCTACAAATAACTGAATATATCTAGAAGCTTCTGTACAATGGAAGTTTTCCAACTCTCTTGTTACGTTTTCCACTAACATATTGTACTCAGACAATACCCATTTATCCATAATGCTAAGTTTGCAATCTTTTAAGTCGAATTTACTTGGGTCAAAGTTGTCTATATCTGCATAAAGCACATAGAAAGCATAGGTATTCCATAGAGTTCCAAAGAAATTCTTAATAGTCTCTCCAGCACTCTTAACACTCATTGGCTGATTATTCCACGGCTGAGTTGTAGAATAGAAACTCCATCTTACAGCATCAGCACCAACTTCCTCAATTATCTCAAGTGGTGGTCTATAGTTACCCAAACTCTTAGAAAGCTTAGCTCCGTTATCATCTACTACCATGCCATTAGCAATACAGTTTTTGAAAGGTGCTTTACCAAACAAGGCAGTGCCTAGAACCATCTGTGTATAGAACCAACCACGACATTGGTCTACACCCTCAGAGATAAAGTCAGCTGGGAATCTTCTCTCAAACTCTTCTTTATTCTCAAATGGATAATGAAATTGTGCAAATGGCATACTACCGCTATCATACCAGCAGTCAATTACATCATTAACCCTTCTCATTTCTTTGCCACAATGCTCACAAGTAATAGTGATTTCATCAACATATGGCTTATGCAACTCTACATCTTTGTCTAACTTGCCTAAATTTCTCAACTCTTCTTTAGAGCCAATTACATGATAATGACCACAATCACAAGTCCAAACAGGAAGAGGTGTTCCCCAATATCTATCTCTAGATAAACACCAGTCGATAACATTCTCAAGCCAATTACCCATACGACCAGTCTTAATTGTCTCAGGTAACCAGTTGATTTGCTTATTATTCTCAATTAACTTATCTTTAATAGCAGTTGTTCTTACAAACCAACCATCTCTTGCAAAGTAGATAAGTGGTGATTTACATCTCCAACAATGAGGATATTCGTGTTTATGTTTCTCTAACTTAAAGATTTTGCCAGCTTCTTTCAAATCAAAAGCAATCTCTTCGTTTACTTCAAAAACATTTCTTCCAGTATACTTTCCACTACCTTCTTTAAATAAACCATCACTACCTGCTAGTTGAATAAACGGTAAGTTATATTCCATACCAACAGCATTATCATCAGCACCATAGGCAGGGGCAATATGAACAATTCCAGTACCATCAGTAAGTGTTACGTAGTCAGCACAAGTAACAAAGTAACCTTTTGCCTTAACATCTTCGCTTGCAAAATCGAATAATGGCTCATATTTCTCTCTTTCTAAGTCTTTACCAATATATTCAGCTACTATCTCATAATCCTCTTTGAAATACTTAGAAACTAGCGCTTCTGCCATAATATAGTTTTCGCAATTATAGGCTAATTTAACATACTTCTCCTTTGGATTAACACATAGTGCAATGTTAGATGGAAGTGTCCATGGAGTAGTTGTCCATGCTAGAAAATATGTGTTTTCTTGGCTAACTGATTTAAACTTAGCAACAGCAGTCAAATCGTTTCTTTCTTTGTAACCTTGAGCAACCTCATGACTAGAAAGAGCTGTTCCGCAACTTGGACAACTTGGAAGAACTTTATAGCCCTTGTATAGAAGTCCTTTCTTGTCTAATTCTTTAAGACTCCACCAAACAGACTCAATATAGTCATCATGATAGGTAACATAGCAATCATCGTCCATGTTAACGAAGTAACCAACTCTTTCGCTAAAATCTTTCCATAAGTCAACATATTTCCAAACATCTTTCTTACAAGATTCAACGAATTTGTCTACACCATACTCTTCTATTTGTTGTTTTCCAGAAATTCCAATCTCTTTCTCTACCGAAATCTCAACAGGAAGCCCATGTGTATCCCAACCACCTTTTCTAGGAACACAATAACCTTGCATAAGCTTGTATCTGTTAAAAACATCTTTCAAGGCTCTTGTAAGCACATGGCCTGCGTGTGGCATACCATTAGCAGTTGGTGGACCCTCATAAAATGAAAATACTGGCTTATCATTGTTGTGCTTTAAGCACTTATTTTTTACATCATTTTCTCTCCAAAACTTCAAAACTTCTTTCTCTGTTCTTGGAAGATTTAGTTCTGTAACTTTCTTGTACATCTTTCTCTCCTTTTTTTGTAAAAATTTATTTCTTTTGGGATTGATATACAAATCTATATCTTTATATATTTCGTTTCCTTATGTTTTTTTCTTATCTACATATGTTTTAAGTATAACCAAGAAATATATTGCTAAATAAGATTAAAAGCCACCAAAAAACAAAAAAATCCCCCAGCAAAAACAAGATTTCGCTAAGGAAACTATACCACTTGTTAATGCTTAAGAGCTATCACTCCCTACTTCTGTAACGGGAAGTCCCGGCATTACTTAATAACAAAATTTGCGTTAGGTAAGCAACTCTGAAAGGGATAATCTATCATATCGTCCTGTTGTTTTACACCAACCAACAACTCTCTAATAACCTTATAAATTTATAAAGTTATCTTGGCACCGCATAATCTAGATCGTGTCTTTCATCAATCGTCTTTATACCCCGTATTGTAAGGTATAATTATTCTTTTGTCAAGTGTTTTTTCTAAGGTATATTGTATATTAACTATTAACAAATATTTTATATCATATATCTATAGCTCTATAAAAAAACTACAATTTGATTAAATTGCAGTTTATGTTAGTACTTTCTACACTCCTATCGCTTTTCTTACTCTTTTAAGAGTATCTTTCGCGATTTTTCTAACTTTCTCCGCACCAGCTTCCAAGATCTTATCCACTTCTTCCCTATGAGACATATAGTAGTTATATTTCTCTCTCATTGGAGTTAAATAACGATTCATTACTCTGAATAATTCTTTCTTGGCATCTCCCCAGCCAATACCCGTAGCAAGTCTTAAATCCATTTCTTTCTGCTCCTCTTTAGTTGCAAAAAGCTTATATAACTTATTAACTGTACAGTCAAGAGGTTTTGGGTCAGTCGGAAGAGAACTATCTGTCACAATCCTATTAATTGTCTTTTGCAAAGTCTTCTCATCACAAAATAGCATAATTGTGTTGTTATAACTTTTGCTCATTTTTCTGCCGTCAAGACCTTCTAGTACAGCAAAATCTTTGTCTATATATTCCTCTGGCTCAACTAGTATCTTGCCATATTTGTTATTAAAATATTTTGTTATATCTCTACAAATCTCAATATGTTGTTTTTGATCCAGTCCCACTGGGACAAAATCTGAATCAACAATCAAAATATCTGCTGACATTAATATTGGGTAGTTATATAATCCCATATTAACACCGTCGTCTATATCGTTGCCCTCTGCCTGATTTCTTTCCACACAAGCTTTATATGCATGAGCCCTATTCATCAAACCTTTTGGCGTAACATTGCAAAGTATCCAGTTAAGCTCAAAAACCTCTGGGATATCTGATTGCTTGTAGAATACAACTTTGTCTGGATTAAGCCCGCAAGCAAGCCAAGTGCAGGCAATATCATATGTATACTCAATCATATCCTCTCTATTTCCTAGAGTAGTTAATGCATGATAATCCGCAATAAAATAAAAACTCTCATTATCTTCTTTGTTACTAAACTCAATTGCTGGTCTGATTGCACCAAAATAGTTGCCTAAATGTGCTCTTCCAGTTGGTTTAATGCCTGTCAAATATCTTTTCATAAGCTTGGCTATCCTTTTTCAAACAATTTATTTAATATATATTATCCCTACAAAAATATTTTTGTCAAGTATTACTGAACCCACAACCAAAATTTAAGTTAAAAAAGAGTAAATCACTTAAACTTACTCTTAAATACTTTATACATAGCCTCTAAGCTTTACTTCGCTAATACTTTCTTTAAGGATATCTCTGTAACTTTCAGCAAGGCTTTTGTCAACAGCAGTTAGACCATGAGAAATACAATTGTCGTTATCTACAAATCTTTGTAGATATAGCCTCTTTGAACCCCTTAACTCTTCTTTCATCATCTCAATTGAAGATAAGTCGTGCAATTCCGCTACCAAAGTTGTTCTAAATTCGTAGTCAATATTTCCCTGCTTAAGAATATCTATACTTTGCTTAATATTGTCCATATCGCAAGATTTAACACCAGCAGTTCTGGTATATTTATCAAAACAGTTCTTTATATCCATAGCAACATAATCAATTAGATTACTTTCTATCAACTCTTTTAACATTTTTGGATTAGTGCCGTTAGTGTCAAGCTTGACTCTATATCCAATCTCTTTAACCCTCTTGATAAAAAGTGGCAAATCTTCTTGTAGTGTTGGCTCACCGCCACTTATACAAACCGCGTCAAGTAATCTAAATCTCTTGGTTAAATAGTTTAGAACTTCACTCTCACTAATCTCACTTATTTCGTTCTTAACAAGTCCAGAGTTATGGCAAAATGGACAAAAGAAATTACACCCGCCAGTAAAAACCACTGCTGAAGTGTAACCCTCAAAGTCTACTAATGATAATTTCTCCAAACCAAGTATTCTCATACTTTTCCTACTTTAATTTTTTATTTTTGCAAAATTATTACACACTTAGTGTATTAAGATAATTGACAGCCTCAGTTCCTGCCACAGCACCGTCGCCAATTGCAGTTGCTACTTGTCTAATATTCTTTACTCTACAATCGCCTGCTACAAATACTCCTAAAGTGTTTGTTTTGCAATTTTCATTAGATACTATATATCCAGCCTTATCTAGCTCCACAATATTAGCGAACTTCTCATTGTTTGGAATTTGACCAATAGCTACAAATAATGCCTTAGTATCAAGTTGGAACTTGCTTCCGTCACTTCTAGTAAATTCCACTTTTTCTAACTTCTCATTGCCAATTAAATTACTGGCTACTGCATTAGGAATAATCTCAATCTTATCATTATTTCTAATAAGTTTCTCTAACGCCATTTCGCCAAAGAACTTATCAAACATTGTAACCATTGTCACTTTCTTACAATATCCAGCAAGCATTAATGCATACTGCATAGCGCTATTGCCATCACCAACCAAAGTTACTTCATCTCCAGCAAAGAAAGGTCCATCACAGATAGCACAATAATATACACCATTGCCTATAAGTTTCTCTTCGTTATCAAGATTTAACTTCCTAGAAGCAACCCCTGTTGCAATAATTACTGACTTTGCTTCAAAGACATTATAATTAGTGGTAATCTTAAATATATCATTATGTTTTTCCACTTTCTCAACATCTTCTAATTCAAACTTCACGCCTAAGTCTATTATTTGGTCAAATATTTTGTCAGACAACTCACTACCAGAAATACTCTTCTGAGTAGGGTAGTTCTCTACTTTAGGAGATTTTGCAATCTGTCCACCATAATTCTCTTTCTCAATAACTAATACTTCTTTATTACTTCTTAAAGCATAAAGGGCAGCAGTCATACCCGCTACCCCACTGCCAATAATTGCTACATCAAACATATTCAATTATTTCTTTAATCCTTCAATATATTTCTTAATCTCTGATACGTTGTCAAATACTGTTTGCATATCTCCACTTGGGATAACTAGAGTTGGAGCATTCTTAATACCCATCTCTTGACAAAGTTCTTTCTCCTTAGTCGCATCAATCAAATCATAGTCTATATTAGCATTTCCAAGTAGAACTTTTGCCATCTTGCAGTTAGGACAAGTTGGAGTTGTAAATAGCATAGGCTTAGTAGCCTCTAACTTCTTATCAGATTTCTTTGGTAATACACAACCAGCCTCTCCACACATAGCCACTTCTTCTTGTTTTTGTTTTAACTTAGAATTAGCGATATTGTATGTTTTTCTTTCCTTATATTCTTGACTCTTTCCGTCATTCCAGTTAGCTACTGGTCTGTAGTAACCAGTAATTCTAGAATAAATCTCAGTCTTAGCCCCACAATGTGGACAAGTTTCTTGCTCTCCAGATAAATATCCATGAGTTGCACAAACAGAATAAGTTGGACTCATTGTGTAGTATGGTAATTTGTAATTCTCTGCAATCTTTCTAACTAATTGCATAGTTGCTTGCCAGTTCTCTAATCTTTGACCTAAGAAAGTATGGAATACTGTTCCAGAAGTATATAGAGTTTGTAATTCGTCCTGAATATCAAGTGCTGTAAATACATCTTCTGTATATCCAACTGGCAAATGGCTTGAGTTAGTGTAATATGGAACATTATTATCTTGAGAAGCAGTAATAATATCTGGCCATCTGTCTCTATCATGTTTAGCAAGTCTAAAGGAAGTTGACTCAGCTGGAGTTGCCTCTAGGTTATATAAGTCACCATACTTCTCTTGATAATCAGAAAGTCTTTCTCTCATAAAATTAAGAGTCTTCTTAGTAAAGTCAATTGCTTCTCTATTAGTTAAATCTTTGCCGATCCAAACAGCATTTAAGCAAGCTTCGTTCATACCTACTAAACCTATAGTTGAGAAATGGTTATTAAATGTTCCCAAATATCTCTTAGTGTATGGATAAAGACCATTCTCTAGAAGTTTAGTAATAGTCTCTCTCTTAATCTTAAGACTTCTAGCAGAAATATCCATCATCTTTCCAAGTCTGTCAAAGAACTCTTCTTCTGTTTTAGAAAGATATGCAATTCTAGGCATATTGATAGTAACAACACCAACACTACCTGTGCTTTCTCCAGAACCAAAGAAACCACCAGATTTCTTTCTAAGCTCTCTCAAATCAAGTCTTAGTCTGCAACACATACTTCTAACATCACTAGGCTCCATGTCGCTATTGATATAGTTAGAGAAATAAGGTGTTCCATACTTAGTTGTCATTTCAAATAATAATTTGTTATTTTCAGTTTCTGACCAGTCAAAGTCTCTTGTGATTGAATAAGTTGGGATTGGATATTGGAAGCCTCTGCCGTTAGCATCACCCTCAATCATAATCTCAATAAATGCCTTATTAACCATAGCCATTTCTTTAACGCAGTCTTTGTATTTAAAGTCTTGTTCTTTACCGCCAACAATAGCATTTAACTCAGCTAAATCATTAGGAACAGTCCAGTCTAAAGTAATGTTAGTAAATGGTGCTTGAGTCCCCCATCTTGATGGAGTATTTACACCATAAATAAAGGATTGCAAACATTGTTTAACTTCTTTGTAAGTTAAGTTATCTACTTTAACGAAAGGAGCAAGGTAAGTATCAAAAGAAGAGAAAGCTTGAGCGCCTGCCCATTCATTTTGCATAATGCCTAAGAAATTTACCATTTGATTACAAAGTGTGCTTAAATGAGCTGCTGGAGAACTTGTGATTTTACCCACAACACCACCAAGTCCTTCTTTAATAAGTTGTTTTAGAGACCAACCTGCACAATAACCAGAAAGCATAGATAAGTCATGAATATGGATATCAGCATTCTTATGCGCTTGACCGATTTCTTTGTCATAAACATCGCTTAACCAGTAATTAGCAGTAATTGCACCTGAGTTAGAAAGGATAAGTCCACCAATAGAATAAGTAACGGTAGAATTCTCTTTAACTCTCCAGTCATTTAACTTCAAATATTTATCAACAGTAGCCTTATAGTCAAGGAAAGTGTCGCCAATATTTCTAATCTTCTCATGATCTCTACGATATAGAATATAAGATTTAGCAACATCTTCATATCCGTTCTTCATCAAAACTTGCTCAACTATATCTTGGATATCCTCAACACTTGGAATTGTATCTGGGAACTTCTCTGTTATATATAGCTCAGTAATCTTAGCCATCTTCTTAACGTCTTTAATTTCCCCATCGCCAATACTCATCATAGCTTTAGCAATAGCATTCTCAATCTTGGTAATATCGTAATCTACTAATCTACCATCTCTCTTTCGTATCTTTGTAATCATTATCTTAGCTCCTTATAAAAAATCAATATCTAGTATAATTATACATTTCCCAAACACAACATCTTGTGGTTGTTGTAATCATACTATCATATCATTAGTCATTAGTCAAAGAAAAAATGACAAATTTTAAAAAATAAATTTTACAAAAATTATTCAATGCATTTTTGCTTCGTCCTAATTTCGAACCATATCTACTATACCCAATAATTACAAAAAATGCTAACGATTTTAACAACATTTTTTCAAAATTTTTAAACAATTTTTTTATACTCAAGTTATTGTCAAAAAGTCCGTTTTTAAGCAATCAAAACTAGCACTTTTGGGCAAAGTAAAATTTTTGATTTCTATGAGTTAAAAGAAAAAAGTGACAAAAATATACTTTGCCACTTTATATTTTCTTTATAACTTATGTTTTTTTACTTCCGGCTTAGATACTTTCTTAAGCTATATCCCCACTTTCAGAATTCACAGTAATATTCTCTCGTCAAACATTTTGCTCAGAAACAGCATTGGAGGCTTCGCCACTAATCTCAACTTCCTCTTCCTCTGCTGGAACAATTGCAATTGAGACAACTTTGGTTGTATCCTTGACTCTCATAAGTCTAACACCCTTAGTATTTCTACCAATTGTATTAATTTCTTTAGCTTTAAGTCTAATTACTTGACCATCGTCACAGATTAGTATCAGATCGTTAGTATCGTTAATTTGTTTCAAGCTAACAAGCACACCTGTCTGCTCATTAAATACTCCCGCCATAACTCCAAGGCCATATCTACCTTGTATCTTATATTCGTTCTGTCTACTTCTCTTGCCATATCCGTTCTCAGTAACAGTGATAATATCATCACCTTCGTTAACAAGTACACAGTCTACAAGATAATCGCCCTCTGCAAGCTTCATACCTCTAACACCTACAGCATCACGACCAACAACTCTTATGTCACTTTCCATAAATCTAATACATTTACCATTATGACTTGCAAGAATTATCTGGTCTGTATCGTGAGTGATATATACACCAATTAAGTTATCTTCTTCTGCTAGTCTAATAGCTATCTTGCCACCCTTTCTGATACTATCAAATTCAGAAAGTTTTGTTTTCTTAATCTGACCAAACTTGGTGCACATTAGAAGGTTTCCATTTTCTCTATCTTCTGCCTTAACAGGGATAACAGTAGTAATTCTTTCCCCCGCTTCGACCTGAAGGATATTTACAATCGCTCTACCTTTAGATTGCTTTTGTGCTTCTGGAACTTCATAAGCCTTAATTGTATATACTTTGCCATTATCACTAAAACAGAACAAGTCATCATGTGTATTAGTCACGAATATATTATCTACAAAGTCTTCTTCCTTAGTCTTGTGACTACTTACGCCCATTCCACCTCTGTGTTGGCTCTTGTACTCTGAAACAGGCATTCTCTTAATATATCCACCATGAGTAAGAGTAATGATTACATCTTCTTTCTCAATCAAATCAGCAATATCTATATCTCCACCAAAATCATAACTAATCTCACTCTTTCTAGGCACACCATATTTGTCCTTAATATTAAGCAAATCTTCTCTAATAATTGCAAGAACTTTTTCTTCGCTTGCAAGAATACTCTTATATTCAACAATAAGTGCATGAGTTTCGTCTAAATCTTGTTTCAACTTCTCAACTTCAAGTCCAGTTAATTTTTGAAGTCTCATATCAAGAATTGCTTGTGCTTGTCTTTCTGTTAACTCAAATAACTTAGTTAATCTCTCAATCGCATCTTGTTTGTCTTCAGAAATCTTAATTTGCTTAATAACTTCATCAATATTAGCTTGAGCAATTACTAAACCTTCTAAAATATGTGCTTTTTGTTCAGCTTTCTCTAAGTCAAACTTAGTTCTTCTAATAATAATTTCTTTTTGGAAATCTAAGAAACTCTTAACAATTTCCATCAAGTTACAAATCTTTGGAGTACCGTTTACCAAAGCAAGCATGATAATTCCAAAGCTAACTTGAAGCTGAGTATGTTTGTATAGCATATTAAGAACAACTTGTGGATTTGCATCTCTTTTTAGCTCCACAACAATTCTCATACCTTCTCTATCACTCTCTTCCTTAATATCAGAAATACCCTCAATCCTCTTAGACTTAACAAGGTCAGCCATCTGGATAATCAATTTAGCTTTGTTAACTTGATATGGAATCTCAGTTATAACAATTCTTGTTTTTGCACCATTGTTATATTCCTCAATCTCAGCTCTGGCTCTAATGTACATTGTACCTTTACCAGTTCTATACGCTTCCTTTACACCCTTCATTCCAAGAATGTATCCTCTTGTAGGGAAATCTGGCGCAGGAATATACTTCATTAACTCCTCAATATCCAAATCTTTGTTATCAATAAGTGCAACAACACCATCAATAACTTCACCCAAGTTATGTGGAGGAATATTTGTCGCCATACCAACCGCAATACCATCAGAACCATTAACAAGCAAATTAGGGAATCTTGCAGGAAGTACAACTGGTTGTTGAAGTGTATCATCGAAGTTAGGATAAAAATCAACAGTTTCTTTGTCTATAGTATTAAGCATTTCGCTAGAAATCTTACTAAGTCTTGCCTCAGTATAACGCATCGCAGCTGCACTATCGCCATCGACAGAACCAAAGTTTCCATGTCCCTCAACTAGTGGTGCATTAATAGTAAAATCTTGAGCAAGTCTAACTAAAGCATCATAAATCGCAGAGTCACCATGTGGGTGGTATTTACCCATAACATCTCCGACAATACGGGCACATTTCTTAAAAGGCTTATCGTTAAATAAGTTTAACTCCCCACCCATAGTATAAAGTATTCTTCTATGTACAGGCTTTAAACCATCTCTAACATCAGGAATAGCACGGGAAACATTTACCGCCATAGCATAGGCGATAAAAGATTTCTCCAACTCATCTTTAACCTTTACTTCTAATACTTTCTGCGAATTGCTCTTTTCTATAATTTGATCAATCTCATTCTTATCCATATTTGCTCCAAATTATTTTTTTAAATCGTAACAACTTGATTTAACTTTACCAAACATCTTAAATTGATATTTTAGTAAAACAAATTCATTATTTTTAATTTAAATTCAATTTTCTGAAATTAAATTTATTATCTTGATTTAATTTTAAGTTTTCCTCATCAATTAACAAAGACATTTTGCCCTTGTTGATAACAAAATTTTGACTTCGAACGTCAGTGAGGGATAAATTTTGTTAATCCGTTTATTCCTACTGAGATATATAGACAAAATTTTGACTTCGAACGCAGTGAGGGATAAATTTTGT
>CAZVVP010000019.1:0-7759 GCA_964630515.1 uncultured Christensenella sp. | reverse complement strand
ACTGAGATATATAGACAAAATTTTGACTTCGAACGCAGTGAGGGATAAATTTTGTCTATATATCGAGGTCTTTGACCATTGTCGCATTCTCTTCTATAAACTGTCTCCTAAGCTCCGGATCTTCTCCCATAAGCTTAGCGAAGACTTCTTCCGCCTCAACAGCATCTTCCATAGTAACTTTTAGAAGGATTCTATTATCAGGACTCATGGTTGTATCCCACAATTGGTCAGCATTCATCTCACCAAGACCTTTATATCTTTGCAAAGTCACTTTTGGTCTACCCAACTCATCTAGTTTTGCATTCATTTCTTCATCAGAATAACAATAATATGTCTGCTTATTATAATCAATTTTGTATAGAGGTGGCTGTGCAATATACACATGACCATTCTCAATCAATGGTTGCATAAATCTAAAGAAGAATGTAAGAAGAAGTATTCTAATATGACTTCCGTCAACATCGGCATCGGTCATAATAATTATCTTATCATATCTAAGTTTTTCCTCATTAAACTCACTACTTATTCCGCAACCAAAAGCAGTAATCATGTCTTTGATAGTGCCACTTTCCAAAACTTTATGCAAAGTTGCTTTCTCAACATTAAGGATTTTTCCTCTAAGAGGAAGTATTGCTTGGAACTTTCTATCTCTACCCTGTTTTGCAGTTCCACCCGCACTATCTCCCTCAACTAGATAAATTTCACATTCTGCCTTGTTCTTAGAGGTACAGTCCGCCAATTTACCAGGAAGAGTTGTACTTTCTAGTATTCCTTTTCTTCTGGTCAAATCTCTTGCATTACGTGCAGCATCTCTAGCTCTCTTTGCAGTAATACATTTAAGCACTAATTCTTTAGCAACTGAAGGATTTTCTTCTAGATAAGTACCAAACTTATCCTCCATAGCATCTTCCACAACTTTTCTCATCTCAGAGTTTCCAAGTTTTGTCTTGGTTTGCCCTTCAAATTGTGGATCCATTAACTTAACACTAACAATTGCAGTGATTCCTTCTCTTACATCTTCACCAGAAAGTTTTTCACTCTCTTTAAGTATCTTGTTATTCTTGCCATAATCGTTAATTATCTTAGTAATCGCATTCTTAAAACCTACTAAGTGAGTTCCACCCTCTTCTGTGTTGATATTATTCGCATAAGAATTGATTATTTCGTTATATCCAGTATTAAATTGGAAAGCAATTTCTACTTCATTAGTAGGATTAACCACATCTACATAGATTGTATTTGGAAGCAAAGTCTCTTTATCCTTGTTAAGATAATCAACAAACTCAACAATTCCACCATCAAATCTATAGTCTTCCCTCTTTTCTTCTTCTCCTCTTGCATCAACAATAGAAAGACTTAAGCCTTTATTTAGGAAGGCTATTTCTCTAAATCTAGATTTTAGTTCAGCATAATCAAATTCGCAGGTCTCAAAAATCTCATCATCAGGTAAGAAACAAATTGTTGTACCAGTCCTATCAGTATCACCAATAATTCTCAACTCTTCTTGAGGAATACCACGCCTATAAGTTTGTCTATGTATTTTTCCCGCTTGATGAACAGTGACTTCCAACCACTTAGAAAGTGCATTTACACAAGAAAGACCAACGCCGTGCAAACCTCCTGAAATCTTATAACCATCGCCTCCAAATTTACCACCAGCATGAAGTTTAGTAAGAACGACCTCAACAGCACTCTTCTTCTCAGTCTTATGTATTCCACAAGGGATACCTCTTCCGTTATCTGTAACTGTACAACTACCATCTTTGTTCAAAGATACCAAAATAGTATCACAGTATCCAGCCAAAGCCTCATCAATAGAGTTATCCACTATCTCAGTAATTAGATGATGAAGCCCTCTTACGTCAGTACTTCCTATATACATACCAGGTCTCTTTCTTACAGGGTCTAAACCATTTAGTACTTGTATATCCCCCTCATCATATTTAACACTCTTTGACAAAATATGTTCGTTTGTTTCGCTCATGTTACCACCTATCTTCCTAACTGTAGACTTTTCTCCAGTCTAACTTCAATTACACCCAATTATACACCAAAATTATTTTTAATCCAACTAAATAGTTAAATTTCTTTAATTATTTTTAATTGGGCAATTTATCGAACTTTGTCTTAAACAGGGCTATTTACCCCCATTTCGTGCCTGAAATTGCATTTATGCCCATCGCAACGCTCCAATAACCAAGCCTGATAAAATATTTTTAGTGAATATGAACATTAAAGCTTTGACCATATGAAATTCACCTTAAATGATTAGTTGGAATATATTTAAAAAAAACATTTTTAGATAACTTTTGGCGATCTTTGACTTAAATTTTTAAAAAAGCAGATTCTTTTTTTCATAAATTCGTCAAAATTAAATACATTAACTTATATAATAAATTTCTTAATTATATTATATAAAATCGGTTGGCTTGATGGCAAAAATTTGTTATACTATATTCGCGGTAACTATATACTTTTGCAAATATATATATTTGCAAATTATAGAGTTTCTATATTATACTGGGGGTGGATAAATGTATATTAAGTCTATAGAACTTAATAATTTCAGAAACTACGATAATGAGACCATTTATCTTGACAAAGGCTTAAATGTTATAGTTGGAAAGAATGCTCAAGGTAAGACCAATTTATTAGAGAGTGTATATCTTGCTAGCATAGGCAAAAGTCCTAGAACAAATAATGGCAAAGATTTAATCAAATGGAATTCTACTTTTGCAAAAATCACTATGGAGTATGTTAAGAATAATCTAAACCATAGAAAGCTTGAGATTTTTCTTTCTAACAGTCAAAACAAGTCTATCAAGGTTAATGGATATTACTTAAAGAAGATTAGCCAGTTGCTTGGCGAAATTTATACTGTATATTTTAGCCCAGATGAACTTGATATTGTAAAGAGTGGTCCTAATGAGAGAAGAAAGTTTCTTGATATCGCAATTTGTCAATTTGACAAAAATTATTTCTATAATCTAAACAAGTATTATGAAATTTTGGAACAAAGGAACAAACTTCTTAAATCTTCGTCCAATGCTAAAACCATTAAAGACACTCTAGATATTTGGGACGAACAGTTGGCAAGTTTTGGCTCAAAGCTAATATATACAAGGCTTCAATTCGTAAACATTCTTTCTTCTATCGCTAAAGACATACATTCAAATCTTACTAGTGGCAAAGAAAACTTGCGACTAGAATATTCTGGAATAATAGATACAGACATCAAAGTTATTGAGAATAAACTACTTAAAGCAATTGAAGGGTCTAAAGATAAAGACATAGCTTTGGGATATACCAATGTAGGACCACAAAGAGATGATATTAAACTTATTGTCAACGAAATTGATATTCGCTCCTTTGGGTCTCAAGGACAACAGCGAACGGTTGCTCTTACTTTGAAACTAGCAGAGCTTGAAGTTATTAAGAACGAAACAGGTGACACCCCAATCCTGCTTCTTGATGATGTATTAAGTGAATTAGATATGTCAAGACAAAACAAATTAATGGAAGTAATTAAAGACTATCAAGTACTTCTTACTTGCACCTCTTTTTCCATGACTTGTCCTCATAAAGAAATTAGGGTTTCTGAAGGAAAACAATTAAATTATAAAAACGCCTAAATTAAGCCAAAATTTAAATAAAAATTTTGAAATTTTGGTCTTCTTTTACTATATTCTCTTGACATTTCATAAACATTCCAGTATAATAAAATTGTTAACAAAAAAAACGAAAAATATAAGGGGGACTTAATGAATATTAATTCCATTTGGAGCGAAGCGCTTGGCTCTCTAAAAAATCAAGTCTCTTCAATTTCGTATGATTTGTGGATAAAAAATTTGGAGCCTATTGAGCTAATTGATGGAGTGCTTTACCTATCTATTACTAGTGCTAATGCTAAAAGTAGAGTTTTGACATTACATGGCGACCAGATAAAAACAACTTTGCAAAGTCTAACCGATGAAATCAAAGATTTTGTAGTTCTAGACCCATACGAAAAAGATGAGTATTTCGAAAAACTTAGAGTTGAACAGGAAAAGACTATCGCTCAGTCAAAAAAAGTGAATAACTTTAACAAGAAATTCACCTTTGACAATTTCGTAGTCGGTAACAGTAACAAGTATGTTTTTGCAGCAGCTATTGGTGTTGCAGAACACCCGGGCAAAATTAATCCTTTGTTTATTTATGGCGGGACAGGCTTAGGTAAGACCCACCTACTTCACGCTATAGGTAATTATTTGGAAGAACATAATCCCGAACTAAATGTTTTGTATGTTACTTGTGAAAAGTTTGTCAACGATTATATTGCTAGTATGAAAAACGGCGGAAATCATTACAACTCTAACTTTAGAGAGAAGTATCGTAATGTAGATGTGCTGATGGTTGATGATATCCAAATCATTGCCAAACATACAGGCACGCAAGAAGAGTTCTTCCATACTTTCAATGATTTGCAACAAAACAATAAACAGATAATTATCGTATCAGACAGACCTCCTCAAGAAATCCCAACTCTTCAATCAAGGCTTGTTAGTCGATTTAGTATGGGATTTATGCAAGACATTCAGACTCCTGACTATGAAACAAGGGTGGCAATTCTACAAAAGAAAACTGAGATTGAGAAATACAATGTCAGCAACGAAGTAATTAAGTATATTGCAGAGAACTTTGACACAAATATAAGAGAGTTAGAAGGTGTACTTATTAAGGTATACTTGTACGCAACCTTGCATATGAAGGAACAAGCAGATTTGGAAGATGTATATGAGGCTTTGAAAGACCATGTAACTTCTACAAAACAAAATCTAACCACTGACCGTATTATTGACTGTGTATGTAAGTACTTTAATGTTTCTAAAGCAGATTTGCTTGGAAAAAAGAAAAATAAAGAAATTGTAGAGCCTAGACAAATATGTATGTACATAATCATAGACATGCTTGCCCTACCTTTAATTTCTGTTGGCCAAATATTTGGCGGTAAAGACCATACAACAGTTATTCATGCTAGAGATAAAGTCGCTGAAATGATAAAAACTAATAGCAGAATAAAAGTAGAAATCGAAGATATTAAGAGTATGGCGTCACGCCAGTAAATACTTTCGTGATATAATCATTTACTTAAGCACTTCGTAAAATCGTAAAAGCTTATATCTCTCAAGTTTACTTTATTTGGATGTAAATTTATTTGAGCACTTACGTGAAGTCGTAAATTTACATATTACTCCCGCTGGAGTCGTTAGGATTTTATTTTGCTTAATCGCATTTGTAAATAGCTTATACACCCCATCTTTGATTTAATATCCCTCACTCCTTAATTGAGTGAGTTTGAAAAAATATTTGTCCAAGCTTTTTAAAAAAATATATATAATATTATATTTTATTACATGTAATTAGGAAGCCAAAAATTATTTTGGCAAACCTTCAAATTTTGTCCGTTATAATACATTATATATTATTATCTTAATATATAATATGTGGGAAAATTTAGGCGTTTTTTGAAAAAAAAGTTATCCATATAAAACTTTGTGTATTTGTGGATAACTTGTCCTACTATTCCACTAACTTATCAACATTTTTCAACACAATATTTAGTGGTTGTATTTTCCAAAATTGAAAACTTTAAACACTACATCTTGGGGTTGAAATAAGTTATGCACATTTCCACAAAGACCATAATTAATATTATTAATAAAAAATTTTATATTTATAATTGTAATAGGAGAACACGCGCGTATGAAAATTGTATGTGATGGATTAGACCTTTCTGATGCAGTTATAAAAGTAAGTAAAGCTATTAGTAATAAGAATGTAAACCCTATACTAGAGGGAATCAAAATTAGTACTGATGAAGATTACTTAACTTTAACAGCAACAGATTTGGAGCTAACAATAGAAAATAAAATTAGAGCAGATGTAAAGATTGAAGGAGATGTAGTTGTTCCAGGTAAATTCTTTGGAGAATACATTAAGAAGCTATCTAGTGAAAAAATTGAATTAACATCTGACGAACAAAACAACTTGAGCATTAGATATGCAGATAGTTTTGGAAAGATTCAATGTTACAACTCAGAAGAATATCCAGAAGTAAAGAAGATTGATTTCGAAAACAGTTTTGAAATTGGTCAAAAAAGTTTGAAAGAATTAATTAATAAGAGTGTATATGCTGTAAGCGTAGATGACACTAGACCGATACTTAAAGGTGTTAAGATTGAAGTTGAGGGAAACACAATTAAAGCAATTGCACTTGACGGATTTAGACTAGCACTTGTTAACAAAGTTATCAACAATTCAACAAATAATGTGAATTTTATTGTCCCAGCGAAAAGTTTGAAAGAAATTGCAAACTTACTTAACGATACTGAAGAATCAGTTAAGATTAATATCCAAAAGAACTACATGATGGTAGAAATTGGAAATGCAAAAATTAGTACTAGACTGCTTGATGGAGAATTTATTAATTACAAACAAATTATTCCTACAAGTTTTCAAACAAATATCATTATAAACAAGAGTCAATTAGAATCTTCAATTGATAAAGCAATGTTATTTAGCAGAGTAGACAAAAACAACTTAGTTAAATTTGAAGTAAATGAGAAAGTTGTTATAATCTCAAGTCATAGCGAAATTGGTGAAAATAAAGACAATATCTCAATTTCTTTAAATGGCAAAGAATTATCAATTGCCTTTAATGCAAGATATTTCAGTGATGCTTTAAGAGTTATAGATGATGAGTATATCAAATTAAATTTCAATTCATCAATTAGCCCTTGTGTAATCACTCCAAATGAAAATAATGATTTCACAAACCTAATACTTCCTGTAAGAATATCTTAAAAAAAATTATAAATCTAGCAACTCCCCTGCTAGATTTTTTTATAAATATTTATTTATCCACAAATTAAGTTAGAATGTGGAATAGTAAAAAATCATAATTAATTTACAATCAAGTAAAAAATAAGGTGTTATAAAAAACTATGCATATTTATACTTTGGAAAATTATGATAAATTTGCATATATATGCATTGTAAAATTCATAATTATAAGTGATTTTTTTATCACTACCCTTTTTCTTACACGCACACGCGTGTATACATGTGTATGCGTGAAGGAAACTTTAAGAAGATAAATTTATCTGCAATAATTTTATTAATATTACTGGAGTATTATGAATGTATTTTTTGATATAAAAAAAGAAAGCTTAAATTTATAAAACGAATAAACCTATAAAAGTTTAATCTACTTTAAAGCAAGCTTTCTTTTTTTGTTATGTGTAAATTTGGAAACAATGATTTCTTAATCGGCTTTTTAAGATAAAGAAAAAGTTTTACATTCTATCTAAACAAATCGCAAAATCTAATATCCATTACTTTTGCTATCTTGTATAGTGATGAAATTTGATAAACTTGTGTCTCATCTAAGATTTTATTAAAAGTATAAATTCCTACATTACATTGCTTTGCAAATCTTGTTTTGCAAGTACCAGTACTTTTTATGTGATTAGTTATTAATTTAACCTTCACTTTGTTTTTGATTATTGTCATATTTTTTATTAACTCCGCTTTTTTGATTTTTTATATTATAACATTTAATTTTAATTTTGCCTAATTACTTTTAATAATAATTTTAAAATTTTTATATCATTCTAAATAATGTCAAATAATATATATTTTGTGACGGAAAGTTAAATATTACTGTTAATATAAATATAATGACAGACAAGTTAAATATTAAAAACCTCCAAATAAAGCC
>CAZVVP010000018.1:0-25076 GCA_964630515.1 uncultured Christensenella sp. | reverse complement strand
ATAGAGATACTTTTATAAAGAATTTTGTTAAGTAAGGAAAAATTAGTGAAACAATATAACTACTTAAAGGGAAAAATAAACGAAGATAAAGCTTTGGATTATATAACAAAAGTTAAGAAATTAAAAGTTCTTGAGAAAAACTATTCTACAAAAATTGGCGAAATAGATATAATTGCAAGAGACAAAGATAAAACAATTGTTTTTATTGAAGTAAAATATAGAACAACCGCTAGATTTGGACTTGGAAGAGAAGCGGTAAATGAATATAAAATACACAAAATCAAAAACACTGCTATGCAATATCTTCTAGAAACGGGTAATTCTAGCCAAAAAGTAAGATTTGACGTAGTAGATATTTTAGGGGATAATTTAGATTATATAGAGAACGCTTTTTAGCAAATTATTTAAATATTCTGACAAAAAATGTCTAGAAAAGATATTGTTTGCATAAACTAATATTAAACCCAAAAGTATTAAATAGAATATATTTTGGATAAATAAATACAAATTTTTATAAATTTGTTAAAAACACTTGAAATATATTTCCATTTATGATATAGTACATATTGACTTCGATTGGTCCGCTAAAATTGGTAAACAAATGCAGAAAGTTTTAGCCTTTCTGTGATAGGTGTATAAGTTATTTATATTGTAAACTGATGTTATGAACAATAAGTTGTGTAATAGAAATATTAGGAGGAAAAGTCAAATGACATTAATTGAAGCATTAGAGAGAGAAAATTTAAAACCAGAAGTTCCAGAATTTAACGTTGGTGATACTGTTAGAGTATACAACAAAATTGTTGAGGGAACTAGAGAAAGAATTCAGATGTTTGAAGGTGTTGTTATTGCTAGAAAGAATTCTAGTGTTAGAGAAACTTTCACAGTAAGAAGAGTATCTTTTGGTGTTGGTGTTGAGAAGATATTCCCAGTTCATTCTCCAAGAATTGATAGAATTGAAGTAGTTAAACGTGGTAAAGTTCGTAGAGCTAAATTATACTACCTAAGAGACTTGACTGGTAAAGCTACTAAGATAAAAGAAAAGAAAAATTAATAGAATGTAATTTTTAACAAAGACTTTGTAAATACAAAGTCTTTGTTTTTTTTGCTTATTATATAATTTTATTTTTAAAAATTTTTTTGTACAAGCAAGAAGTGACAATTTTCGACATATAGTATTTTATATCGTAAGTGCGTAAGTATTTTGAAAGAAGTTTTACTATTGCACTAAGTTAGGGGGAAATATGATATTTGAAACTATTGCCACTTTTATGCAAAAACTTTTGTTTTTTTCAGCTTATGTAAATAACAATTCTAGTTTTCCTAAGCCCTTGACTCCAAAGGAAGAGGCAGAGTATATAAAGAAATTTCATGAAGGGGATATGCACGCCAAAGATATCCTTATTCAGCATAATCTAAGGTTAGTTGCCCACATTGTCAAGAAATATAGCCAAACTGAAGAAGCAGATGATTTAATTAGTGTAGGAAGTTTAGGATTAATTAAGGCTATTAATAGTTACAAAGAAGGTCTTGGGACTCAATTTAGTACATATGCGGTCAAATGTATTGAGAATGAGATTTTGATGTTACTTAGAGTTAATAAGAAATACAAGAACGACTGCAGTATTGATGATATAGTCTGTAGTGATGAGGAGAATAACAAAATAACGGTTATGGATTTAGCATACGAGGAGGAAAGTGATGTTTCCAAAAGCGTAGAAGATATTGTTATTAGTGAGAAATTATATAAGATATTAAAGGATAATTTATCTAAGAGAGAATATGAAATAATTAAGATGAGATATGGTCTTAATAATACTCCTGCTTTAACACAACGGGAAGTCGCATCAAAACTTGGAATTAGTAGAAGTTATATCTCAAGATTAGAGAAAAAGGCACTCAAAACTCTTAATGGTATTATGAAAAAAAATGATTACTTGTAAATAATAAATTGCATCTTGAAAAAGTAAAAGTTTCATGATATAATCACTGAATGATTAATTTGTGTTAAGAGAAAATAGATGAAAAAAGAAACAAAAGAAGCTTTAGAAAGAGCAATATTAGGTAAAAAAGTTAAATATAAAAATTTTCAAATGTTATATATGAAATTTATTGACCTATATCAGAAGTATTTAACGGAAGAAGTAGATAGTGTTGATAAACTTTTTGAAATAGTTCAGACTAAATATAAAATAACTGATATCGATTTGGAATATATGAATTTTTTAGGAAAATACTTAAAAGATATTAAAGTTTCAAGAAAAGCAATAAAAGAGTCGGGAGCAAATGACAAACAAGCGTTATTTGTTAATCAAATTATAAATTCAGTTTCACAGTTTAAAGTAACAAAAGCTAATATTTCTGAAAGTCAAAAATTTGTTAACATTGTAAATGAAGTCTTTGACGAAAGAATTTCTCTTTTAGATGTAGGGAGTGGAAGTCGTTTTCCAGTAAGTTCTTTACAATTTCTAGAAAGTGGAAATAAAGTTACAACTATGGACGAATTCCATACTTTTTGGAACAGTTTTGAGTTGTTTGAGAAGTTGGGTTTAAATGTTAAAAGTGAATATTTCTATCATGATACTGATATTTCAACCTATGATGTAATTGTAGGAAATTCACCATGTAAGGCGATTATACCTATTGTGGAAACTTGTGCAGATAAAGAGGATAAGGAATATTTAATAAGAATGTGTGATTGTTGTTCTCCTAGAGGAGGAATGACAGGTTTTGTTGAATATTTAAAAGAAAAAGACTCCAATTTGAGATGTTTTGTAGAAAGACATGGTTCTGATGTAGAAAAACAAGAATTTTTTATGGCAAAAGATGAAGAATTGAGCTGTTGGGATGAAGTCTTTGTAACAAACTCAAGAAAACATAGTGATGATATAATGCAAGTAATATATGATAATTTGAAAACAAAAGAAGAAAATCAAATGTAGGTATTGAGAGAGTTTTTAAATGTTGACAATTTCTTTTTTAGTTGATATAATAATGACTATCAGGCAAACAGATGGTTGCGGGAGTAATCCTGAGGAAAGTCCGAGCATCACAGAACAGGGTGCCAGTTAACGGCTGGTGGAGGCGACTCCAAGGAGAGTGCAACAGAAATATACCGCATACAATATTAATTTTTTGTGTGTAAGGGTGGAAAAGTGTGGTAAGAGCGCACTAGGTTGTATGGTAACATATAATCTCTGTAAACCCCACCTGATGCAAGATTGAGGGGCGATTTAACGTTGTTCGCTAGCCCCTCTATACATCGCTTGAGATTATTGGTGACAATAATACTAGATAGATAACCATCTAATACAGAACTCGGCTTATGGTTGCTCTGATTATTTATAAAAAATGACTATTTTTCAAAAATAGTCATTTTTTGTTATACAATGAGTTTTACCAAATAAATTATCAGTAAGTGTGCTGGATAAAAGATATAGAATAAGTATTTTAATTTATTACTTCCTGCATTATTATTATAGAAGTATATTAATATTACGGAAAGAAGGCTTGCAAATTGATTAAAGCTTTTTGGTTCAAAGTTATAACTTATTACACTTCTTAAAGATAGTAATATCAGAGTTATTGTTGCATATATTAGCGCTATATTTCTCTTTGGAACATAATAGAAGATTAGAACCAAAGCGATGCCAAGAATTCCATAATCTATTAAATTTGTTAAATCTCCCAACAAGACAACAATAAATATACAAATTAGAAGTAGGACATTTTCAGATTTTTTGTTTCTAATAGAGTCTATAATATTAATTAACCAAAGAGAAAGTAGAAATGTGAATAATATGTTGAGTTTTAAGCTGTTTGTTAGCAAAATATATGGAATTTGAGAAATGACTGCAAAAATTAATAAATTTAAAACATATTTTTTCTATTTTTTGTATATTTCCAACCTTCAGCAATAAAGAAAGCAAATATAGGAAATGCAAGTCTGCCTATAATTCTGAGAATAATTAAATTTGGAAAAATATATGCTCCGATATGGTCTATAAGCATAGTAATGACAGCAATAATTTTTAGGATTGTTCTATTCATAAGTTTACCATTTATTTACAACTTTTTCGGCAAATGCTAAAAATTTATCAAGTTTAATTTCTTTGCCGTTATCAAGCACGAATTTTCCAGTAAAAAAACCAAATACTTGGTGTTGATTACTGCTTATCACAATTACATTTGCATTAGAGTGTCTGTCAATTATTGGCTCAAAGTCCATTTCAAATCTTCCATCATTTGAAGAAAAAGTCCATTTTGACATAAAATCATCATTACCATTTTTATCTTTAGGAATATTAAAAGTAACTTTGTCTAATTTATGTGCTACGCCATCAACAAATAGCATATTTTCACTTGCACTGCTTGTATCACCAAAGCCATAACCGATATTAAAACCTATTTCATGCTTGCCAACTTTTCCACAACCAACACCCCAATACCAAGTGTTTTTGTAAGTCCATACACCACGACCCCAGTCAAGTATTGCTCTTGTGTCATTACTGTCAAAATCAATTTTTGTTTCACCAAGTGCTATAGTTCCGCTAGCTTTCATTCCAACAATTTTTTGGTTATAATAGAAATGTGTCTTTTTCTCTTTGAAAGGTGTGGCAATTACCATGCTGTCTTTTGGCTCATCAGTAAGTGTGAATTCACCATTGAAGTCGGTATTGTTGTCAAAATTTTTCATCCAAACTTTGATTTTTCTAGTCTTTCCATCATTTAGTATTTCAAAAGAATAATTTTTAGACTTTACAGATACATCTCCAATCTCACTTGTAGAGGGTAGGTTTGTCTTGCCTTTTGGCATAAATGTCATAGGGGATTTGGTTATTTCTCTAGGAGTAGTAAAGTCTATAAGGGTTAGGGAATGTAGACCCATATAACTATTATCATCTACAGTGATTGCAACAGCGTATTTGTCATTATATATAAGATAGTAATCCCATTCTTTGATTCTTAAAGTATTTGCTTTGATATCTTTTCTATTATATTGTTTGATTAGGCTAGTTGCGTAACCACATTCAGCCAAACTTCCATCTTCAATAAGTAGTGGACCTTTGTTTTTTAATTCATTTTGCATCTTGTTTCTCCATTTTTTAAAAATAGCGGTATTATAATTACCGCTATTAGTTTTTCTATAAATTTTCTCCGTTGGGTATATTATTTATATACAATTGTTCTTGTAAGAAGGTCAGGGGTATAGTCTGGAATAGTAGAAGACTTTGTAAGTAATTGATGGTATACAGCATTTGCATTATCTTCTATACTTGCTAATTGTTTATATAATTTGCTAGGATTCTCAACAATATTACTATTTCTTATTATTAAATTTGTATTGCAATTAAGTTCGTTTAATAGCGATTGATTATTGTTATTAAAACCTAAAACTTTAATGTATGGAAGTTGTTTGATTTTGTATAATTCTTCAATTACAGATTTATTCACTCCAAGTACAAGACCAGCAACAATTCTTTTTAGTCTAGTGTAAGTATATCTTTTTGATTTTACTTCTAATAACAAAGTTTTTAAATCCTTAATCTTAGTAGCTTTTTCTTTAAATCTATTTTCCAATCCTTCAGTTACATCATATACATTGGCAAAGTTCTCTAAACTAGTAGTTTTAATCATGTACATAGCAATATCGCTATATAGTTTGTTATCAGGAAGTCCAGAAATCTTAATTTCATCTTTAAGAAGGTTATATGAAGTTTTTGGAATCAATCTTTTTACATAGCTTGCTTTTGGTTTCTTTGCAAGTTTAACTCTAATTGCGGTTGCACTTGTATCTTTGCCATTAACTAAATCACTAAGATAATCGCTATTCCCTCTGTTAGAGAATATTGGAGTAATTTTACTCTCAGTTCTATATAACGCTTTAAGATACTCTATTGCCAAAATATTATTAGGCTTGTTTATTATATTAAAAACTTTTTTGGTATCGCTAAATTTAACTTTGCCATCTTTTATAAGTTCCTCAAGTGCTTTTTCTCTAGAAACAACTAAGGAATAGCCCTCATCAAGATATTTTTTCAAAGTTTTTTTATATTCAGGAGTTTCATTTGCAAAGAATTTGGCTAGTTCCTGCAAAAGCTCATGATTTTTTGTTTCGCAACCAAAAGATAGATGTGTAACATTATCGAATGAGTTTGCAATCTTTACTCCTGCGAGTGCGAAAGTTTCTGCACTTGAGCAAACGTATGCTGTTGGAATCTGTACAACGATATCTGCTCCAGCATCAAGAGCCATTCTTGCTCTTACATACTTATTGACAAGTGCAGGTTCTCCTCTTTGAGAAAAGTTGCCTGCCATAATACACATTATAGCGTCAGCTCCAGAAAGTTCTCTGCTTTCCTTAATATGTTTAAGATGACCATAGTGAAGTGGGTTATATTCGCAAATAATTGCACAAATTTTCATTAAAAATCTCCCTTAGAATAATTTACATATTTTGAAAATTATTGTATACTTAATTGTGTAAGAGTTGCTTTGGTATAATTTTTCGCAAAACAACTATAATTTCTATTGCTTATAGTATATAGAAATTATTTTTAAAAAACAAATAAAATTATAAAAGTTGGTTAAAATTATGGAATTTAGTACAAAAATTGAGAGAACTTGGTTAGATTCTGCCAAGCAAATTGGGGCAACTATTGTATTGCCAGAGGCATATTTTAGTGAAAGAATCGTTTTGGCTGGAATTGAGAGTGCAAAGCAAAATATTGCAAAAATCATTCTTCTTACAGATAATGATAATGCATTTGACAATTACAACTTAGATGGCGTAGAGAATATTAAAGTTGTTAATATTAACACATCAGAGTTACTTCCAATGCTAGTTGAGTCTTTGGTTACTTTAAGAAAAGACAAAGGCATGACGAAAGAATTGGCTGAGACAACTTTGAAAGACAGTGTGTATTTTGGAACAATGATGGTAGAGTTAGGTCTTGCTGATGGACTTGTTGCAGGAGCTGAGATTGCTACAGCCAAGACTTTTAAGCCTGCTTTCCAAATTATTAAGAGCAAAGATAAAGAGACTAAGGTTAGCAGTTTCTTTGTTATGATTAAGAAAGTAAGTGAAGATGAAGAGCAAGTATATTTGCTTAGTGATTGTGGCGTAAATATTGCACCAGATGCTAATGATGTCGCTAGTTTTGCTATTCAATCTGCAGAGACTGCAAGAAAGCTATGCGGAATGGAGCCAAAGGTTGCTCTTCTTAGTTATTCCACTAAAGGTAGTGCTGAGGGTGATTGTGCAATTAAGATGAGGACTGCAAATGAAATTTTGCAAGCTAAGAATGTAGATTTCGATTTCGACGGCGAATTGCAATTAGATGCTGCAATTGTTGAAGAAGTTGCAAATTTAAAATGTCCTAATAGCAAAGTTGGAGGAAAGGCAAATGTTTTAATTTTCCCTAACTTAGAGAGTGGAAATATTGGATATAAATTAATGCAAAGATTTGGTGGTTTTAAAGCAGTTGGCCCAATCGCACAAGGTATGAGAAAACCAATTAACGATATTAGTCGTGGTGCAAGCGTAGATGAAATAATAGAGGCGATAGCAATTACAGCTATTCAAACTAAATAAGGAGTGAAAATAATGAAGGTTTTAGTCATAAACGCAGGTAGTAGTTCTTTGAAATTCCAATTTATTAATATGGAAAGTAAAGAAGTTTTAGCAAAAGGAAATGTTGAAAGAATTAATGAAGGAAAATCTTTCTTGAGATATAAGGCACATGGAGTAGAGTCAATATTTGAGAAAGATATTAAGAATCATACAGAAGGTATGGAAATTGTTTTAGAGAAATTGACTGATAGCAAAATTGGTGTTATTGCCTCAACTGATGACATTGATGCTTTTGGTCATAGAGTTGTTAATGCAGGGGATAAATTCTTTGACCCATGCTTGGTAACAAAAGAAATAGTTGAGGAATTTAAAGCCAAGAGTGATTTTTCTCCACTTCATATGCCAGGTGCAATTTCTGGACTTGAGGCTTGTATGAATATTTGTCCAAATACTCCAAATGTTGCAGTATTTGACATTGGTTTCCATAAAACAATTGAGCCTAGAGTATATAGATATGGTATCCCAAAAAGATATTATGATGAGTATCAAATAAGAAGATATGGTGCACATGGAACTAGCCACTATTTTGTTACTCAGGAATGTGCAAAGTTATTGAATAAGAATGTTGAAGATATAAATATAGTTACTTGTCACTTAGGAAGCGGTGCTAGTATTACAGCAGTTAAGAATGGTAAGAGCTTTGATACATCTATGGGATTTACACCACTTGAAGGTATTATGATGAATACAAGAAGTGGGGATTTAGACCCAGCTATTATTGAGTTTATTTGTAACAAAGAAGGTAAAACAGTTTCTGAAGTTATTAAGATGCTAAATAAAGAAAGTGGACTACTTGGCGCAAATGGCAAGGTTTCGGATATGAGAGATATTATTGCTAACATTGAGGACCCAGAAGTAAAACAATCTTATGATATGTATTCTTACAGAATTAAGAAATATATTTGTTCTTACATTGGAGTATTAGGTGGTGTAGATGCAATAGTATTTACAGCAGGTGTTGGAGAACACACTCCAGAGTTAAGAAGAGATGTTACAGAAGGTTTGGAATTCTTAGGTATCAAAGTTGATAACGATAAAAACTTTGGTGCAAGAAGAGGCGAAATTGAGGAAATAAGTGCAAATAATAGTAAAGTAAAAGTATTTATTATACCTACAGATGAAGAAATGGTTATTGCACAAGAAACAGAAAAACTTGTTAGGAATCTATAATTTATCTTGTAAATTAGATGGCGTAAAAGAAAATAATTCGATTAGATGTATATTTTTGAATAATTTTGCGAAATTGCATTGACAAAAGCAAAATATTAAGGTATAATTCTTGAGCATATTTAAAAAAAATATTAAGGAGGTGTCAAGATGATCGCACCTAAAGGAAAAATTTCAAAAGCAAGAAGGAATTCTAGAAAAGCAAACTGGAAGATGACAACACCTTCTTTGGTTGAGTGCCCTCATTGTCACGAATTGAAAGCTCCACATGTAGTATGTAAGAAGTGTGGATATTACAACGGTGAACAAAAGATTAAAGTTGGCAAAGAAAAGAAAGAAGCGTAAGCTTTGTAGTTGATAAATAATTATGGGTAAAGAAATTTACTCATAATTTTTTTTGTAATTAAAAGCAGAAATTGCATTTACAAAATGCTTACTAATGTGTTAATATATTAGTAGCTAAATGAGAAATGGAGTAAATATTATGAATTGTCCAAAATGTGGCTGTAAAATGAAAAAAGAAATTATTTGTCCTTATTGCAAAATCACTGGGGACGAAGTTCGATTTGCTAGTAATGTTGAGGCAAAGAAAAGAATAAAAGAAAAGAATACTGAAGATGTTTTGATGTCGTCATATATTCCATATGATGTAAGTAAGAAGAAACTTGCACTAATTATGATATTTGGTGGTTTTCTTGGTTTTGATGCATACTATTTGGGAAGAAAAAAATATGGAATTATAAAGATAAGCATAATTGGATTGGCTTTTTTTAGCTTTATTTTAAGCTTTTATCTTGGATATTCTTTCATGGAAACTCCGACAGATATTTTGACCTTTATTTGTGCTATATTTATGATAATGTGGTTTAGTAGTCTAATTGGTTTGATATTTAATAAATGCAAAGTTCCAATCGTTTTGCCTAATGAACAGCAATTAAAACAAAGAATAATCGACAAGAAAGAGGAACAAGATAAGAAAGAAAGATTAAAAGAAGAGAAAACAAAACAAAAGTTTGACAAAAAAGTTAAAAATATGCAAAAAAAGATGCAGAAAGAGGAAGATAAAAAGAAAAAAGATGAAAAAGAATAAGACTGTTGTAGTTGGAATGAGTGGTGGGGTAGATAGTTCTGTTGCGGCTGCTTTACTTAAAGAGCAAGGATATAATGTAATTGGGCTTTTTATGAATAACTGGGAAGAGCAAGATGAGAATGGTTGTTGTACTGCAATTTCTGACTATGAAGATGTGAAACGAGTGTGCGCTAAATTAGATATTCCATACTTTAGTGTTAATTTTGCTAAAGAATATATGGATAGAGTTTTTTCATATTTCTTGGAAGAATATAAGAATGGTCGTACTCCTAATCCTGATGTTTTATGTAATAGAGAAATAAAATTTGGTCCTTTCAAAGAATTTGCCAATACTTTAGGTGCAGATTATATAGCTACAGGGCATTATGCAAAAGTTGATGTTGTTGATGGCAAAGTTCATCTTCTTAAAGCAAAAGATTTAAACAAAGACCAAACATATTTTCTTAACCAATTATCTCAAGAACAATTAACGAATGTGCTTTTTCCACTTGGAGACTTATTAAAGCCTGATGTTAGGAAATTGGCTGAAAAGTATGGTCTTATAACTTATGACAAGAAAGATAGTACAGGAATTTGTTTCATTGGAGAGCGAAGATTTAAGCAATTTTTACAAGAGTATATTCCAGCAAAAAAAGGTCAAATTATGGATTTGAATGGGAATGTTGTTGGAGAACACGAAGGTGCGATGTATTATACTCTTGGTCAAAGAAGGGGGCTTGATTTAGGCGGTATTGCTGGTGGTAACGGAGATAGATGGTTTGTAATTGATAAAGATGTCAAGAAAAATATCGTCTATGTGAGTCAAGGTGAAGATGACAAATTATTCTCTTGTGGGCTTGTGACAGATAAGGTTAATTGGATAAATAAGCCAAGTGTTAATAAGTTTGAATGTTTTGCTAAATTTAGATATAGACAACCTGACCAGAGCGTGACTGTAACAGTTTTGGAGGGGGATAAATTGCATATTGATTTTAAAGAAAAACAAAGAGCGGTCACACCGGGACAATTTGTTGTTTTGTATAATAGTTATGGCGAAAGTGATAGTGAATGTTTAGGTGGAGCAATTATAGACAAAGTAATGTTTTGATTTGGTGGCTATATTAAGCCATCATTTTTTATTTTGCATAGTAGGTTACAATCACAATTCTTATTCGTATAATAATGATAAAAACATTGGTAATTTTAGAGCGGAACTGATACAAAATTTAATATTTTATCATAAATATTTAAATAAACTTTTGACAGCAATATTTTAGAGTGATATAATCTTTACATAAGTACAGCGAATTATATAAAAATCGTAAAAATGTACTAATAAAGGGAGAATTTATGAAAAGTTTTATAGGTATAGAAGAAGTATACGCTAGACAAGTGTTAGATTCTAGAGGTAACCCTACATTAGAAGTAGAAGTAATTACTGAAGATGGTTTTATGGGTAGAGCTGCTGTTCCATCAGGTGCTTCAACTGGTTCTTTTGAGGCTGTTGAATTAAGAGACGGCAAGAAAGATTATTATTTGGGAAAATCTGTTGAAACTGCAGTAAATAATGTTAATACAGAAATTGCTGATTTAGTTATTGGCATGAATGTTTTAGACCAAGTATCAATTGATAATGCGATGATTAAATTAGATGGAACACCTAATAAAGGTAGACTTGGTGCAAACGCAATTCTTGGGGTGTCTTTGGCTTGTGCTAAAGCAGCAGCTGAGGCTTTGGGAATGCCATTATACACATACATTGGTGGTGTTAACGCTAAGAGATTGCCAGTTCCAATGATGAATATCTTAAATGGTGGAAAACATGCCGATAACTCAGTAAACGTTCAAGAATTTATGATTATGCCGGTAGGTGCTAAGAAATTTTCTGAGGCATTGAGATGGTGCGCAGAAGTTTTCCATAACTTAAAAGCAGTTCTTAAAGCAAAAGGTTATAGCACAGCTGTAGGTGATGAAGGTGGTTTTGCTCCAAATCTTAAATGCGATGAAGAGGCGTTGCAATATATTGTAGAAGCAGTTGAGAAAGCTGGATATAAGCCAGGCGAAGATTTCATGATTGCAGTTGACGCAGCTGCCACAGAGATGTATGATGAGGCAAAGAAGATTGGTAAAGAAGGTTCTTATTATTTCTGGAAAACTGAAGAGCTATTTACTAAAGAAGAAATGGTTGCTTATTGGGAAAAGATGGCAAGCAAATATCCTATTATCTCATTAGAAGACGGTGTTGCAGAAGAAGACTGGGATGCTTGGAAACTTCTTACTGAGAAATTGGGCGATAAGGTTCAATTAGTTGGTGATGATTTATTTGTTACTAACACAGAAAGATTAGAAAAAGGTATCAAGAAAGGTGTTGCAAACTCAATTCTTATCAAAGTTAATCAAATTGGTACTTTAACAGAGACTTTAAATGCTATTGAGATGGCAAATAGAGCTGGTTATACTGCAGTTACTTCTCACAGAAGTGGTGAAACTGAAGACACAACTATCGCTGATATTTCTGTTGCAACAAATGCTGGTCAGATTAAAACTGGAGCACCTTCTAGAACAGATAGAGTTGCTAAATATAATCAGTTACTTAGAATTGAAGAAGAGTTAGGTGATGCTAGTGAATATATGGGTATCAAATCTTTCTTCAATATTAATAGATAATTTATAAAAAATATCATAGAGGGCTTATGTTGTATTAAGTTCTCTTTTTTTTATTGAAAATAACAATGTTATTGCATAAGAGTTGTTTCTAACTATAATTACAAAAGGAAAATTGATTGCTTAACAAATAGTATTTAATTGGTTTTGAAATATTTTGAAAAAAATATATAATATACTTATGAAAACAATACAAAAAGAAATTGAAAATTTAATAGAGATAAAGAAATCAAAATTCATTTCTTATGCGGTATCTGTGACTAGTGAGAAAGAAGTTAAAGAATTTTTGATTAACTTAAAAAAAGAGCATAGTGATGCTACACATATTTGTTATGCATATGTCCTATACAGTCCCACTATGGAGAAGTGTTCTGATGATGGAGAGCCAAGTGGAACAGCGGGAAAACCTATTTTAGATGTTATAAAAAGGAACAACTTAAGCAATGTGTTTGTGGCAGTTGTAAGATATTTTGGTGGAATAAAGTTAGGTGCAGGGGGACTTGTTCACGCCTATTCAAATTCAGCAAAAGAAGTAATCGACTTGGCAGAAATTAAAGAGTTAACTGAACATATTATATTAGATGTTGAAATTACTGTGGATAGTAAATATATTATAGATAATAATGCAAATTATAAAGTTATAGATATAGATTATAGCAATATTGGAAACAAACTTTTGAAATATAAGCTAGCTGTGGAGAAAAAATCTGAAAGTTTTGATAAACTAATTGCTATTGTTAAAAGTTATAAAATCATAGAAGAAGTAATGATGTAGAGGGAAAGTTATGGCAAAAATAACAAAAGTTGAAATTCAAAAAAATAATAAACAAAAAGTAAATCTCTATATCGATAATGAGTATTATAACAAATTGTATTTAGATACTTGTGTTAAGTATTCTCTGAAAGCTGGCATTGAAATAGATTTACAGGAACTTGATAAAATTATTGAAGAAAGTGATAAAAATCTTGCACTTAATTCTACAGTAAAATATATAAGTTCTGCCTTAAAAACACGAAAACAAGTTAAAGATTATCTTAAGAAAAAAGAGTTTGGCGAAGAAGTTGTAGAGTATGTTTTGGACAAATTAGAGGAATATAAATATATTGATGATGAGTCGTATATTATAGCATATGTAAATACTTACAAGAATAAATTTGGAACTAATAAGTTAAAATTAAATCTAAGACAAAAAGGGATTAAAGAAAGCTATATAGATAATTATTTTGAAGAAATAAATGATGAAAATATAGAAGACGAAGTATGTTATAATTTGGCAAAAAAGAAAGCAAAAAATATGGACTTGTCAGACATTAAAAATAAACAGAAATTGAATAGATATTTGATTAGTCGTGGATTTGATTTTGATTTAGTTAATCAAATTATTAAAAAATTGATATTGGAGCAAAGTTAATGGATGTTGGTATTGATATATTAGATATTGACAGAATGATTAAAGTTTCTGACAATAACACATTTCTAAATAAATATTTTACAAACAAAGAAGTTCAGTATTTGGGTGGCATAAAAGAGGAATTTAGGCCACAAGTTTTGGCTGGGTATTATTCCTTAAAAGAGGCTTTTTTGAAAGCGTGTGGTATAGGTATTGGTAGAGGGATTGATCTAAAAGATATAGAAATAAGTTATACAGAATTAGGAAGGCCAATTATAAACTTAACAGATGAGGCAAAAGTAAAATTTATTGAATTAGGATATTCAAAAATTAGTTGTAGTATATCTGATTCTAAAAAAGTTGCTGTTGCTATTTGTGTCGTGGAATAATAAGAAAATAAGTAAATATTTTGCAAATTAATGTGCACTCTATAAATATAGAATGCATATTTTTTATTGTCGAAAAATGTGTAAAAATAATTTACTTTAACTCAAGTAGGATATTAATAATGGAAAAAGATAAGATTACTGTGAATAAATTTAATAGATATGCCAATCATTTAACAAGTCGAAAAGAAAGTCACACGAATAAATGTTTACAGCATAATATAAATATAGACAAGTATTGTAATGATTTCGAAAATTTTTATGCTATGAATCCTGATTTCTTTGTGGAAGATTGTAACATGATAATGAAATCATTGAATGACGACTATAATAAATATATGAAATGGATTGTTGATGATTGATATAAAAAGGGGTGAGCTATACTACGCGGATTTAAGTCCAGTCATTGGAAGTGAACAAGGTGGAATAAGACCTGTGCTAATTATTCAGAACAATGTCGGTAACAAGTATAGTCCAACAGTAATAGTTTCTGCTATTACTAGTCAGATTAATAAAGCCAAAATTCCTACTCACATAGAGTTGCCAGCCAAAGATTTTGGATTGGCTAAAGACTCTGTTGTTTTATTAGAGCAATTAAGAACTATTGACAAAAAAAGATTGAAGGAAAAAATTGGCGAAGTAGATGAGAAAAAGATGACAAGCATCGAAACTGCACTGCTTGTAAGTCTTGGATTTGTTTAGGAACTTATAGAATGGTTATTACATAGTTAATTTCGAATGTTTATTCTATAAGTTTTTTTTATGTAGTAATTAAAAAAAATGTTTTTGCAAAACTATTATCTCATTGTATAATTAATTACAAGATGAGAAAGTTTGTAACTCCAGAAACAAGGCTAATAAATTTCAGAAAACCTTTTGTAATATTTGTAGGAACAATGGTAGGAATAATTCTATCATATAGTCTTTTTTCAGTTAATTATTTGCAAAACTCTATCGTTTTTCCAGTGGTTTGTATTTTTTTCATTTTTATATTTTTTATTTTTAGTTTAATTCTTTATTTGATTAGAAATAAACTTCAAAGTATATTTTTATGGCGTATAGCTAATGCTTTTGGAATAACTGTATACTTTGTGATTAGTCTTATTATTGGTTTTGTGGTTACAACTGTAAATCTAGTTAATTTTGATTATAAACAAAACTTCGCTGATAAAACTTTAATTGTTGCAAAAGTTGAAAATATTATAGAGTATGACTATGGTTCAACACTATATTTAGAAAATATAGAAATAACTGATAATGATGTTAGCGAAACTTTATCTTCTAAAGCAACTGTATATATTTCGTCTTATTATTTAGACAATAACCTTAAGATAGGTGATGAAGTTAGTTTTGTAGGAAGGATTGTTGCAAACGAAATATTTAGCTCTGACGATATAACTTCTATGCTAAATGGCTATGGTTATACAATAGAATTTGATAATGATTTTAGTTTTGAGATTGTTGCAAGTACTTATAGCTTAAAAGTAGATATTCTTAACTATGTACGAAATGTTCTCATAGAGAATATGTCTTTTGATAATGCAAATTTGGCATATAGTATGTTATTTGGAGACAAGTCCGTCTTGCCAGAAAGTGTTAATTCTATATTCTCAATAGCAGGAGTATTACATTTGCTTGCAGTATCTGGTTTGCACGTAGGACTGATTTCTTCAATTATAATTGCAATTATTAGAAAAATTTGTAAATTATTTAAAGCTAGCTTCTTGGTCAGAGAAATTATAACCATATCATTAACATTTATCTTTTTGTTGTTTTATGCTTATTTATGCGGATTCGCAGTATCTGTTTGTAGAGCGTCAATAATGGTGATAGTATTATTGCTCTCCAATTCGTTAGGGAAAAGATATGATATTCTATGTTCACTTGGAATTGCGGGGACAATAATTTTGCTTGTTAGTCCTTTGTCATTATATAGTGTAGGTTTTCAGTTATCCTTCTTGTGTATTTTTGCAATCATTACTTTAGCACCAAAACTTCAACAAGTTGTAAACAAAACAAAGTTGCCAGAGTTTGTTACTTCTCCATTTGTAGTATCAGTAAGTGTTAACTTGGTTATAGCTCCAATACTTATGAATAATTTTGGAGAACTTTCTTTAATATCAGTTTTTGCAAATATTATAGTTATTCCATTCTTTTCGATTGTGTTTCCTTTGCTTTTTGTTAGCGTAATTTTTGTTTCATTTTTCAAATTTCTAGGTTTCGCCTTATGTATATCAGACATTTTTATACAAATTCTAAAAAGTATTATAGAAATCTTTGCAAGTGTGCCGTATGGTGTTGTTTCTTGTTTCAAGGTTGGATATCTAGTTCTTGCATTGATACTAATAGCAGTATTTTTAATTAAATATCTAATGTGTAAGCTTAATGCAAAGGTTATTGTAAATTCTATACTTTTGCTAGCTGTAGTTTGTATTAGTGTAATCAATTTGTTGCCTTCTAATTATGCAAATTCTACAATGATTATTCAAGAAAAATATTCAGAAATTAATATGGTGTTGATAGAAGATGACAAGACCATACTTTTTGGACTGCCGACAGAGACTGTAGATGATTTATTACTAGAATCAAGAATAAATAAAGTCGATATAATAATTGCAAATGATTTTACATTCAAAGAGTATTCAACCTTAGTTGATTTTGTGGAAAGATATAAAGTTAAGTCGGTTTATTTGGATAATAGTTTAGAAGTTTATAGTAATGAAATTAGTATAGACAATTGTGAGTTGTTGTATTATAATACAGAAATAAATATTGATAGTTTGTGTATAAACATAGTTAAAAATTATGAAGGCGATATTGTTGCATCGCATATAAGCACTAATAATTTTAATATTTTACGTTTGACAGAAGATATTAGTTTGCAGGATTTATCTTTTGTAAGTTCAGAAATTAATGAAAAATTTGAATATTTAATAGTTAATGATTTAGAATTTGATGTCAGAGATTATGATATAATTGCAGACAAAATAATTTGTTCTAAAAATTCAATAGATGATGATGTGATAGATTTGAGTAAAATAAATTGTTGGAAAGGTGAAATATAAGGGGAGAATATATGAAATTTGAAGAATTGAAAAAAAGTTTGAGTGTAAAAATTGATAAAAATTATCTAATTACAGGCAAAGATGTTTTCTTAGGTGATAATGCATATAGGTTAATTAAAGAAAGCTTAAAGATTGAAATGCCAGAATTTAACGAAGTTAAGTTTAATGATATAGAAGTTGATTTTGAAGCAGTTGTTAATGCTCTACAGTCTCCAGCGGTGTTCTCTGATAATAAAATTGTTTATGTTGACTTAACAAGCAAATATACTAAGATTAAATCGATAGAGAAGTTAAATGACTATTTAAATTCAAAAGAATATTATAACGTTCTTATTGTAAGAGTTGGGGAAAACTCAGAAACTACGAAGTTGTTTGATAACAAAATCTTTACACAAATTGATTGTGAGGGGATAAGTAGAGATATTGCTACAAAATTAATAGTAAGTGAAGTTAAGAAACTGGGTAAAAATATAACAACTGAAGCTATAAATGTGATTCTTGACTATACAAATAGTGACTTGCAGTCATGTATGAATGAAGTAAATAAACTTTGTAATTATGTAGATAGTCAAGTCTCTTGTAAAGAAGTAAATGATATTGTTGCGAAATCATTAGAATACAAGATTTATGAATTAACAGAAGCTTTGGCTAGAAAAAATGTGGATAGAGTCTATTCAATATTGGCAGATTTAAAAAATAAGAAAAATGGTTATCAGGGGCTAATTGCTTTAATTTATGCGCACTTTAGAAGACTTTTGCACATATCAATCACAAAATTAAGTATTATGGAATATGTTGATTTGTTCGGGGTTAAAGAATATGCTGTAAAGAAATCAATAGAGCAGGTTAAGTTATTTAAACCAAAGAAGTTAAAAGAAATTACTGATATGTGTATCGATTTGGAATACAAAATAAAAACAAGTCAGATCACAAGTGTTAATGCCGTAGATATGTTAGTTATAAAAATTATAGAATAGAATCAAATTCCAAGCGTTTAATAATTAATAAGAAGGAAGCAATAATAAAAAATGATAAGAGTCTTACAAGTAGGGCTCTTTTTTGTTTTTTATAGTAGCTAAATTATAAATATATAATATTATCTAAAAATTGGGTATTGACTTTTTGTATTTATGTGTTGTAAAATATGTTTACTATAAATTTAAATTAATGAGGATTAATTATGAGTTACGAATTTAGAAATAAAGTTGCTGGAGTTGTTTATTTAGCATTACTAACAGGAAATCTGATTTTAAATACTTCTATGTATGAACTAAAGATGAAAAGTTTAGGGCAGGAAGAAATTGCATTAATGGAAAGAAAGAGTGCGGTGCTAAATGAATTTAAAGAAAGTGTCAGTTATAAAGAATATTTTATTGAGAAGAATAGAGAAGGTCTTGGTCAGTTACTAAGAGATGATATTACAAGAAAAGAATATTTAGATTTGCTTGATAGTTACAAGACAGAAGAGGGTATAGAAATCTTTGCTAGAGAGTTAAATAATGAACTTGTTGTAAACGAAATAGAAGTAATCAATGAACAATTTACAGATATTCAGAATCGAAAAGAAGATGGATTCTCGGATTATGTTAAGAGACAATTTGGAGATTCAGCGTTCTTAACCTTAGGATATTTATTATTGAATGGTACGTCTCAAGTACTAGAAGAAAGAGACAATAAAGAATCTTATCTAGGTTAATTAAATAAAAAATATATTATTTACAGAAATAATTAGTCGTGTATCGATTATGTGCTAAATATTTAATATTTTTAACAGTTTATAAATTATTGCATATTGTCGTATATTATTAATAAATTGACAAATACATATAACTTATTGTCAAATACTTACAAATAAATGACTAAATATTGCAAATTATGATTATAAAAATATAATAAATAAAAATTTAATAATTTTTTAATTTAAGGTTATGAGGTGTATGTAATGGATAAATCAAGAGTTGGAAATATTCAATTGACGGGTAAGAGATTTGAAGATGCTCAGAATCGTTTAGCAATTAATAAATTGATAAAAACTTTATATATAACTCTTAGTACTTTAGCTCTTTCTTTATCTATTGCAACGGGATTTCTTAATATGGATTTAAATGAAGAGATTGAGAATAAAGAAGTAAAGAAGTCTGCTATACTTTCTGACTTGGTTGATTCTGTCGAATATGCTACATTTAAAGATGAAAAAATAAACTCTGCCGTTAATGACTTTCGGGGAGGAAAAATTAACGAAGAGTCTTTGGATAGGATTATAGATAATTATAATAATCATAGAAATGCATTGTCCGTATCTCATCATATGAGCACTGAGTATCAAAACAAAGTTTATGCTTATGAGAAACTGGACGATGAAATAGATTCTCTTGAGTTTGATAAGAATAATAGAATAATTTTTGCATCTGTTGCTACTGGTGTAGTTGGGTTTGGATTATTTGCTTGTACTTCACACTTATTCTATAACAAGATCAAAGACTTAGAAGTCGAAGAAATTGAGTTTCAAAATTCACAAAATAATTTAAATAATATTGATGTTAATAGTAGTAATTTGTAATTTAAATAAACTTGTGGAGAATTTGCAAAATGTTTTAGCAAGAATAAATAATAAATTTCAATCCTCAATAGCAAAATATTTATAAAATATACTCAAAACTATATTTTTGAGTAATTTTTTTTGAAAATATATTGAAATTCATTTGACATGGGGGGGGGGGGCGTTTGCTACAATATAAATATAATTAGAAATGTGTAAAATATGGGGAGGAAATTAAAAATATGAAAAGCAAAAAAATTCTAATTACAGTTATAGCATTAGTTGTAGCTTTGCTTGGTGTTATAGCTGCTCTAGTGGTTGTATTAGTTAACTCTAATCAATCGGCTAAATCCAATGTTACAGTAACATATGTCGCAGAAGATGTTGCGTGTCAGGTGAGTGCATCTTATGCTATGATTAATATACCTGCGGAGAATACAGAGGTAAATTATTTCACATCAATGAAAGATGAAACAAGTAGTACAACATTAACTATTAGCGAAGCCACTGCTAGTGGAAGTCTTAATCCAAGTGGAGATATTGCTCTAGATATGGCATATAGTAGAGTAGTATTTGAATATAGGTTCTCTAATACAATGAAAAGTACGCCAATGTATGTTGAGTTAACTGGTATGCCAGATAACGATACAGAAGGTGAGAGTTTAGAGAATATAGGCTTATTGTACTACAACACTTATGTTTCTGAAGATGCTTTATTCTCAGGTGTATATGATGAAGAATTAAAGTCATCAATGGGCAAATTAGTTGTGCCAGCTCAATGTACTAAATATGTGTATCTAATTGCAACAGTAAATGATTTGTATGCTAACGCATCATTTACAGGTGAGATAGAATGGACTCTTACTAGAGGTGAAAAGCCTATAACTACTGATGTAACTGCAGGAAGTTCACTATCTCTAAGTAATCTATATGTAGGTTGTGAAGTAACAGAGTCTGACTTAAATCATAGTACTGTTAATATTAGAACTCTTGATTGGTATACAGACTCTAGCCTATCTACAAAGGCAACATTCCCAGTAATTACTACAGAGAGTACAACTCTATATTCTAATTACTTGAAGGGTAATATTCCGGAAGAGAATCTAACATATTCTGCTTATTATAAAAGATTAGAAGTAACTGATAGTGTATTAGTAACAGATGCTATATCTAGCGTTGCAGGCTATACTCCAATAACATCAACTGATACAACACTAGTCATTCCAGATATGTTTGAGTTAAGTGATGGAAGAATTTTGCCTATTGTTTATTATGGGTATGGTGAACTTTTGGATGGTAATACTACTATTACCACTGTTTATGTAGGTAATAATGTTCGATATTATGCATATACCGATTCTAGCTCAAGTGCTTTGTTGAATATTTATTTAGGTTCTGGAGTTCATGATATAGGTGCCTATAGCTCTGATTATTCTTATAGTAATAATCTTACTAATGTATATTTTAAAGAAAGTACTATAAGTGGTTGGTCTTTCAGAAATTCTGACTACTGGGCCTATTGCATTTCGGAAAGTACTCTTTCAAGTAGTACAGAATCTGCAGCTTTATTGCAACAACTTATCGATATGCCTTGTGATTTATACAGATTTTATGATTTTGCTCCATCTCCTTGGTAATTATAGCAATTTAACAACTATAACTAATTTTTGGTAAAGAACAATTTAATATCAGAATTAAATGGCTTATTCTTAAGCCATTTTTTTGTTTACATACTCATTGTATCTTCACTTGTTTGTTCAGAAGATTGTGGTGTGTGTGATAATATGTCAGAATATACAGATATACTATGCTGACATTTTTCAAGTTCTTTTTCGTAATATTGTTTGCTACCAAAACTACAGTTTAACTTTGGATTCCATTGGTGAGCTTTAGGTAGAGTTTTGTTAATGTGGTTTAAATAAGTTTTAGATGTCTCCAATTCTTTTTGTATCAAAGGTTTACTTGCTTTAGCATATTTTTCACCATATTTTGAATACAAAAACTCAATCCATTCGATATCTCTTTCATACAAGAAAGGGTCGATTTGTGTACAATTCTGTGAACAACCAAAATCTGTTAAGCTAGCAGAAATAGTATGATTTAAATCTAAATCTCTATCAAAATAATGAAAGTGAATTCTATTTTCAAGATCATAAACATCTCCAATATGGGCTGGAATATCTAAATCTTGATTATCTATATCTCTTATAAATTTATATTTACCTGTTAATACATTAACTTTATTGAAATGTTTACCATCTTCAAATTCTATTAAATCATTCATTGTAATTTCAAATTTATCCATAAATTTTTCCTTTTATAATAAAGTGTACTTATTTTACCATAACTTTTTCCTTATTTCAATAGGGTATGCTAAAAAACTGAAAAACACTATTGACTTTGCTATATATATATTATATAATTTATATACTAATATTTTTCATAAAATTGATATAGTCAATTTTTGCAAAATAAAGCACTTTTACAAATTTATAAAAATTTTTTGAAAAAATTACAAAAAGTTTTCAAAAAGCATTGACATGGACTTAAAAATCGGTTAAACTAGTAAAGCTGTATAATATGGCCTAATGCAAGGTTACTTATTTTATGCCAAAAGGTAAGATAGTTTGCATAACTAGGTTTAAGTAAGTGTTTATACAAGATTATAAACGACTAAATTTCGTTTAATTGATTATGGTTTTACAGCAATTTTTTTTAAATATGTGCTTTGATACACCCGGAGCAGTGTTTAAATATATATTATTAATTAAACTTTACAAAAAAAGAAATTTAGGCAAATTAATTTATTTTTAAAAATATTTAAGGAGAAACAAATTAATGGCAACACAAAAAATAAGAGTTAGATTAAAAGCATTTGACCACAGCCTAATTGATGTAGCTAGCAAGAGAATTGCTGATACTGCATTAAGATTTGGTGCTAAGATTAGTGGTCCAATTCCACTACCAACAGAGAAAGAGGTAGTTACAATTATTCGTTCACCACACAAATACAAAGACAGTCGTGAACAATTCGAAATGAGAACACACAAGAGGATAATTGATATTTACAGTCCTTCAGCAAAAGCAGTTGATGCTTTGATGAAATTAGACTTGCCTGCAGGTGTTGATATCAATATCAAACTTTAATTATTGTAGGAGGATATAATATTATGAAGAAAGCAATTTTAGGTAAGAAACTTGGTATGACTCAAATATTTGGCAGTGATGGCTTAGTAGTTCCTGTTACAGTAGTTGAGGCTGGTCCTTGTTATGTTACACAAGTTAAGACTGTTAAAAACGATGGTTATGATGCGGTTCAATTAGCTTATGGTGATGTTAAAGAAAATGCAATCTCTAAACCACTTCTTGGACAATTACAAAAAGCTAATGTTTCTGCAAAGAAGTATTTGAAAGAATTTAAACTAGAGGGTACATACAATCTAGGAGATGAAATCAACTGTTCAATTTTTGAAGAAGGTGATATCGTTGATGTAACTGGTACAAGCAAAGGTCATGGTTACTCTGGTACAATTGCTAAATGGAATTTTGCAAGACACAGAATGACTCACGGTAATGGTCCAGTTCATAGACATGTTGGTTCTATTGGTTCATCTACTGGTATTGCAAGAGTATTTAAAGGTAAGAAAATGGCTGGAAGATGGGGTAGCGAAAAGGTTACTATCCAAAATCTTAAAGTTGTTAAAGTTGATGCAGAAAGAAATGTTTTACTTATCAAAGGTGCTATTCCTGGAGCAAAAGGAAGCTTAGTATCTGTTAAGTCTGCAGTAAAGGTAAACGCATAAGGAGGATATAGGCAATGGCAAGTGTAAAGATATATAACATGCACGGTGAAGAAACAGGCGAAACTTTATCATTAAAGAAAGAAGTTTTTGGTGCTGAATATAATGAAGCATTAATTCACCAAGTAGTAGTTGCTTATTTAGCAAATAACAGACAAGGTACAAAGAGTGCTTTAACACGTTCAGAAGTTAGAGGACATGCTAAGAAACCTTGGAGACAAAAGGGTACAGGTAGAGCTAGACAAGGTTCAACAAAAGGCCCACAATGGAGAGGCGGTGGCGTAGTATTTGCTCCAAAGCCAAGAGACTTCTCAAAGAAAGTTAACAAAGAAGCAAAGAAGGCTGCGTTCATTAGTGCTATTAGTACTAAATTGAAAGAGAAAGAGTTAATAGTTATTGATAATCTTAATTTGAAAGATTACAAAACTAAGAATCTTGTTAAAGTTCTTGATAGCTTGAAGTTAGACAGAACAACTATCTTCGTTACAAAAGATATCAATGATAATCTTCTTAAGGCTTCTGGAAACTTAGAGAATGTAGATGTTACAACTTCCAATATCTTAAATGTTTATGATATTGTTTGTTGCGACAAATTAGTTCTTACAGTTGATGCAATAAAAGAAATACAGGAGGCTTATGTTAAATAATGAAAGCTTACGACGTAATTATTAAACCAATTTTGAGTGAAAAAAGTTATGCAGATATTGCTAACAAGAAATATACTTTCTTGGTTGCTAAGAATACTAATAAGATTGAAGTTAGACAAGCTGTTGAAGAAATCTTTGGTGTTCAAGTTGCATCAGTTAATATTGCTAATATCAATGGAAAATTAAAAAGACAAGGAAGATCACAAGGTTATACTTCAGATTATAAGAAAGCCTATGTTCAATTAAAGAAAGACAGCAAGGCTATCGAATTCTTTGAGAGTTTAGCTTAGGAGTAAGGAGGAAAAATAATGGCTATTAAAACATACAAACCTACATCTGCTGCTAGAAGATTTTATACTACAGCTTCATATGATGAAATAACCAAGTTCGAACCTGAGAAATCTCTACTTGCACCTAAGAAAAAATCTGCTGGTAGAAATAACCAAGGTAAGATTACTGTTAGACACATTGGTGGTGGTAACAGAGTTAAATACAGAATTATAGATTTTAAGAGAACTAAAGACGGTATTCCTGCTAAAGTTGTAGGAATCGAATATGACCCAAATAGATCAGCTTACATTGCACTTATTATGTATGCTGACGGTGTTAAGAGCTATATCATTGCACCTAAGGGTTTAAATGTTGGTGACACCGTTATGAACGGTGCAACTGCAGAAATCAAAGTTGGTAACTGCTTGGAAATTAAAGATATGCC
>CAZVVP010000017.1:3262-27001 GCA_964630515.1 uncultured Christensenella sp. | reverse complement strand
CAAATCAAATAAAACTAACCACCAATAAACAACCAACTCTAAATCCTGATATGAGATATTCGATACAAGCAGGGTATACTCCTGAAGTACAAGCAACTACAGCAAATGTTAAAGAATCTTATGGTATTGAAAATATAAACAATGTAAATGAGGTTGTAAAAAAAGTATCTTCAAAATTAGAAGATACATTCTTGACAACACCTGATAAACAAAAGTTTGTTAAAAATATAGATACTGGTATAGAACTAACAATAACTAAGGCTGGAATAAGAGAAACTTTTGGAAATAGAAAATATTATCTATTATATGATGAAGAATTAAAACTTGCAAAACTAGCGACAATGGAGCATCTGGCTAAATTAATAAAGTATGGTGAAGTAAGATCTCAGTCTGCATCAAACTATCACAATCCTAATAGCACAACTAGGTTTACATATCTACAAGCCCCCATTACTATAGATGGTATTGAGTATAATGTAACTATAGATATTAAAGAAACTGAGAAAGGTAATAGATTTTATATTCATAATTTGTTAATAAATAAAAAAGAAGCGAAATATCCAGTTTCAACCGAAAGGGAGCCCATTTCTGAGCGCCACAGTTATTCTGGTCGGTTCGCTTCTCAGGAACCTGATTCAACACCCTATGGAGACCCTAAAGTTTCCACATTTATCGGGTCAAATCAAGTTCCTACTAACAACACTATACCACAAAATACAGATGCTGTCAATAATTATTATGACAATAATCAGAAAAAAGATACCAGGTATTTGATAAAAGATAACCAGGGCAACACCCTTTCTCCGGAACAGGCAGAGTTTTTTAGAGATTCAAAAGTTCGTGATGAAAATGGGAATTTGCAGGTAGTATATCATGGTACAAATCGTCAGTTTACAGTATTTGATAAATCAAAGATTCAAGAAGGAAATAATGCTTTTTGGTTTAGTAAAAGTCAAGAATATGCTACGGAGATGGCTCTATTAAAAAAAGGTAATAGGGTTAATGAATATTATCTAAATATTAATAATCCGTTAATTGTTGAGATGGATATAAAAGAATTCTCTGACAATATTAAAGAAGAAAAATATATCACTAAAGCAATTAAATCTGGAAATGATGGTGTGATCTTTATTGAAAATGTTGATGATGGAGATGTTTTTTATGCTGTTTTTAACTCAAACCAGATAAAACTAACAACCAATAAACAACCAACTTTAAATCCTGATATGAGGTATTCCTTAAAAAGAACAACCAGTGGAGAACCTGTTGTTGAAATAGAAAATAATATTTTAGAAGGTTTGGATAGAAGCCAATGGGTAACAAAAGTTAAAGAAACGATGTCAAAGTTTAGCAATGGGATACCTATTAGTGGCAAAATAATAAAAGTAAATGCAATTACTAAGTCTGAGTTTACTAATTCGAAAAATACAAAATATTATTCAAGAAGGGATAATGTTGTGTATGAAGATAAACTTAATACATCTCAGCAGTTAGATGAGATTATTTGGGCTTCTACTAATTATATAAATGAATCTTTAAATCATGAAAGGAACGATTCTATTAAGGAGTTTGCAAGAGGAGAAGTAAAAGTAGCTATAGAAAACAGAAAGTATATTGCTACCACAATTATCGGTACAACAAAAGCAAACAACCTTGTATTATATGATGTCGTTGATTTTAGACCAGCTGAATTTGATTTAAAACAAAAAAAAGATGATACCGCAAAAAGATTCTCTAAAGAATCAGAGCCGATATCATCCATAAAGATGTCAACGGAAGAGAACAATATGCTCTCAGCCTCGCTAACATCTACTAACAACACTATACCACAAAATACAGATGCTGTCAATAATTATTATGACAATAATCAGAAAAAAGATACCAGGTATTTGATAAAAAGTAAAGAACTAACCAAAGGGCAAGTTAAAAAAGAACAAGCCAAAGGTTATAAGACTAAAGTCTATGATAAGCAGGAATCTGATAGGATTGTCACAAATCTTCTTGAAATGATTCAGAATGACTCATATTATGCAGAAATTAAGGGCAAGACAAAAGCAGAATTAGTAGATTACTTATGGATTCAGCTAAACGCCAAAGATAAGGGTTATCGTGCAGATGTTGCTTTAAAGGTGGCAGATTATTTGATAGATAATGCAATTATGCAGGATTATTATCAAGACTATGCCAACCAGGACAATATACATACTTTAGATGTTTTAAGGGATTATTTACATAAAGTAGATTTGTCTGCAATTAAAGGCGAAATCAAGCACAGATTTGACAAAGACAATAGTCCATATTTGATGTGGGGTGCAAGAAAAGGCACTAACGGATTGTCATCAGATGTTATAGCTCAGGAACTTGCTGAGGAAGGAATAAGCATTTCAGCAACCAATGAAGCAGATATATTCTTTGAAATGCACGATTTATACAAGCATGCTTTGTCTGAAATGAAGAATAATTCAAAGGTAACTTCTGTAAAGAAAGTTTTGGGAGAAAACAATGTTGCAAAGTTAAGACAAGATATTGCAAGAGAAGTATTAATGTCTTATGACAAATATGGTAAGAAAACTAAGTTTGCAGAATATATTGAGAAATCTCAAAAGAGATTAAAAACCTTAAGAACTAAGTTTGCCGATTATAGAGCTTTTGAACAAGCACAAAAAGGATTAAAAGCCACTCTAAACTCATTGAAAAACAAGCTTGAAGATAAGGCAAGTTGGAAAGTGTCAAAAGATGTAAAAGTACTTGTTGGAGAACTTGTTAAGATTGAGTCTTATTATGGAAATATTACAAAGACTGCAAGAGATAATTTAAGGCAAGTAGGCAAACAGCTAGAAACAATGTATGGAGATACAGAGAATAAAGATTTAATTCCTTTCTATGATGTTATTAGAGAATTAACTGATCCTTCAAAAGAAACCACAAAGTTCACTACTGAAGAAATTATTGATATTACAAATGTATTAAAGAGTTTCAAACACACTTTAGAAAATTATAATCTTGTTAGTTTTAATGGCGAAAAGGTTGAAATTGATAAAATCGCTGAGCAGGGAATTAAAGAGTTAATCCAAGCGAAAGATTTAATAAAAGGTTTGGATAAAAACCCACTGCATAGACTAAGAAATCATGTTTATGCAAATCCTGTTGATAGAATGGCTGAAATGGGATTGTATAGGGAAAACTCTGTCTTTATGCAAATATATAAAGATATGCTTAATGGAGATTCTAAAAGAGCAAAATTTGTTATGGAAGCAAATATGCTTTTTGATGATTTTTATCAAAGAAATAAGAATTATAACAATGTTCTTCAAGAACAAATGGTTATCAACAATGGTTATGAAGATATTACACTTCATAAAAGACAAGCATTGTCTCTATACTTAACATCACTAAGACCTCAGGGTAGGAGTCATATATTTGGTATTGATGGTTATGAGGGTATTGTTAAATTATTAGATAACAAATTATCAACTCGTGGGGAGATGAAAAAAGCACTTGATAAAGGTGTAGAAATTAAAGTTACAGAAGAAATGCTAAGTAATATAGAAAAACAATTTACACAAGCAGATAGAGAATATATTGAATTAGTCAAGACTTTCTTTAATGAAAATTCGCGAAAAGCAAAACAAGAAGTAGATATTGCTTTGTATGGTGTTTCTAATGTAGAAGATGGAGATTACTTCCCATTAAAAGTATCAAAAGATAAGATATACCAAGAAATAGTTGATAATAATATATTCCAAGTTATTCTTAATTTTGGATTTAACAAAACTGTAAAACCTAATTCTAGCAATATGATTGTTATTGATGGTGTAGATAATATTCTAGCAGAACATATTAGAAACATGTCTTTATATGCAGGATATGCTTTGCCATTAAATGCTTATAACAAGATTATGAATAGACAGATAATGTCTGAAAACGGAACAACTAATAATATGTATGGTTCTGTTGGTAAAATAGATTCTAACTTCCAGGCATACATGAAGAAGTTGTGGCTTGATATCCAGGGCATAACAACAGCTGAAAAGGGTTGGTTCAGCAAACTAATGAGTAGGATTAGATGGGCTACAGCAAATTCTGCACTAGGCTTAAATCCTAAAGTTTTATTAACTCAGACATTATCTCTTGCATCTGCACAAACAGAATTCAATCCTAAGTACATTGTTAAAGGAATGAAGCATTTCTTTGGAGAAAAAGAAAAAATAGAGATGGCTAAATATGCACCTCTTATGTGGGAGAGAAATTTAGTTGGAAGTAGTGTAGATGTACAAGATATAAGGCAAATTGGAAAAGAAATTGGTGGAAAATCGCACAAAGTAATTGCGAAGGCAACTGAAGGATTAAATAAACTAACAACTACACCTATATCCTGGATGGATAGCAATGTTATTCAATCACTTTGGTTTGCTGCTCAATATGAAGTGGTAGAAACAAAAGGATTAGCATTTGGCACAGAAGCTAATAAGGTTGAAGCTGGTAAGAGATTGACAGAAGTTGTTTTCAAAACACAACAGACAAGTGATGCTTTAGGTCGAAGTGAATGGATGCGAAGCGATAATGAATTAATTAAGTTTGGCAGAATGTTCACAGGAGATGCGATACAATTGGCTGGTAGACTAATTGCAAGTATAAATAAATATCATTTAGCAAAGGCAATGATTAAAAGTGGAGATGTAGAATTATCACAACAAGGTCATGAATTGCTAAGTTCAGCAAAAACAGGATTAGCAAAGGCTGGAAGTGCATTTATTCTTAACCAGGTAATGTTACTAGCGATCGCTATGGCTTTCAAATGGCTAAAAGGTAAAGATGATGATGAGGAATGGGGCGAAATTGCTAAGAATGAAGCAATGGCTAATATGATTGGATTACTTCCTTTCGGTGGCGATATATATGATAAATTCTTAGGATATGAACCTACAAACATGGCATATACTGCCTTAAGTAACATAATTGATGCTACCTCTGGGATGGTAGATGGATTTTCATCTTATGTGTCAGGTGAATATCAAGATGAAACATTAGCGAATGCATCAAAAAGAAAGATTTTCATGGGGCTAAGCAGATTGTTTGGCATACCAGCACAAAATTTAGAAACCTATACAAAAGGAATAATTGGCAAGATTTCTCCTGCTACTAAAGAAGAATGGGAAGCTCAATATAAGATTAAGAGTACTCAAACATATTTGGATAAAGTAGAAAAAGCACTTGCCAATGGAGATGAAGAATATGCTGACAGAATAATCAATATCATGTTTGATAGCAGAACAGGTAAAATCAAAGATGATAAAGTTATGGAAGTGACTAGAGATTTGATTGAACAGGGTTATGATGTGCTACCTAGAGTGGTAAATAAGTCCATTACTTATGAAGGGGTGGAATATACCTTAACAGATAAACAATATAAACAATTCACAAAGATATATTCTCAAGCCAACGAATCTGTAAAGAAGATGGTAAACTTGAAAGCTTTTGCTAAGATTGATGATGAAGCAAAAGCGAAGGCTATGACTTTTATCTATAATTATTACTACAATCTTGCTATTGAGGATATGCTGGGAGAAGATTTGGAGAGCAAGACAATTCTATTTGCTGAGGCTATTCCAATTGAGCAATTGGCTATGGCTATATCTCAGGCACAGATATACACAGCAGATACAGATAAAAAAGGTGTAGCTATATCAGGATCAAGAAAAGCAAAGATACAATCATACATCAATAGTCTAGGTCTTACAGCAGTACAGAAGTATATGATTATGGGGTATCTTGGTTACACAAACAAGTATGGCGAAACACAGGTTAAGTCTTATATTAATAGACTAAAACTTACTAAAAGTCAGAAAGAAAAATTGTTTGAAATGAGTGGGTATTAAAAAGCCCACTTTTTTAGTGTTAAAAAATAAAGTGTGACCAAAATGTGACCATTAAAATAAAAAATGGCTTAATTTAGCCATTTTAAGTGTATTGGTGGAGATGACGGGAGTTGAACCCGTGTCCAAAAAGCCAGCCAGTTCCTTTCTACAAGTTTAGTTAACTGTAAAATTTTCGCCAAATACAAAACAATTAACAAATAACATACTTGGCTAGTTTGCTTAAGTTTCCTGTTAGTATCACAAACAAATACTTTCAGTATCTCACTACAATTGTGCCCTAAATTAATCCGTGAGAAAGATTAAAGTAAGACATTAGTGTTGACTGACCTTACGCAGCAACAGCTAAAACAGAATTTCTATCTGCATTTAAATTTAGTTTATCGTTTTTAGGTAGCCGAATCCTACCACTTGCTTAAAAACCCACAAAACTAATTGTCGAAGCCAGTTCATCCCCATAATTAAAGTCTATTTGTATGACTTCAAAGTTCTATCCAAATCTCTTTTCAAATCTTTTTCTTTCAATGTTTCTTTCTTGTCATATGTATGTTTACCTTTGCAAAGTCCTAATTCCACTTTAACGTTTTTGCCATTAAAATATACTTTTAGTGGAATAAGAGTAAAACCTTTTTCTTTTATTTTGCCACCAAGTTTAGAAATTTCGCTTTTGTGAAGAAGAAGTTTTCTGTCTCTTTTCTCATCAAAAGTAATATTTGTAGAATAATCAAACTTCTTAATAAACATATTTTTAATAAAAATTTCCAAATCTTTAGTGATATAGACAAAAGCTTCATCAAGACTGCAAGAGCCTGCACGCAAAGATTTTACTTCAGGGCCTAGAAGAGAAATTCCAGCCTCCAAAGTAGATTCTACAAAATAATTAAAATGTGCTTTTTTGTTATTAGTAATAATTTTCATAAAATCTTAAATCTTCTTTATAATATCTTGGATAGTACTAATAGTGTATAACAAAAATTATGTAAAATCAAGATATTTTGAAAAGTGCTTTAAAATAAATGTAGATTTTTTTCTAATATGATATACTTAAGCTTAAGAAAAATTGATTGAGGTTAATGATGTTAAGAAACAAAAAAGTATTATTATTCAATTTTATTGCTATGTTAGTTATAATTGCCTTGGATGTTCTATATCTAACTGTTGGTCTAGACAAGCAATATATATTTAAGACCATGCCAAGTGTGTTCTTTGTTGTGGTTGGTATACTTAATTTGTCCTTTGCGTACAGAATGGGGATTGATAGCAAGAAAAATAAAATTTTTGCGATACTTATGCTTATTGGTCTTATTTTTGCTATGGCTGGGGATATATTTCTGATCGATTATTTTATACTTGGTGCAGGGTTATTTGCAGTAGGTCATGTATTCTTCTTTATTGCATATTTACAATTGAGTAAATTTAATATTAGAGATATTATTTGTTATGTAATTTTGCTAATTCCAGTAATGTTACTTATTTTACTTTATGATGGCTTTACATTTGACGGAATAATGCTACCAGTTGTTATTATTTATGCAGTAATAATTTCGCTTATGCTTGGCAAAAGCATCAGTAATTTATTTAACAAAGAAATGAATAAACTTGCTAAATGGATTATATTTATTGGCAGTGTAATGTTCTTTATTTCAGATATGTGGTTACTATTCAATGTATTTGGGCATTGGGGATTCTGGACTGATGTGCTTTGTTTGGCTTTTTACTATCCAGCGGAAATTATTCTTGCTGCAAGTATCTTTTATGCAACAAGAGAATATAAGGAGGAAAATTAATGAATATTTTTAGAAAATTTTGGTGTAGAACGTCCCAAACAGTATTTAGAATTGCCTTACCATTTATGCCATATAGAGAGCCTAAAATTCTAAATTCTGTAGTTGATATTAAGGATATATTAAAGGAAAATAGTTTTACTAATGTTCTTCTTGTCACAGATGGCGGAGTGAGAGGATTAGGACTTACTAAGGAACTAGAAGACGATTTGGCAAAAAACGGATTTAGCTTAACTGTTTATGACAAAGTTATTCCTAATCCTACAATTGCCAATATTGAAGAATGTTTGGATATTTATAAAGCTAATAACTGCCAAGCAATAATCGCTTTTGGTGGTGGTTCTGTAATGGATTGTGCCAAAGTGGTTGGTGCTAGAGTTGTAAAACCAAAGAAACCAGTGCAAAAAATGAAAGGACTTCTTAAAATATGTGAGAAATTACCTATCCTTATTGCTGTTCCAACTACTGCAGGAACAGGCAGTGAAGTTACCTTAGCTGCAGTTATTACTGATGAGAAAACCCATCACAAATATCCAATTAATGACTTTAGTTTAATTCCTAGATATGCAGTTTTGGACTATAAAACAACTGTTGGCTTGCCACCTCATTTGACCTCAACTACTGGTCTTGATGCACTAACTCATGCGGTTGAGGCGTATATTGGAAGAAGTACATCTAGATATACTAGAAAGAAAGCGGAAGAGGCTATTGAGCTTATTCATGAGAATTTATTAGTTGCTTTTAGCGATGGCAAAAACAAAGAAGCTAGGGCTAATATGCTAAAAGCAGCATATTTGGCAGGAATTGCATTCACTCAGAGTTATGTCGGATATGTACATGCAGTAGCTCATTCTTTAGGTGGTGCTTATGGAGTTCCGCATGGACTTGCTAATGCAATAATTTTGCCATATTTCTTGAAGGAGTATAGACCAAAGATAGATAAAAAACTTGCTAAACTTTCCAGAATGTTAGGATTATCTCAAGACAAAGATAACAAATTAGCAAGTGATAAGTTTATAGAATGGATAGAATGTTTGAATAAAGAAATGAATATCCCATCTTCTATTAAAGAGATTAAAGAAGAGGATATCCCAGAACTATCTAAGAAAGCTGATAGCGAAGGAAATCCATTATATCCAGTCCCAAAACTTATGAACGCTAAAGAACTAGAAAAGATGTATAAGTTATTATTAGAGAAGAAAGATTAAAAAATTTTTACTATCGTAAATAATTTGATATTTCTGATGTTATACTATATAATATATGTATATGATAACTATATTTCATATAAAATAAGCAAAAAGGTTGACAGGATAAGTTGATGTTTGGGACAATTTTGACAGACAGACAGACAGACAGACAGACAGGTATAACTATGTCCTAAATTTTTTTGCGACAACTAAATATAGTACAAAAATGTAGCACTAAATCTATAGTGCTATTTTTCGTGCTAAATAAACTTAAAAGGAGAAATTATGAAAAAAGGTAAATTAAATAAAATTATGGCAGGTATAGGACTTACCACAGTACTTGGCGGTTGTATGATAGGTGCTACAGGTTGTGCAGACATGACAGATAGTCAAATTCAAGAAGCTTTAGATACAGCAATTGAAGCAAATGAAACTTTAAAAGATATGGTGGAGTCACTAGAGAAACAAAATGCAGATTATATTGCTCAGAATGAGAAATATCAGCAACTTTTGGAAGAAAAGAACAAAATTATTGAAAAGATAGCCAACGATAAGAGTAGAAATTTGCCTGCTGAGGAAGCTGTAAAGTTATTGACTATAGCCCAAATGGATTTTAAACTAATGAGTTCTGTTACTAATAATATAAGTGTCAGACTTCAAGGTAATGACGGTAAATTGGCAACTATTGATGTTTACAAAAAAGCAGATGACACTCATGTTTATAGGACATCACAAACTTATGAAAGTGATGGTCAAAACTATGTCAGTTGTTATTATGGCTATGGTAATGCTTATACCGATAATTCTTTTATATTGTATTCTGAGACTAAAGATGCTAATGATATAGTTACAGAAAAAGGGAAAAGTGTTTACGATGAAAATATTCATTCTTTCTTATCTACAAATCTAAATCCACTAGGGACAATTGATGTACAGGCTAGTGATATTTTTCAATCAGAAGTTCTAGAAGATGGTACTTTTAGGATTGTAGCATTTGTAATTGATGAAGATTCTTATCATAATACTAAGAAAATGTATAATATACTTTTAGACAAAGATGGTAAATTTCTGTCAATAGAAAGAAATTATCTACGGACTTCTTTAACTAATAACAATACAACTTATTTAGAATATGTTATTGGTTCTTGGACTTATGGGGAATTAACAGAAGATTGGGCTAATGAAACAATTAATCTTGTTGATAGTTATGAAGAGCCGACAGAATAAATATTGAATAAGGTTAAGCAAGATTAGGGGGATTTTTGATTCTCCCTAATTTTTTATTAATATGATTATATATAATATAACTAGATCTAGTATATGTATATATACATGTCGTAAGTTTAAAAATATTTTTCAAAAATTTTCAAAATTTTGGCATAAATCGGTTGACAAGTGGATATAATACGCATATAATATGATTAGCACTTTGGAAAAAAGAGTGCTAACAATTGAAAAACATTATTGCTAAAAAGGAAGTTTTAGTGAAAAATAAAGAACTAACAGAATTTAAGTTGAATGAAAGAAAAAGTCAATTACTTCTTAATGCGGTAGAGAATTATATTGAGAACGCTTCGCCGATTACAAGTGAGAGGGTTCAGACTAATATATTTTCAACCCTTTCTAGTGCAACTCTTAGAAACGAATTAAATGCATTAGAGGAGATGGGGTATCTAAGGCAATTACATACATCTGGAGGTAGAGTTCCGACAACTAAGGCGTATAGATATTATGTAGATTCTATCCTTAGTCATGATGCCTTAAATATAGCAAATATCGCAAAAGTTGAAGAGAAGTTTAGAAAGAGAACATCTAACTTGCAAGATTTTCTTGATAGTCTTGCTCAAAAGGTAAGCGATATTGTAGAGTATCCAACTTTTGTACAATTGTCTAATTATAAGTCACTAACAATTGAAGCTATTAATGTTATTCCAATTATTACGGGGGAAGCATTAATGCTTGTCAAAACTAATGCGGGGATAATTAATAATACAATTCCGCTAAAAAGTGATGTTTCGGAAGAAAATTGTAAAGATGCAAGTAAATTTCTAACAAATCATTTGGCTAATAAGAAGATAAAAGAAATATTTGATAATTACAGAGAATATACAGAACTATTTAAGAAAGAATTAAACTATTTTCAAGATTTATTCTTTAGCTTAACTCAGATTCTTAAAGATTTTGCACTAAACAAATCTAGTAGCTTCAAACAAGGCAATACAAACAAATTGTTAGGCTCTCCAGAGTATAATGATATTAATTCTGCAAAGAAACTTCTAAATGTTATTGAGAATAAAGATGAAATAATTAAGATAATGGATAATATTGAGAGTACAGATAATAGTGAATTAGTATTCTCAATCGGAGATGAAAATCAGAGTGAAGAATTAAATGAGTATAGCATAATCAAAGCAAATTATAGTTTATCAGATGGAATAGTTGCAAGCATTGGCGTTGTAGGGCCAGAGAGAATGGATTATGCAAGAATTGCATCAGTTTTGAAATTTATAACAGATGAGATTAATGAAGATGCAAACAAGACAGACAAAGGAGATAATCTTAAATAATGAAGAACAAAGAGAAAGATTTAGAGAAAGAAAATATAGAAGAAGTAGCAGAAGAGAAAGTTGAGGTTGAGGACAAAAGTGCGGAATATTTAGAACTGGCACAAAGGATTAAAGCTGAGTTTGAAAATTACAAGAAGAGAAACGCTGAAATTTCTACACAAAGCTATAATAATGGAATTGTGAGTGCTGTAACTAAGATGTTGCCTGTTATTGATAGCTTCAATCAAGCAAGAGCAAATATTTCTGATCCAGCGGTTTTAAGTGGTGTGGATTTAATATTTAATCAATTGATGAAAGCTTTAAATGAATTGAATGTAGAAAAAATCGATTGTCTAGGCAAAGTTTTTGACCCTAATTTCCACGAAGCAGTGTTGATTGGGCAAGATGAGGCTTATCCTGCAGAGACAATTTTGGAAGAATATCAAGCGGGGTTTGTTATGAATGGTAAAGTAATAAGACCTGCAAGTGTTAAAGTTAACAAATTAGATTAATATAGATAGAATGGAAGATAAAATAAATATTTAAGGAGACATAGAAAATTATGAGTAAAATTATAGGTATAGATTTAGGTACAACAAATAGTTGTGTAGCAGTTATGGAAGGTGGAGAGCCAGTAGTTATTACTAATGCTGAGGGAGATAGAACAACTCCTAGTGTAGTAGGATTTAATAAAGACGGCGAAAGATTAGTAGGCCAAGTTGCAAAAAGACAAGCAGTTGCAAACCCAGACAAGACAATTATCTCAATTAAGAGAGATATGGGTACTAGCAAGAAAGTAACAATTGATGGCAAAGGATATACTCCACAAGAAATTTCTGCCATGATATTGACTAAACTTAAAAACGATGCAGAAGCATATCTTGGAGAAAAAGTTACTCAAGCAGTAATTACAGTTCCAGCATACTTCTCAGATAGTCAAAGACAAGCAACTAAAGATGCAGGAAAAATTGCAGGATTGGAAGTTTTGAGAATAATCAACGAACCAACTGCAGCTTCTTTGGCATATGGTCTAGACAAAGGCGAAAATAAGAACCAAAAAATCTTAGTATACGATCTAGGCGGTGGTACATTTGATGTATCAATTCTAGAAATTGGTGATGGCGTATTTGAAGTATTAGCTACAGCAGGTGATAACTTACTAGGTGGAGATGACTTTGATAACGAAATTATTAAATTATTATTAGATGACTTTAAGAAAACAAATGGCATTGATTTGGCTGGTGACAAACTTGCTATGCAAAGATTGAAAGAAGCTGCAGAAAAAGCTAAAATTGACCTTTCTGCAACTACAAAAACAACAATCAATCTACCATTTATTACAGCAGATGCAACTGGTCCTAAACACTTAGAATATGACCTAAGCAGAGCAAAGTTTGATTCTATTACTGAGTATTTGGTAGAGAAAACTATTAAGAAAATGCAAACAGCCTTGAAAGATGCTAAACTTAGCTATGCAAATATTGATAAAGTTCTTCTAGTTGGAGGCTCTACAAGAATTCCAGCAGTTGTAAGTGCTGTTAAGAAAGAAACAGGCAAAGAACCATTTAAGGGTATTAACCCAGATGAATGTGTAGCGCTTGGTGCTGCTATTCAAGGTGGCGTACTTGCTGGTGATGTTAAAGATGTTCTTCTACTAGACGTAACACCGCTATCTCTTGGAATTGAAACTTTAGGTGGAGTATTTACTAAGTTAATCGAAAGAAATACAACAATTCCTACTAAGAAATCTCAAGTGTTCTCTACAGCTGTTGATAATCAACCAGGTGTTGATATTCATGTTCTACAAGGAGAAAGAGAATTTGCAGCAGATAACAAAACTTTGGGTAGATTCCAATTAAACGATATTCCACCAGCTCCAAGAGGAGTTCCACAAATCGAAGTTACATTTGATATTGATGCTAATGGTATTGTTTCAGTTAGTGCTAAGGATTTGGGAACAAACAAAGCACAAAGTATTACAATTACTGCATCTTCTAACCTAAATGAAGCTGATATTGATAAAGCAGTTAAAGAAGCTGAGGCTCATGCTGAAGAGGATAAGAAGAGAAAAGAACTAGTTCAAACTAGAAATGATGCAGATAATTTAGTATTTGCTCTAGAAAAGATGATTAGAGATAATGGCGATAAGATTTCTGCTGAAGATAAAGAGAAATTAGAAAAAGCTATTGAGAAGGCAAAAGAGGACTTCAAGTCAGATGATGTAGAAGTAATAAGAAAAGCTATTGATACTCTAAGCAAAGAAAACGAACCAATCATTACTAAACTATATCAAGAAGCTGCTGCAAATACACAAGCACAAAATGCTAGCGGTGACAAAGAAACTGTAAACCCAGAAGATGTAGTTGTAGAAGACCCAGAAACTAAATAGTTTATTAAACATAAGTCAAGTATGCTAGAAAATTACAGCATGCTTGACAATGTTTTATCATGTAATTGATAACAGAAATTATAAGGATACATTATGGCAAAAAAGAATTATTACGAAACTTTGGGTGTAGACAAATCCGCTTCTGATGATGAGATAAAATCTGCATATCGAAGAATGGCAAAAAAATATCACCCAGACATAAATAAAGATGCTGATGCTCCTGAGAAATTTAAGGAAGTCAATGAGGCATATGAAGTTTTGTCAGATAAGACAAAAAGAAGCAATTATGACCAATATGGAGACCCTAATGGAGCAAATTTCTTTGGTGGAAATGGTGGAAGCTCTGGTTTTGGTGGTTTCTCTTCAGACGGCTTTGGATTTAACTTTGATGACATTTTTAATATGTTTGGTGGTGGCTTTAGTAATAGTGGAACAAGTAGATCCTCTACTGCAATTAAAGGCTCAGATATTCAAGTACAAATTAATTTAACATTTAAAGAAGCTGCTCTTGGCTGTCAGAAAGATATTAATATTACGAGAGTAGATAATTGTGCTTCTTGTAAAGGGACTGGCGCTAAGGGCGGAACTGATTATACAACTTGTAGTGCGTGTGGTGGCTCTGGTACTGTTACATATCAAGAAACAACATTATTTGGCAGAGTCGTTAGGCAAGGACTTTGTAAAGAATGTAACGGAACAGGCAAAGCAATTAAGGCCAAATGTACTGAGTGTGGTGGAACTGGAACTAAGAAAGTTAATAAGACTATTTCTGTCAATATCCCAGCTGGAATGGAGAATCATCAAGTAATAACAGTAAGGGGTGCTGGTAACGCAGGCTCACGCGGTGGAGCGAATGGCGACCTCCATATTATTGTTAATATCAAAGAACATAAATTGTTTGAGCGTGATGGTTACGATTTAAGGCTTAAAGTCTTTGTCCCTTTCTATATGTTAATTAAAGGTGGAGAATTAGATGTGCCACTTGTTGATGGTTTTACAACACTTAAGATTCCAGAATTAACGCAATCTAACACCGTATTTAAGTTAAAAGGAAAAGGTTTAAAGCATCTTAACAGAAATAGTTGTGGAGATTTAATAATAACAATTATTGGCGAAAGCCCAAAATCTATGACTAAAGAAGACAAGAAAATGATAGATGCTCTTAAAAAGTCCTTAGGAGATGGTAGTTTTACTAGATATAAGAATTATTTGAAAGATATTGATAATCTATAAGTCATAAATTAACTTGATTGTTAATATAAATTATAGGTAGTATTTTTTATAATACTAATTAAGAAAGACCTTGATAAAATATTTTAATATATATTTAAATCTTTATAGTTGAATTTGCTATAAAGATTTTTTTATACATACTTATTTGATTTTTGCTCAAAATATATATATGAATTGGGTATGGATAAGTATTGCTATAATAGTATATTTAGGTATAATTGGACTTTTGATTGATATTAAAGCAGACTTTAATGTTAGCCATAATCATGGAAACATATTAATCAAAATATTCAAAATCCCAGTTGCAAAATTAACTCTTAGAGTAGAAGGAAATGCAATTAATTTTACAAAACAAAAGAAAAAGAAACAGAAATCTAGAAGTTTAATAGTTAACACTACAAACTTGCAATTAATTGACGAATTTAAGAAGAATTTAATAAGAAGATTGTATATTAATAACTTAGAAATTGATTGTTTTGTTGTCTTAGAAAATCCAGCGATATCAGCTGTTATAAGTGGAATTATAAGTAATTTGCTAAATATCTTGAAATGTAAAGTTTTAAATTTCCAAGATGATGCAAAAGTTAGAACGAACACTGTTACTGGATTTGATAATAACGACTTGGCTATAGTCATAGATTTAAGTATAGCTATTAGCATTACAGATTTAATTTGGGCAATTATTGTGACAATTTTCAAAAGGAAAAGAATGTATGGAAAAAAAAGTAGACAATTTAATCACTAATACAATAAGAAATCTTAAAGATATTCTAGATGTCAATTCTGTTATTGGAAAGCCTATGAAAATAAGTGAAATGGTTACAATAATTCCAATTTGCAAAATGACTATGGGCTTGGTTACAGGAGGCTCAGAAGTAGGCAAAGACAAAATTAAAGCTTCCAGGATAGATAATTATGCAGGTGGAAGTGGAACAGGAGTCAATTTTACACCAATAGGAATTATTAGTGTAGTTGCAGATGTTGTTAAATATATTCCTCTTGGCAAAGATGTCCCATATTATGATATTATTGATAAAGTAGAAAATATTGCCTTGAATATAATAGATAAAGTGGAGAAAAAAGATGATAAGAAGTAAATCAAAAATTATAATAATAACAATGTTGCTAATTATACTATTGTTTTCACTGTTTGCTAATAGCAAAGTAGTTATGGCAAATACAGAAGTTGGTTCTAGTGCAAGAAGTATGGTAGTTATTGATGGTACGACCGATACAGTTCTTTATTCCAAAGATTGTCATGCAAGATTGCCTATGGCAAGTACGACTAAAATAGCCACTGCAATTGTAGCTATTGAGAATTGTGATGACTTGTATACACCTTTTGTGATTTCAAATAATGCAGTTGGTATTGAGGGGACAAGTATCTATTTGCAAGAGGGTGAAGAAATTAATATGTATCAACTTTTGCAAGGGTTAATGCTTGCGAGTGGTAATGACTGTGCAGTGGCAATTGCAGAATATTTTGGCTATGATAATTTTATTACAAGTATGAATGAATTATGTAGCAAACTAAATTTAGAAAATACCCATTTTGATAACCCACATGGACTAGATAGTGAAACACATTATACAAGTGCTTATGACTTGGCAATGATTACAGACTATGCTCTAGATAATGAAACTTTTAGAGAAATAGCCTCAACAGAAAGAGTTGTGCTAGAGCCAACTAATAAGTCAGACGAAAGATATTTAAAACATAAAAATAAGCTTTTATTTAGTATGGAAAATTGCATTGGTGTTAAAACTGGCTTTACAGATAACGCAGGAAGATGCTTAGTTAATGCTCATGAAGAGAATGGTATGAGAATAATATCAGTCGTTCTTAATTGCGGTCCTATGTTTGAAGAGTGCAAGAGGTTAACATTACTTGCTTTAGACGAATATAGTTTAGTTCAGTTTGTTCAGCCATATTCCTATGTAACTGATGTTAATGTAACAAATGGTGAAAAAAATAAAATTAGTATTGTTACAATTGAGGAGTTTAGTCAAACTATTAAGAATGAGGATAGACAAAGATATTCTGTTAAATATGATATCCCAACTACTGTAGAGGCACCTGTTGAATTAAATTCTGTAATTGGTAAAGTTTACGTGTATTTCGACGATGAAGTTATATATTTTAATAATCTTTATGCAATAGATAGTACACGAAATATCGATATTAGACATATATTAGATGAGATAATAAAGAATTGGTAAGAGTTTAATCTTATCAATTTTTTTAATTATAGTAATTTTTGTATTTATATTTTGAAAAATTAAGATAATAATGTACAATAACTAAGATGAGAATAAATAAGTTTTTGGCCAGCGCAGGGCTGGGAAGTAGAAGAAAAGTAGAAGAACTAATAATAAGTGGTGTAATTAGAGTCAATGGCAAGGTTGTCACTAATTTGTCAACTATGATTGATGAGAATATAGACAAAGTAGAGTTTCGTAATAAAGTAATTAAAGTTGCAGATGATAAAGTGTATTATGCACTTAACAAACCTAAGAGTGTACTCACTTCTTGCAGTGATAGTCATGGAAGAAAATTGGTTACAGACTTTGTTCCAGATAATCCAAAGGTTTTTCCAGTGGGAAGGCTTGATTACGAAACAGAAGGATTAATTATACTCACTAATGATGGGAATTTTGCCAACAATATAATACACCCAAGTAAGAAAATTTCTAAAACTTACGAAATAACAACAAACAAACGCTTAGATTATAAAGATAAGAAGTCGTTAGAGGAAGGAGTTGAGATAGATGGCGTAACAACTCTTCCTGCTAAGCTTACAACAGACAGAAAAGTCAAAGGCAACTACATTAGGTTAATAACAATTTTTGAAGGAAGAAATAGACAGATAAGAAAGATGTTTGACTCTATTGGTCATTCTGTAGTTAATCTAAAGAGAATATCTATAGGTGCGCTCACATTAGACAATATTTCCACTGGGAAATATGTTAAATTAACTGCAAAAGATTTAAACAAAATATTTCAGGTTAAGGAGAATTAGAGAAATGCTTACAATTGCGTTAGATGGCCCAAGTGGTGCTGGAAAAAGTACAGTATGTGATATGGTAGCAAATGAACTGGATATTCTACATTTAAATACAGGTGCTTTATATAGAGCAGTCGGATTATATCTTATAGAGAATAATATTGACCCAACAAAAGAGGAAGATGTAGTAAATGTACTTCTAAAGATTAATATAGATATAGATTATAGTGACAAAATCCAGAAAGTTCTATTAAACGGCGAAGATGTAACTCCAAAACTCTATTCTAGACAAGTAAGTGATACAACTTCCCTTTGTTCGCCATATCTTAAGATTAGAGAATATGTGGTAGAAATTCAGAGAAAAGTAGCAGAAAAATACAGCATTATCATGGAAGGAAGAGACATAACAAGCGAAGTTTTGCCTAATGCGAAGTATAAGTTTTATCTTGACGCATCATCAGATATACGTGCTATAAGAAGAATTAATGATTCTAAGAACGTTGATAAATTAACAATGGAAGATTTTGATACCATTAAAGCAGAAATAGAGGAACGTGATTATAGAGACAAAACTAGAAAAATATCACCTCTAGTTTTGGTAAAAGATGCTGTTTATATTAATTCAGATACTTTGACCGCTAAAGAGGTTGCTTCCAAAATAACATCTATTGTAAGAAATGGAGAAGGGTTATGCGAAGAGTAGTAGAGTTCTTTCTCCATTTGTTTCTTTATATTCCTCTTCTTATAATGTATCCAGCATTGATCGTTGGTAGGAAAAATATTAGAAGGAAAGGAAAACTTATATTAGTATCTAATCATCAAAGCAATATTGACCCCATAATTATTTGGAATAGAGTGTTTAGGCGAAAGTTTAAATATATGGCAAAAGAGAGCTTATTTAAGAATAAGTTTGTTGGATTTCTAATAAAGTCTGTAGGGGCGTATCCAGTAAACAGAAATTCAACAGATTTGTCCGCAATTAAGAAAACACTAGCATATCTTAAGGACGATAAAGCTATTTGTCTGTTCCCAGAAGGTACAAGATTACATAGCGACGAACAAAGCCAATTAAAGCAAGGCACTGTAATATTTGCTCTTAAAACAGGAGCGCCAATAGTTCCGTCATATTTTAGTAGAAAGCCAGGACTTTTTAAATTTACTAAATATACAGTGGGTAAAGAGTTTGACCTAGCTAAAGAAATTGGATATAATAAAGGAGACAAGATAACTGATGAGGTTATTAGTGCAGGGCTTGAAGTTATATCTAAAAGAATATATGGTTTAAGAAAGGAGAAGAAAACAAATGAGTAAGAGAGAAGATTATATTAGTTGGGACGAATATTTTATGGGTGTTGCTCTACTTTCTGCAAAAAGAAGTAAAGACCCAAATTCTCAAGTAGGTGCTTGTATTGTTGATGAGAATAAGAGAATAGTTGCTATGGGTTATAACGGTTTTCCTAATGGGTGCTGTGATGATGATCTTCCTTGGGAAAGAGAAGGAAAATTTCTTGATGTTAAGTATCCATATGTAGTGCATGCGGAACTAAATGCTATTCTTAATGCAAATGCATCAGTGAGAGGTTGTACATTATATGTAGCACTATTCCCTTGTAATGAATGTGCTAAGGCAATTATTCAATCTGGAATTAAACATATTTATTATTTATGTGATAAATATGCAGAAACTGATGGCGTAAAAGCAAGTAAGAAATTATTTGATATGGCAGGTGTTACATACGAAATGCTTGAACTCAAAGGCAAAAAAATAGAACTACAATTTTAATTTAATAAACTAATTAGGAAATTTCTTAGTTAGTTTTTTAATTTTTTTGTAACACTTTTAATTACTTTTTCATAAATTAAAGTAACGAAAAGGAGGTTAAAAGATTTTTTATGTCTTTTTATTCAGGTAATAGACAGGGTAATTTCCCAGGTCCAATAACAAATAATCCACTTAATGGCATTTGCGAAAAAGCGGTAATTCAAACAAGAAAAGTATTTGATGCTTGTATGAAACAAATTCAATTAAATGGTGAAGCACTTACAATAACTAATTTTACACCAGCAGAACCAGTTTTTCCACTAACATTTACTGGTTGTCAAAGTAGTACAACAGGAACTACTGTTAGTAATGTGGTCGTTGACAGATTCGATGATAGACCATGCTTTGCAAGGGTGTCATTAGATGTTAATATCCCAATTACAGTTACATACACAGATGCAAATGGTGTGGCTGGAACAGGGGAAGGTACTGTTACAATTTCTAATGATGTGGTGCTTTATGTCCCACAACCATCAATTGTGCCATATCAAATTGAAGCTTTTGGTTCTGCTGTTTGTGCAGACGGTTCGTTTAATGATAGCGATACTTTAACAACAAGTTTATGTATTACCATAATTATTAAAGTTGTAGTTGATGCTGATATTTTAATTCCAACTTATGGTTATGCCCAAATTCCACCTTGTCAGGAATTTACTCAAGATACTTGTACAGGATTCTTTGATTTACCATTATTCCCAGCACAACAAAATGTATGTCCTAACAGGAATGGTTAGACTTATAAAAGAATGTAAAATAATCTTACATTCTTTTTTTTATATTGATTTTTTAAAACGTTTTTGTTATTATTATATTGATAAATAAAAAATATAATAGAGGGGAAAAGTTTTGAAAGTTTATGCTATAAGTGACCTGCATCTAAGCATTAATAATCCAAAACCTATGGATATTTTTGGCGAAAATTGGGACAATTATGTTGATGTTATTGTAAAGAACTGGAATCGAAAAGTTAAAGATGAAGATATTGTTCTAATTGCTGGAGATATATCTTGGGCTATGAAGTTAGATGAGGTTATTAAAGATATTGAGTTTATCTCTCAATTAAAAGGAAAGAAAGTAATTATTAAAGGTAATCATGATTACTGGTGGCATAGCTTGTCGGCACTAAGAATGCTTCTTCCAGACAATTTCTATGCTATACAAAACGATGCAATTAAGATAGATAATATAGTAATATGCGGGAGTCGTGGCTGGACTCCTCCAGAAGATAATAAGTTCAAAACTGAAGATGATGAGAAGCTTTACAAAAGAGAACTTATAAGAATGGAACTTTCACTAAAACAAGCAACAGAGATGAGAGAAGATGGAGATAACTTAATAGTCATGACACATTTCCCACCATTCAATAGCAGATTCCAAGAAAATGAAATGCAAAGACTTTTTGAGAAATACAGGGTTGATAAGGTAGTTTATGGACATTTGCACAATGCAGAACGAAAGCAAAAAATGAAGTTTAATAAGCATAAAATTCAATATTTTTTAACTTCTTGTGACCATTTAAAACATAATCCAGTTAGAATAATTTAATAAAATTACTAAATAAGTTGATATTTTTCAACTTATTTTTTTTATAACAAAGAGACTTAATTTTGAAAGTTTTTGGTTAATAATAATGTATATAAACAACTTTAAAAATTTATTTTTTATTGATAAGTGGTCAAAAATGGTTGGAAGTGGTTAATATTTGTAGTATACTAAGTCTAAGATTAGAAAGGAGAGGTCTATGTTTTTTGGCGAATTTAACTATCAGTTAGATGAGAAAAACAGAGTTAGAATACCTAGCAAGTTAAGAAATGAATTTGCGGGTAGTTACATTATTACTAAGGGAACTAATAACTCTTTGTTTATTTTTGCCAAAGATTATTTTCAAGCTCAATTTGTAGAGAAACTAAATAGTATCCCTACATTTGATATTGATGCTCAAAGACCAATAAGAGCACTTCTAAGTTCTTCTTATGAGGTTGAAGAGGATAAACAGGGAAGATTTGTAATCCCAGCTAATCTTAAAGAATTTGCTAACATAACTAAAGATATTGTCTTTGTAGGTGTGGGAAATAGGCTTGAGTTATGGGGCTTAGAAAACTGGAATAGCTATATTAGTTTAGATAAGTCATTTGACGAAGTTGTAGGCGAACTAATCAAATTTAGCATATAGGAAAATGGAAAGACAATGGAAAATATTGAATTTAATCACACACCTATAATGCTTAAAGAATGTATAGAAGGTCTTAATATTAAACCAAATGGCATTTATGTAGATGGTACATTTGGTGGTGGCGGACACACATCTAAGATTTTGGAAAAGTTGACTACTGGCAAGTTGATTGCAATTGATAAGGACTCAACTGCTTTGCAAGTAGGACAACAAAGACTAGGAAGTAATACAAACATAGTTTTTGTCAAAAATGATTTCAAGAATATAGTACAAGTTCTTGATGAACTTGGAATTGATAAGATTGATGGAATCTTGCTTGACTTAGGTGTTAGTAGCTATCAACTAGATACTGCCGATAGAGGATTTTCTTACAGATTTGATGCTCCGCTTGACATGAGAATGGATAGAGATAATCCTTTCAGTGCGTATGACGTTGTAAACGAATATAGTGAAGAAAAGTTGGCTGAAATATTTTTTAGATATGGAGAAGAGCCTTTTGCTAGAAAAGTAGCAAGAGAGATAGTATCAACAAGGAAATTATCTCCAATAGAGACGACAGGGCAACTGGCAAAAATTATTGAGAAAGTTATTTTTAAGAAGAAAGGTGCAAATCCTTGTACAAAAATATTTCAAGCAATAAGAATCGAAGTTAATAGTGAATTAGAGCAACTTGACAAAGCAATAAACTATATGATTGATAGACTAAATACTAATGGAAGGATAGCAATTATAACTTTCCATTCCTTAGAGGATAGAATTGTTAAGACTGTATTCAGAAATAGAAGCAGTGATTGTATTTGTGACAAATCTATCCCAGTATGTATATGTGGTCACAAAAAGGAAATAAACATTCTAACTAAGAAACCTCTTGTTGCAAACGAAGAAGAACAAAAGAAGAATACAAGAAGTACTTGTGCAAAGCTAAGAATAGCAGAAAAAATTTAGGAAAAAGGAGCGAAGGATATTGGAAACATTTCAATCTATTAAAACAATAGAAAAAGAAAACGCTATTTCTCAATCTGTTGATACTTCGATAATGAATAGTGCAATATCAGAAGAAGTTGAAAAGTTTGACAATAACTATAGCGACAAGAAAATTAAAGAATTAACAAATGAATTTGATAGCATTACTATTGACGAAGATATCTTAAAGTCTGTTACTATTACTCAAGACAATGTCATGACTAATACTCAAGTATCATTTAGAACAAAGTTATTTATTGCGTGTTCAATCGCAATAACTTCTTTGCTATTATTTTTAGCGATATATAATATTTTTAGAATAAATGCAATGTCCTCTGGCATAGAATTATTACAGAATAATATTGCAACAGAAACCAATATTTATAATTCTTTACAAAATGATGTTAATAATATGAACGATACAACATCTATTACTGCAGAGTTAAACAACATGGGGTATTACGAAATATCCGATAGCGATATCGTGTATGTGGAAGTTCCTGCAGAGACACCAGTTCAAGTGTTATCGGGTTCAACAAATTGGTTTGACAGTATTTGCAATTTTGTTTCTTCTATCTTTGGGGGATAATAAATTTGAATAATACATCATATAAATTACAAAAGAAGTTACTAGGAGTTTTCATACTAGTAGCTTTTATTTTTGGTCTTATAGTAATTAGACTTGCATATATTCAGTTAATAAAGAGTGGTTGGCTTAATAGCATGTCCAACAATCAATGGACAAGGTCACTTCCCAT
>CAZVVP010000017.1:0-3252 GCA_964630515.1 uncultured Christensenella sp. | reverse complement strand
AGCTGTGAGAGGCAAAATTGTTGACCGCAACGGGGTGGAGATTGCTGTAAGTTACTCTTCATATGATGTTTATGTAAGACCTAGAATGGTGGAAGATGCGACAAAAGTTAGTTTGGCGATTGCGGAAGTTTTGGGCTTAGATTATGAAACGATATATAACAAAATAACAACCAGTAATGTGGGAGAAGTCTTAATCAAGAAACAAATAGATACTACATCTATGCAAAGCATTAATTCTTATAACCTAAGTGGTGTATATTTCAGTGAAAACACAACTAGATACTATCCTTATGGAGATTTAGCTTCACAGGTTATAGGCATTACAAATATAGACAATGTAGGACAATCTGGACTTGAGATGTATTATGATGAATATTTAGTAGGTGTGGACGGTTCATATAATATTTCTAGTGATGTAAAAGGTGTGGAAATAGATGAGTCGTTATATACATATGTAGATAGTATAGATGGACTTAATTTGCAACTGACAATTGATGTGCAAATTCAGAAATCGTTAGAAAATGCCCTAAACACTCTAATGGAAGAGCAAAAACCAAAGACTGCAACAGGAATTGTAATGAGTGCCAGTACTGGCGAAATTCTTGCCATGAGCAATAAGCCTAGTTATGATTTAAATAATCCTGATAGAACCAATACAGAATATTTGTTGAGTGTGATGAAAAACTTAAGTATTGTTGATGTATATGAGCCAGGTTCTACTTTTAAAGTTCTTACAATGGCTGCTGCATTAGATGCAGGCAAAGCACAGTTATCGGATACTTTTTATGATCCTGGTTACTCCATTGTTGATGGTGAGAAAATAAAATGTTGGAAGTATACAGGGCATGGAAGTCAGACATTGACTGAGGGGTTGTGTAATAGTTGTAATGCTGTTTTTACAGAATTAGCTTTGAGATTAGGAATTGATGAATTGTATGAATATTTTGATAAATATGGTTTTGGTGATACTTTAGGGATTGATTTTTTTGGAGAGGCAAGCGGTATCCTTATGAATAAAGAGGATATCAAAAATGTTGACCTTGCCAGAATGGGGTTTGGTCAGGCAGTTGCCGTTTCTCCTCTGCAGTTAATTACTGCTATCTGTAGTGTATTGAATGGTGGAAATTTAATGAAACCGTACTTCTTGAGAAATATCACGACAGAAGATGATAGATTGGTGAAAAGTTATGAACCAACTATAATTAATAGAACAGTAAGCGAAGAAACAAGTGACAAGATAAAAGTCATGTTTGAAGAAGTTGTAAAGAACTATACTGGCATAGGTTCTTTTATCCCAGGGTATAGAGTTGGTGGCAAAACAGGAACCAGTCAGAAATATGATGCTAACGGAATAAGCGGGCAGTATATAGCAAGCTTTATTGGTGGGTATCCGGCAGATAATCCAGAATATGTTGTTTTGATTATTGCCGATGAGCCAAGTATGGGTAATTATTATGGAAGTGTGGTTGCAACTCCGTACGCAAAACTTGTTTTTGAAGACATAATTGAGTATACAAACGCTGAGCCTAGCGAAGAGTTGGCGGAAGATTTGGAGAAGATGAAACTAGACATAGAGGTCCCTAATGTTGTAGGAATGTCTCTTAATTTAGCTATAATGAAGTTAATAGAACTAAATTTGCAATATCAGATAGCAGGCTGTGGAGATATAGTATTATCACAGACTCCAACTCCTAAATATATGGTGTATGATAATGCTGTAGTTATACTTACGACAGAGTAACAGAATAATCCAATTTTTCATAAAGTGATTTATAAAAAAATTATTTAAATTATAGGGATTGTTTATGAAATATTTTGGAACAGATGGCATAAGGGGAGTTATTGATGAGACCCTTGATGCAAAATTAGCTTACAAAGTAGGCCTTTCTATTGGTGCAAGCATAATACATAATAATTATGAGAAAAAAGTTTTTATAGGCAACGATACAAGATTAAGTAATGATTTAATAAAATACTCTTTATCATGTGGATTGATTGATATGGGAGTTGATTGCTACATGCTTGGGATTGTGCCAACCGCTTGTGTTTCTTATCTTGTTAGTAAATTAAATGTTGGCTATGGCGTAATGATAACTGCCTCACATAATACTTGGGATATGAATGGAATTAAAGTCTTTAATAGATATGGTTACAAATGTAATGATTTAGAAGAAGAGGAAATAGAAAATAGAATTATTAAGTTAGACACTAAGAAAGAGAAAATCAAAGGAAAGATACTTGATGCAAAATATTTAGTAAATATATATATATCGCATTTGACTAAAACTTTAGATATAAATTTGTCTGGTTTAAATATTACATTAGACACCGCTAATGGATCTAACTATTTAATAGCTCCTAATATTTTTCGTAAACTTGGTGCTAATGTCGTTGCAATTGCCAACAAAGATGATGGAAAAAATATTAATAATAATTGCGGCGCACAATATATAGATAACTTAAAGGGGGAAGTTTTGTCACATGGCTTTGATTATGGATTCGCTTTTGATGGTGATGCGGATAGGTTAAGGGTAATACTTTCTGATGGCACGATACTTGATGGTGACGATATTATATATATCTTTGCAACATATCTTAAGGATACAAATAATTTAAATAGAGATGCAGTAGTTGGAACAATTATGACGAACTCTGGCTTGGAAAAATCTTTGAAAGAAAAAGATATACAGTTATTTCGTGTTGATGTCGGTGACAAAAATGTCATTGAGTTAATGAGGAAAGAAAACTATCAACTTGGAGGGGAGAGTAGTGGACATATTGCACTCTCTCAATACAACCCTACTTGTGATGCACTCTTCAATGCTTTATATTTTTTAAAAATTGTCACTCAAAGTGGATACAATCTAATAAACACACTCAATTATTTAAAGAAAACGCCTTCGCTTACGATATCAATCAGTGTTAGTCCTAAATTTAGAAAAAAATATCTTGATGATCCTAATTTTGTAGAAGAAATAGAAAAAGAAGCAGATAAATATAGAGAGAACGCAAGAATTGTAGTTCGTCCTTCTGGTACAGAAGCTGTATTTAGAATAACTATTGAAAGTGAAAGCAAGGAACAAAATTTATCTATAGAGGACTCTCTAGTCGAATTTATCAATCTGTTAGATAGAAATTTATAAAATTATTAATCTGTAATAATGCTTGACTTTTTGTAATAATTTAGATATATTAAAAGTGTAGTTAAATCTATAATTATGGCAAAAAGGTTGACAGGATAATTTGATGTTT
>CAZVVP010000016.1:0-29877 GCA_964630515.1 uncultured Christensenella sp. | reverse complement strand
TCGGGTGCACCATTGTATTTATTTATTTTAAGCCCCTTTCGTGGCTTTTTCTTTTGTTTTGAATGCAATTTATCTTTGGGGGTAAGAAGAAGAGTTGCAGAAATTAAACGAATCTGTTAGCCCCATTCTATACACTTTTTCAAACGTTCTTCTAAATATTTTTACTATGGCCCTCTCTATTAAGTTCATAATCAACTCTCCTTTCTTGATTTAATGATACAACATTATTTGTTAGAATATCGGTCAATTATCAGTCAAAAAGCACTCAAGAAACAGTCAAAAAACGGTCAAAAAACGGTCATCCTATTTACAACTTTACTGGTAAGTGCTATTTTAAGTTTAATAGGAGGGGGGTGCAATTATGCTTAATAAAATTAAAGATGCCGTTGATAAGATGGAAGAGCAAATGGTGGGAGTTGAAACTGTTAGCGAAGAAATAAAAGAGAAGCTCGATGAGACCGTTGGTGTGTTGCCTATTTATCGTGAAATAATTGCTTCAAACCGTAGAACGCAAAACATCAGTATTCTTACTATAATTTTCTTATCTATTTTACTTTTAGTTAATATAGCTGTGACAATTCACAACGAGAAAGAATTTATTAAATATCGTGAAAACTCTATTGGCAAAGAGGAACTCATCACGATATTGGAAACTTTTACAGAAGAATGATACTGAATGAGAAGATTCGATTTATCGAAAACAGAATATGAAAAAATATGTGAAGAGTGCATGCTAAGCGAGGATGAACGCATAATATTAAAACTGCGTTGTCAGGGGAGGTCTAGACAAGAAATGTTGAATTTTTTAGAAGATTCTAATAACCCTATGTCTGAGTCTACTCTCGGAAGAAAAATAAAAAAAATAGATAATAAAATAAAGAGATGGGCTTAGCTCCATCTCTTTTTTTGGAGATGCGTACAAGATTTGAACTTGTGTAGAGTGTTTTGCAGACACCTTCCTAGCCTCTCGGACAACGCATCATATAGCCCAGTTACGGGCTATTATAGTTCACGCATTCTGCATACTGCATTCATTTCCTGCGTATTTCTCACTATACTTTCCATGCACACCACATAATACGTTCTCTACAATCAAATGTATCGTAGTTTATTCCGTTTTTTAATACTGTGATGTGACCTTTCATTGTTATTAAATAAGTACCTTTTGGATGAGTCTCTATAAACTCTCCTACAGTCATATTATTGAAACATTTTCTGTCGTAGTGCATATCTAAGTATTTCTCTATTGCTGGCACACTATTCATCATTAGTCTCATTTTTCTTGCTGACTCGCTGAGCTTCATATAAGCTTCATCCCAACTTATATCTTCTGCTGCAGATATAGCGCGTATTGTGCAATCTTCAATATCATTCATGTCTGGATTTGCGTTTTTGTATCTATACATTAGCGAATCTCACTCATCTTTTTAGCATATTTTTGAATAACGCGCATTACTTCTGGTGTATCTGCTTCTGATAATTCTTCTACTATCTCAAACACATTTTTCATGATTCCTTCAGCTGATTTTACCATTGCACCTTCAGCACCATAATTACCATTCATGCTTTCTTCGTAAGCTTCGTTATAGTTTTCGTAATGATCTTGCATTTCCATCATTGCATCATCGCCTCTATATCTGCCCCTGCCTGTTCCTGGCACTCCTCTTCTGCCGTATTCGCCTCTGTATCTTCTGCCGTATCCTTCGCCGTATTCTCCATAACCTCTCATATATTTTTCCTCCTTTACTTTCCAATATTTTTCGTTTGCAAGGTCCTTGTGTATGTCTACAAGTTTGTATGTATAATCTACGTTATTGGGTGTTACTCCTTGCTCTACAATTTTCTTTAATTGTTCTTCTACTTTCTCACATAATTGTTCGGTAAGTTTCTTCTCTTCCTTTTCTTGTTTTTCTTCCATAAGAGTCACCTCCTACGATTTCTTAACAATAGAAAAGTTTGCGTTTTGGATAACTGGTATTACTGTTGTAGTTGGTATTCCTGGTAAAGTTGCACCTGTTGGAACACTAGGTACAGAAGCTACCGTTAACGTTGCATCGCCTCTGCAACAGATTTTTAGAATTTTATCAAAAGAAACGTTATAATAATCTCCTGGCGTTACTACTTCAGCTATTACTGTTGTTCCAGGTACTAATACTCCATCTTCATAAAGTCCAATTGCTACTGTTCCTGCAGTTGCAGAAGTTACATTTGCGTTAAAAGATACCCTGTAAAGTCCACCTTGTAAAATCTTATACACTGGAGAACCAGTATTGTGTTGCAACCACCCTTCACATGTTGCACTTCTTGTTCTTACTGTGTCTGTTGGAAATAATATTGCAGCAATATTACTAGCAAGAACCGTAATCATTTCTAATACACTCTCTATCATTGTTCATTCCTCCTTAAAAATAAAGGGATAGAATTTGCTCTATCCCTCTCTAGCAAATTCCTGTAATCAGGCTAGTTAAAAACCTTTGCTTAATATGCACCACATCCGCAGCCGCTGTTTCCGTATCCTACGCCGTTGATGCTGTAATTGTAGCAACAGTTTGGGTTAGGAACGATGTATGCAGCTGATGGACATGGTTTTAATTCATTTAATAAGTATGCATTTTGTGCTTCTTGTGAAGCTTTTAATCTTAAAGCATTAATTTCGTTTTGTTGTTCTGCAATTCTGTCGTTCTTAGCTTCAAGTTTGTTAGCAATTAATTCTTCGTGGATTGCTCTGTAATTAGCATTTTGATTTTCTATAATGTCTCTTGTGTTATTGCATAATGTTTGTTGTATTGCGTTTGTGCCCATTGCCATGTTATAATTTACTCCATCAATAGCTCTTTGTGTTTGACAGCAGCAATCAGCGAATTGACTAGATAGGTTCCAAAGACCTCTCTCGGTATTAAATGCGTTTTGGTATATGGCTGTATTCACTCCGTTAAAGCCTTGACACAATGTTTGTTGAACGTTTGCGAAGCCGTTTGTCATTGTGTTGTTTAGTGCGAATGTTGAATCACATATACCAGCATTTACGCCGTCTAATTTTCTTTCAATAGTTGCGAAGTCAGTAGCTAATACATAGTTTTCTCCTATGCCTCCGCCACCTCCGTAGCCTCCGAATCCGTTTCTTCCGAATCCTAGCAAGAATAGTAGTATAATCCACCAACCATCTCCGTTGCCAAATCCTCCGTTGTTTTTTCCGTTTCCTGTTAGTAAGGCTACATCGCTTGCTGATAATCCTTCTCCATAGTTCATAATAAATTCCTCCTTTTTTAATTTATATAGTAGTCGCGCGACTTTACTACCTCATCATTCTTTTGATTTCATCTAATGCTTTAGGAAAATCAATCCCTCTTTCTTTGCAATAATTCGTTGCGAATTGATATAATTCTGATTCACTCATATTCATTAACTTATTTATCATTGGATTAGTATTTCTACTTAGCATTTGCATTACCATCTGTTTTGGATTCATCTGCACCCACTCCTTCTAGTTTAGTTAGTTTGTCTCTTAGTTCTTCCATTTGTTGTTTTAGATTTGCTACTTCTGCGTTCAAGTCCACTTGCTTTGGCACTTCATCGACAACTGGTTTGTACATCACGATCTTGCTCGTGCCGTCCATCTGTAATTGTTTTGTTAGTATCGCACTTCCATCAGCTAGCGGAAAATAATTCACACTTCCATCTAGCGCAATTTCCGTTGCTCTTACTACATCCACATTGTCAACTATTCTTCCTTGTATACCTTGTTGATATGTTGGTGTGTATACTTGGTTGTAACTAGGTTGATACATTGGCGGATAATTTCTTGGCATATAATTTTGATTAAACATAATAAAAAAGCCCCCTCTACATAGAATCTTTTTACATCTTGATTCTACATAGAAGGGGCTCTCGCTCTCTACCCGTGTATATCGAAAAAAATTTCAAACGCCAATGCAATACTTGCTACCGAATCTCCTACACGGTTTGTCGGTATATCTATCTTTCTTGATGTTTCTGCAAACGTCATGCGTTTTTTGAATCTACACACGTATACATTATAATCTAATAGGCTTGTATCGGCTAATTTTGCCTCAAATTCCTTTAGTTTTTCTTCATCTGGATTATTATCTATATAGTCATATATTTCTTGATAATTCGTTTCTCTGCCTTTCCAACACACATGTCCTCACTCCTTAGAGTAGACACTATAGTTCGGCAATGCGTTTCTTCGCTTGTGGGATGTTTACAAATATACAATCATCCACAGAATTAACGGTATCTATAAAAAGGCGCACCGCTTCTTCTATTGTGTCTAGCTTATTTGTTCTTTTGATGAGGTTGCACTCAGTTTCATATGCTAAGTACACCTTCATTTCTTTTTCGTTCATACTTACACCCCCAAAATTTTTTCAAATTTTTTGTCCCTTTTTTACACAAAAAAGAGTTATATATATAGAATTGAGCCCCACATTAGTGAGGCTCGTTTTTGTTGCTAATGATTAACTCGGTTAATAGCTGATACTCATCATCCCACCACAAATACCGATGCAACTTGACATGACACTCTTTACACAAGAGACTGCCATTCTCATAGCTGTCATCTGGCGGTTCATGATTTGCTTTCGACAGATACTTCGGTTTTATGTGATGCCATTGTAAGTCCTTGAGCGCCTTTTCGTGGCCACACATCATACACCGCAGTCCATGTTCTACTATCAGCTTACACTTTGTTTCATGCATAATAGCAACCTCCTTTCGCAGTCGCTAAGGATTTATATAGATTTTTCGGCTGCCTCTTTTAAGTCTGCAAGGTCTTGCTCTGCATCTCTCCAACCATACATTGCACCGTTTTTAACATTTTTCTTGAACATGTCAAATGCTACTCCCATATCCACATTTTCGTTGCGTGAAATTACTGCAACAACATCAGCATATTTTTCTTGTAATTCTTTCACTTTCTCTGCATAGTTCATAAATCATCTCTCCTTTTTTATATTTTTCCGCCCAAGGCTGTTACTAACTTATCTAGTGCTTCTGCACCGTATTTATAAAACTCAAATATGTATCTACATGTGTTCTCATCGTATCCGACACGATCTTGTACAAATTTTACTTTTTCTTCGTATGTCACAAACTTTTCCTCCTCTACTTCTTCAATGTTCTGAACAGGTCCGTACTCGTTCTTTATTCCCATGTACTTTGCTACATCGATATGATTTCTTGGCATATATGGAGTATCTCTTATCTCTAGGTGTAGATGTATTCCAGTAGAACTTCCTGTAGTGCCTTCGATGCCAATTACATCTCCAGCTTCGACCTTGTCGCCAACTTTTCTTTTGAAGCTTGCTAAGTGTGCATATAATGCCCTTGTACCATCTTCGTGTTGTATAGAAACGTAATTGCCAAAACCAGAAGGGTCGTTAAAGTTTCCCCTAACGACCCCTGCTTTTATAGCTTTTACTTCTAAGTCTCCACTGTCTGATACAAAGTCAATGCCCTTGTGGATAGATGTTACACCGTTTATTGTGCGTTCCTTTCCGTAAGGGCTTGTTATTCTTGCGTTATTTAGTGGATTCATTCTTTTCACCTACCTTATTTATATCAGCTAGTCCATTTGCATTTAATGAGATAAGAATTCCATTTATAAAGTGCAATACTGTATTCCACATTCGAAAAGTCCCCGCATGTAAATCAACAATTACAAGCAATAAAAAAGAGACCATGATACTCCATGCCCTCGTCGGTACTTTCTTTATTATCCATGCGTTTTTAGTTACTGCTACTATAGAGAATACCGCGAGTACAAACATCGCGTAATCTCCAAGCATTTCCCATGTCATAAATTGTTCCATCTTAACCTCCTATTCCAGCTTGAAATATCATAAATCCCAAGCCTACGATTTCACAAAGAATAGCTCCTACCATTGTTCGAGTTATCCATTTGTTTCTATCTTCGAGAGCTTCGATTCTTTGTGAATTTGTTTTACTCGCGCTGTGAGCCTCTCTTGAAATCTTCTGTATTTCTTTATAATCATCTAGCTTCGATTCAATTCGAGTAAGCCTTTCGATTATATCTACTTTTGTTTCTTCCCCCATTTTTTACACCCCTTTATTTGATTTTATAAAATTTAGCATAATTTTTTTCATTTTTCATCGTCCTTTCTTATTTTAATTTGGTTTTATAATACCTTCTGTTATATCAAAATAATAGATATACGAGTAGACATATGAACTACTATATCTATAACATAAGACTCTAAAAGCTGAGTAAAAAGTATCTCCTGAAATTGAAAAAGTTTCTATTTTAGCAGCATTATATTGTGCTAATGTCGCTAAATCTGTCCATGTTTCCGTACTCGGATTATATCCTTGTATTTTTCCACTATAAAATCCATTAGATACTCCAGAATGTTTAATTGTAATTTTTGTAGGCTTTATTAGTACAGGACAAGATATAGAAATAGTAGCTGGTACATCGTTGTAATTATGATATGCTGAAATCCAACTAGTTCCGTCCTCTGCATCAAAAGCATTAGTAACAATGCTGGATGTAGTCTGTAACGAATCGCAACTAATACTCCATTCACCATAATCATTTGTAGATGTATATGGACCATAACTATTATCTGACACTTTAGTCCAACTAGTGGGGTATGGACAGGTTGAAAATATTTGTATATTATAGTCATATTTATAAATTCCTTTTGTTATTTGAAATTCTTTTATATTTCTAACCATAACTGCACTAGAAGGAGCATTAACATTAACCTTAAATTGTATATAATAATTTTCTGTTGTTATTGTTTGTGTTCCATCTGTAAAGTTACCCAGCGTTTCCCATTCTCCTGTTTCTGAGTTTAAACCTTGAACAGTACCGCCATTGCAACTTTGTAGACTTAAATATATTTCTGTTGGTTTAATCGCCACTGGCGATGTTATAGAAAACCAAGCAGAAGAAGTTCCGTATGGTATATAAGATCCTGTGCTGGTGCTTCCGTCAAAAGCATTGTAAAGACCGTTACTTGCAGTTCCATTGTAAGACGAAGCTTGAATTGTCCATTCGCCATAATCGTTTGAAGCAGAATATTTTGTACCAGTTGTCACAGTGGTCCAGGTTGTAGGAAATAGGCAGGAAGTAAATTCAATTTCTGATATTGTTTCATATACAATGTTAGTTCCTCTATATATCTTTTCAACATTTGAACCAAATTCGGTTGTTCCTAAAAACAGTGGCATACTATCCCTCCTTTGGTACAATGTATAAAGTATTATCGTCCCATGAACCTAAAGCATCATATTCAGCTTGTGTTCCAGACCACAAACGATATATCGGCGTAGATGTATTGCTAGCGTTAGTTGTATAAACATTTGACTCTAGCGTCCATTCATTAGTAGATTTACACACCGCATTAAAAATAGTATTACCAGCATCTACAAAACCAGCGAAGTTAAATTGTTCTGCACTTGTATAAGTAAGTTGCAATCTGTGAGTACCACCATAATTAAGCAATACAATTTTACCGCTATTTACTGCACTTTGAATTTCTGTATAAGTTGTTGTGCCGTATGTTGCTATATATAATTCTTCTTTAATGTCTGATTTATCCGCTTTACTCGCCAACTCTGTTTTTGTTGCGTATGGAGTTAAGTCTACTTCGATTTGCTTTGTTGTTATCCATTCCCATTTATCATTTATCCATACATACTCATCAAATAAATCTTGTGTTTGCGTGTCTGTCTTTGGCACAAAATAAACCTTGTTTGGTAGTCCCGTTTCAGGTAATACATCAACAACCTTAATAAAATCGAATTTTGCCAGTTCTTCATCTGTGTATGTTTTTGCTGCAGTCAATGCATCTGTGATTTCTTGTTTCACTGCGGTGTCATCGTAGACAGTATCTGTGAACTTCGCACCCGCTGGCACGTTTGCTTCTACCGTGTATCCATTGACTTTTTCTGCGTTGTCTACGATACCGTTACCATTTGTATCGTATGTAGTTTTTAACATGTCGCCAGCGCCTTCACCATCATTACCATCTTGAACTTGATAATCAAAGTGTGTTCCGTCTGTGAAATTAATTCTGTATGTTTTGACCTTCCCAGATATATTTACTAGCTCTACATTAACAATACCATTTCCAGTTTCCCCAGTTGGACCTGCCACTCCTTGAGGGCCTTGGGGACCAGTCTCACCTATAGGTCCTTGTGGACCTTGAACACCCTGTGGTCCAATTGGTCCTTGCTCTCCTGTATCACCTTTTTCACCCTGAGGTCCTACTGGTCCAATTTCGCCTTGAATACCTTGTAAGCCTTGTTCTCCTTGAGGGCCTTGTACACCTTGGATTCCTTGTATACCTTGGTCGCCTTTATCTCCTTTGTCCCCCTTTAAGCCTTGAGGCCCTTGTGGTCCGATTGGTCCAGCTTTTCCATCGCCGCTCATTATGCCTTGGTAGACTTGTCCGTTGTTGGTTATATATCCTGCAAAATTAGCCATCTATTACAACCCCCTCTAGCATAATCTTGTCTTGGTACACTGTTTTTACTGACTCACCACCGTTGTATTCTAGTTCGATTTCCAGTATTGCTTCTTCCTCTGTTACACTTATGTCTGTTTCCTCTGGTGTAAGAATCAATGCTATACTGTCACCCGCTTGTGTAATCTCAAACTCTTTGAATAGGATGTAGTTTGCATCGCCTATCTCAGACTTAATTCCTACTCTCACCTTGTCGCCCACTTGAAATACGTAAGCTCCACCAGTGTCTTTGTCCTCGATATTGAACTTTACGTTCACGCTGTTGCCTTTGTACAGTGCCTTTGGAAAATCTTTTAAACTTGCCATTTTTCCTCCTTTCTTATATGAAAAGAGAGCCTTATAAAAGACTCTCTTACCATACACTCTCTATAACTCTTTGCTATAAAATATGTCATATAACAATTTCTTTTGCTCTGTTGTTAGTTCTTTTCTGCTGTTTAATTCTTCTTTTATTAGCTGCTTTCTTGCTCCTGGAACAGCCTCTTCTTTACCCTTGGCGTTTTTACGTTTTGGCACTTCTATTTCTTCAATAGCATTCATGATGTCATAAAATTCTTTTGTTTCTATGCCCATATCTTGAGCTCGCTCTAAACCTTCTGTTTGTACTGCAGATAACGGCTTGAAGCCATCCTCAATATATTTTTGACCACCTGGGGTTGCCCATTTGCCAAATGCTAAAGCTTGTGCTCCTTCTGCAATTTTTTGCCAAATGTTGCCTTCTTGTGCAACTTGAAATTTCAATCTGTTATCCGACGTGTAATCTCCACCTTTAATTACTGAACTTAAACCTTGTATGCTTTTTCTTAACTGCCCCCCACCAGTTGGTAAAGCTAAATTGGCTAATTTCCACAATTCAGAACCCACTGTGCTTTCACCTTCAAGTAAATCCACAATATTAGGTAATGCATCTGTCATTGGTACTCTTCCGCCGCCTGTTATAATGTTTGCATACGGAATAACATCAATAATATTTTTTGTTAGATTTGCAATAGCTTGACCTTTTGTTAAATCTGGATTTGTGAAGTCTTTTATTAAATCTTCAATTATACCAATCGGATCAAATGCTCCGCCACTACCTGTTAATTCTTCGTCTATTTTGTTATATGCCCATGCATAAGCAAATAATTGTCCTAATATAAGTGTTGCACTTAAGCTGTTATAAAACTCTGGTTTTTCTTTTGCTAACTTACTTTTAAATTTTTCGTTCCACGTTTTAGCATCATACTTTGTTTGCTCTGCGATTCTGTCTTCATATTTTGTATCATGGAAAATTGAGTCAAATTGGTTCACATTTTCTAGTTGGAATTGTGTCAATATTCCTAAAGTTTTAGAATTAAATATGTTTGGCATGTCTCCTAAAGCTCTGCCGCCCATTAATCTATCAGCGAACTCATCTGCCAATTTCATTGCTTCGTTTTCTGGGTATCCTTTATTCAAATATTCATGATATTTGCTACGAGTGATTAAATTAGCTGAAAAATAATCTGTACCAGCCATAAATATTTGCCCAGCATTGCTCATTTTTTCCCACGCTGTTTTAGAAAGTTTATCACTACCAAATCTTCTTGTTAGAAAATCAGATTTGTTAATGAAGCCATCCTCTTCAAATATACTTTTTACTGTATCTCCAAGACCTTCTAGCATCGCAAATTTACTTGTTTTTGAACCAGCTTGCGTTATTGATATAAAGTTACTCAATGCCGAGTTTAAGTTTAGACCAGTTAAATTTGAACCAACTTGTTTTTTAACAGCGTTCAATGTGCCATATATTCTTCGACCAAGCGCTTCTTCTGTTCCTCTGTCCATTTTGCTTTTCTTGCCAGCCAAAGCATTTGTATATTCGCTTAACCACGCTGCATATTCTGACAAATGCCCCTCTTGTATTTGTTGTACTTTTTCGTTAAACTCTTGTTTATTTAGCCCTTCTAAATCTGCACTTTGTCCATACTTATTTCGTATATATTCATCAAAAGTTCTTAACTTTTGTATGTCTTCCGTATGATACATTAACTTAGATACGCCTTCTAAGTACCCATCAATACCAGCAATAGCATCGTATGTTGTTTTTTTGCCTGTTCTAGACAAGGCATTAGCAAAGAAATTCTTACCAGGCCTTAAATCTGATGTAAGACCATTCATATCTGTAGGTAAATGGTCTGCTTTTGAAGGTATACCTATTTGTTCTAATAAAGATGTTGTTGCTTCAAAATGTCTAAAGTAGTTCTTCAATTTTGGGATGCTGTCATATCCCATTTTGTTTAATTCTTTGTTCACTGTATCCAAATATGTATCGTATTTCTCTCTTATTTTTTCTGCCGCCGCTTTTATTTTTTCCCAATCCTCTGGGAAATCTTTTTTCAAATCTTTCAGCGTGTATGGCGTTGTTTCTCCAGTCTCAGGATTTACCCATTCACCTTCACCATATATTTGTACATATTCTGATTCTTTGCTGTTTGGTTCTATACCTAACGACTTGATTTCATTACGCTCTTTGTTTAAGAATCTTATTCTTTCTGCTTCATTTACCTTTATTGGTCTAAAAAATGTATTATTTATTTTTTCTGCAGTTGCTCTGTCAAACACTTTTTCGTTTACTCTTAGTGGTGTGGTGTTATTCATAATAAACTTTGACAAATCTTTTGCGTTATCTAGGTTTATATTTTCTAAATCTGTTTGAGTTATAATATCTTGTTTTATTTCTTCTCTAGTAGGCAATCTGTCATCAGCAACCTGTTTCTTCATCTTTTCGTTTTTATTTTTTAATCTGTCAATTTGTTTCAAGAATTTCTCTTCGGCGTTAGCTTTTCTGTTTTGCAGATTTATTATTTGGTTTTGTAGTGTTTGCGCAACCTTTGTTGTTTTATCTTTCTTGCTATTCAACAAATCTTGTTTCTTTTTAATTTGAGCATCAAAATCATCCGAAACAATTCTTTTTGCTTTAATTAAATCATTCATAGCTTTTGCATTATTATTAATAATATTCCTTTTGTATGAGTCTTCTGGATTTACTAATATAAAGCCTGTGTTTTCTCTTTTCTTCGGTTCTTCTAATGTCAGTGCCTGTGCACCCTCTATCATCTCTTGAGATGGTTGGTTTAGTTGCTCAGCTGTAGGTAGCATATTTTCTTGCTGATTATTGACATATTTTTCAACTGGTTGTATAATATTATTAGAAGTTGACTGCGAGGTTTTACTCGTACTTGGCTTCTTTTTTTCATATATTTTTTCTAGGTTATTGTTTTTTATGCTGTCTTTAATATATTTATTTAAATCTGGATTTGTTCTATCATAACCGTATACACTTTTAATTCTATTTATATCAACTTTTATTTTATTCACATATGTATCTGTTTCTACTTGAATTGGAACAATAATATTGTTGCCTTGATTGTCTTTTACAACTGTTAAAATTATATATTGATTAGGATCATTTTTATATCTCAATACAACTCTTGGATCATCTAAGCTTTCTATAGTTTTTATATATGTGTCTTTCCCTAAGCCATGATAATGGTTTTTATTACTTACTTTTAACCCTAGTTTTTGAGCTTCACTTTCTGTCAGAATATTATTCCTAATATGAGATGGGTTTTCATACATTGGTAAATCTTTTATACCATTTTGGACTAGTATTGATGGGGTATAGTCTCTTAATCTGACTGGGTTTCTTTCTTTAATATTATTAAGAACGTTATCTATGTCTTTGCTTATATTTTTACTAACATGAGGCTCGGTTGTTTTTTGTTGTTCTATACCCAAACTTTGCTCAATTTCTGCCTCATTTTGCACCATTTTTTGCGTATTCGCTGTATTTTGCGCCACGTTCGCCGTTTCTTGGTTTGCATCCTCTTGTGGTATAACTTCATTAGTTGCAGTTATTTCTTGCATTTGAGCCGATTCTAGCGCGTTGTTTTTTTGCTGTTCAGCGATAATTTGTTCTCCTTGTTGTTGAACTTGATTTATTAGCTGTTGTTTTTCATTTTGTGATAACTTTGAACTTTGTATCTTCTCAATTTGTTTGTTTGTGAATGAATTTACTCCATCTACAACGTAACTTGTTCCGCCCATTAATAATGTTGGTAATATACTTTCTACAAATGCGTTCCCAGCATCTGTCATTGCTTCACTCCAACTTGTAAAACCTGCATTAGGATTATATGTTGCTTTTTGTATGTATGGATCTAGCAATGCGGTAATCACTTCTTCACCGCCTTCTCCTAAAACATCACCAACTACATTAGCCGTTCCTCTCAAAAACGGATTAGTAATGTTTTCTGTTATGTTATTTATCTTACCCACTGCAGGAATGTTAAGAAGTTTTTGAGCAGCACCACCGCTTGCCATTTCTACTCCTGTTTCTAAAGTTCCACTTGTAGTAGCATACGCTAATGCTTTTTGGCTATCAGCTCCAGCATCCATCGCTTGATTGTACGCACCACCTGCAGCATTCCCAAATATTCCGTATGCACCCAAAGGAGATGTAGAAAACATCCTGCTTGCTGTATTAGCAGCATTCAACAACCCTTTACCTAACCCATTATAATTTTGATTACCTTGCATAATAGCTTGTTGATTATCTCTAGCCCATTGTGTTTTTGCTCTGTCTGCTTCAATTTCTGCTTGCTTTTCTTTTTCTAAATTTGCTACAGCTTGTTTGAAATCTTCTTCTCCCTTTTCTTTGTCTCCTGCCATATAATCCGCCAGAAGATTGCTAGCTTCACGATTGAATTTAAATTTGTATTCCAATTCATTGCCTAAAGCTTTGCCGTAATCATATAAACTTGTTACCCCGCTTGCCACACCAGCAGTTATGTTTTTGCTTAGCTGTGGTAAATAATTTTTAGCTTTTTCTTTCTTTTCTTTTTCATATTGTATTTGGGTATCTTCTAGCGCTTGAGCATTTAACATAGGTGGTATAAAAGCACTTGGTTCTCCAGAAGTAAGCTCTTTCATTATCCTTTGTCTTTCTTCTTGTTTTATATCATTTGCTGTTCTTATGCTTGTAGCTCCTGCTAAATCTTGTGCAAGTTGAGCATGCTGCGGATTTGTTTGCATTGGTTGTGTTGTTTGTAGCCCAACCTTACCCCAATCAAGGCCAGTTTTAGAAGTTGCCGCTTTTTTTGTTTGTGTATTATTATTTACTTTTCCCCAATTTAAGGCCATAATTACCTCCTCTTTATTGTGATAATTGGTCTGCTATATCTTTGAATCCATAATTATATAAAAGATTTATTGCTGTCTTGTCTGACATTCTGTTTTGCTCGTTTTCGTTTTGTATGTATGCTAATATGCTTTGGTTGTCATATCCAATAACATCTCCCCATGTGTCTTTTATTGCAAATGTATTTTCAATGTATTGTTTTTGCGCAGATTCGCTAGGTATTGCATTTTCACTTGTTCCATTATTCGTTCTTGAATTTATTAAAGACATTGTGTTTTGATAATCTAAGTTATATTTTTTTGTTTCCATATCGCGTTCCCATGCTGTTTCCTCCGCTTCTTTTAATGCTTCTGCTTCAGCAGCTGCCTTTGCATCGTTATAGTATTTAACAGCCTCTTCCACGCTATTGAATCCTGCATATCTTGCTGTATTGTAGTTGATGTTACCTGCCAATACTTGTTGTAATGCGTTTTGCTTATATGTACCGTTTGTAAAGTCTTGCATCTTTTGCCCTCTCAGTGCTTGAAGTTGCATTATCTCTCTGCTTGTTGGAGAGTATCCTTGCGCCAACAATTCATTGATTCTTGCTTGGTAATCATCTGAATATTGTGTTAGTGCTTGTTGTTGTAATTGTTCATCTATTAAACGTTGTCTTTGGTTCTCTTCAACTAATTTGCTGAAGTAGTCTGCTTCTATTTGCGCATTTGCACTAGCTAAGCCTGTTGCATAATCTGTTTCTGCATTCGTTCTCGCTCTTGCTATCTCGTTTAGCGCGTTTGTTTCTTGTGTGTCTATGTTTGCTAAGTTGTTTTGCAATGTAGACAAACGATTAAGTTCGCCTTGTGCTGCTGCTCCGCTGTTCGTTAGTCCTCTGTTTGCTAAGTACTCATTGAAGCTTCTTGCGTTCTTTGCTGATGTTGCTGCAGTTGAGTTTCTTTGTGCTTGATACTGCGGTTTTATAGTAGCTTCTTGCTCTGCTAGCGCTTGTAATGTCTTCTCTTTTTGTGCTTTTAGTTGTGCTGCAGTAGCCTCTTGTTGTAGCCTTTTTAGTCTTTGTAAGTCATCATCATAGCTAGAACTGCTTGTATTTGTTGAGGAATTCGCTGTTGAGTATGTCTTCTCGCCAGTTGTTGGACTTATTCCTGTACCTATCCAGCTTCCAGCATTCTTTTTCTTTTCTTCTACTTGGGCCATTTTATACCTCCTATCTAAACGCTATATATCTGTAACCAGTACCATAAGATAAACCATCACTGTGGTTCGGTTGCCTAAATTTGAAACCGTTTTCAACAATTTCTAATGTCACATATGTACTTCCACGATCATCATCACTTCTATAATATTGTGGTTTTTCTGTTGTTACTAATTCAGTTTCTGACAAGACGCCTATTCCCACTCTTGTACCGCCTGAGCTAACCAAAACTGCCCTTGGTGTAAATCCTAGTTCAAACGTTGTAAATTGAGTTGTGCTTATACCTGTAAGTGCACCTGTAACCATAAAATATGAAGCTAGTTCATCTAGTGTTTTATCTGCTATTTTTTCTGCATTTAATCCTACTTGCACAGTCCCATCTTTTACAGCAAGAGTTTTAGTATACTCGCCATCTAGTTTAGTTTTTGTTATACTTCCATCTGGAACAGTTCCTAAAGTTACATCTTGTATTGCCTTTAACAAATATCTTAATTTTGCATCAATATTAGGTTCAGATGTGTCTCCTTCAGTTAATGGATTAGCGCCTAAATCTGTTGCACTAGTTTTACTCTCTAACTCATATACTAGTTTATTAAATGCTTCTTTTAATTCTTCTGCTGGTCTATCCCATTGCTTTTTTAACTCTTCTGCCGACAAGCCATTGTCTGCATTTGGTTCATCACTTAAGCTTTGATGTACACTTACATCTTTTTCAAATCTTGTAAATGCCATTATTTTACCTCCCCTCCGACTACACGTTTTATTGCAATCGAATTTATTGTTAATTTTTCATCACTTTTTCTATTCGCTAATATTAGCTTCAAGAACGCAAATTTCTTTGCTTTTAGTTTTATTCTGTATGGTTTTATATTTCTTTGTGTGTTGTATGTCATATCTGCATAATTCATTAGCTTGTAGCTAAAACATCTGTTCTCAATTTCTTTTGACTCGCTTCCAGAGTCTCTATCTGATATGTAGTTGACTTCAACTGATGTCTTAGTCCAAGGTTTCAACGTCAGCCACAACGTTCTCATTGTCTTACGTTGTTCTTCTACTCCAAAATCGTAATATCCGCTTTGCCACTCTGCATCGATAACTTCACCATCGTATGTTGTGTATTCCTCGTTAAATTCAACTATTTTGCCGTTTTCTGTACCAGCATATATAACTTTGTCCTCTACGATAAAACTCGTGATTTTATCCGCAATACTTAGCAACGAATAGCATTGATTTTCATAGTTGTATATAAGTACTTCATTGTCTATTGCCAACCAATACTCCTTCGCTTCTTGGTAGTCCATTGTGACAGCTTTCGACAAGTTTCGCTCGTTCAACAATTGTTCTACCTTAGATGAGATTATCTGTGCGTTTCTCTCATCCTTTGACTCTGTGTTAGTCCATTGCACTATTGAAGTATCAATTGTTGTAACGTAGTTGTCTAATACTTGGCCTTGGTTGTAAGCTATTGCTCCATGTGCTTTATTAAGTGGATTTACAGGAAAGCTTATTATGGTTGCCCCTGTTGTATCTGTGATTTGTTCATACCCTGCATAGTATGTTGAATCCTCTTTACTAATAATTAATCTGTCGTATTGTCTTTGTATATCTGTTACAGCTACATTTGAGCTTCCTAAGTCTATAAAGTTATTGCCAGGAAAGTATGTTGGGTCTGGTATTCCGTTTCCTAAGTCACTAAAGTATATTCTGTTCTTAGCATCTTTGTTGCCATACACAAACACCCTTGTATCATCTGCAAGTCCGTATAATTGAAAATAGTGATTCTTGTACACTAAGTCTCTTTGTCCTTCGCCTTTCGTCCAATAAACCTCTAAACTATCTACACCTTTTTCAGGTGCACTTGATAATGTTATTTTGCCTTCAGTCAAGTCGTTTGTTGTAGTTATCTCTTCACCATTCAACAAAACCTTGCCTACACTTTCAATTTCTTTTTCTGCTAAATAAAACTCTTTTGCTGTGCCATCAGGGCTAAACGTTTGACGTTTTTTGCCTGTTAACACATTTATTGGTTCATATTCTTCGCCTTCACCATCAGGGGTGGTTGTAATCTTAACCAGTGGTATGTATCCTTCTACATCTTTAAATGTTGTTCCATCCCACACTTTGTACTCGTGGCCATTTAAGAAGTACAGTTTTTTATTGAACTCGAAAATTCTTGTAATATCGTCTGTCAGTGTTCCAATCTCAGCTTCCTTGTTGTACACTTTGCCACCAGCAACATACACTTCCACCTCAGTATCACCCAACAATCCAAACCACATCGCGCGCACTGTCGAATCTTTCTTATATCTTGTCTTATAGCCGTACATCTTTTCTAACTTATAGTCTCTTGTGATTCTGAAGTTCCTCATCTGCGGACTTTCGCCCAGCTTCAAATTAGTTGCACCTGTTTTGCTCATGTTCAAACCCAAGAATGCGTTTATCGATGTGTTGCTTGTTTGAGAGCTTGTTGTTACATATGCCATACTAATCACCTACTCTCATTTTTGAGCCGTACGCATCCACGATATCTTTCTTCTTAGCCTTAGGCTTGTACTTGTCTAGGCTCTTGTTTCTTGAATCTGTTGCAAGGGAGCTAAAGTAATTTGAAAGTGAAGGGTCTTCCGTTAATAATAGTCTTGCGCACAACTCGTACACTATAACTGTTGCGCATATCTCATCTTCTAAGTCTACTTCTCCATTCATTGTTGTTATCTCTTCCAAGTAGCCCAGACCTAGCTCCATTGCTATATCATTTTGTATTGATGTTAGGATGCCAGGTGTTCTCGCTCTGTAATCTTTTGTCGAGGTACTGTCTATCTCTGGTTTCTCGTTTGTTGTTCCTTTTGCATCTTTCATCTCATCCATATGAGACAGTGCAAATTTATATATAAGCTCTGCTTTCACTTTGCTTTAACCTCCTTATATAAAAAATAGGGAGGATGTTACTCCTCCCTTGTTGTCTAGGCATTTACTAATGTAACTACCGCTTTCTTCTTTTGCTCTAATACGAATGTATCCATCATGATTCTACCTTCTACTAAATCACCATTGATACCAACTGGATCATTGTGGATTTTGTAGTCTTTTAATTTAGATGGAGAAATTGTAGATTTTGTATATACTAAAATACCAACAACTCCTTCTGGGAAATATGAAGCTGGGCATTTAACCATTTTAACACCATCAATTTCACCAACTTGGCCTTTGATAAGCATTTTTTGAGACATGTCTCCAGCTTTGATAAATGTTTCATCTTGTTTGATTACTTTGTAGTATGCTGGATTTGTATAGAAAATTCTGCCTTCTGTTGGTACTAATGCATTGTCTAATACTTCTTGCATATCTAAGAATAAAGAATATGCATTTGTTTTTGTTGCTGGTCCTAGTACTTGTTGTGCTGTTTCAGCAGCTGTTTCAGCCCATTTTGCAAGTCTTTGTTTATCTTTGAATGGTACGATTACTTCATCGATTTCTCTTGCTAATGATTCACCAGCTTTTTTAGCGCCCATTTGAGATTTCTTGTAGAATTCATCAATTGTATATGTGAATGCTTTGTCTGTTTCTACTTTGTATGATGCCACAGTATCGCCTAATTCTTCAGGATTACCATATCTATTTGTACCAGATTTAACGTAATCGTTTAATGGAACTGTATCTATTGTGTATACACTGATTATATCTACACCATCCCAGTTATAGTCTGTGTTTAATCCATAACCTGTTAATTCTTTTTTTTTGAATCTTTCATCAATTTTACTTGCATATTTAGATGCTAAATTTATAGCCATTTATAATTCCTCCTTATACGGAATCAAACCCCATTAAAAAAGCATCCTTACTTTCTTCGCCTGCAGTATTTCCTACCGCCGTGACGACTGAAGTGGATGCGTTCTTTTGGTTTTGTTCCATTTGTTTTATTTGTTCTTTTAATAATTTGTTTTCATACTCTCGGTATGCTGCTAATAAATTAGAACCTTTGGCATTTTCAAAAACTTCTTGTGGTATCTTGTCGACTTCAATACCTGGATAAGCTTTAAGGAAATCTTGGAACTCTTTATCTTTTTGTTTCTCGTTTTCAGCTAGTTTTTTTTGTTCTTCTAGCTCAGCTTTTTCTTTTTGCAAAGATTCTCTTAAAGCTCTTGTCTCAATGATCTCTCTCGCTATATCTTCGGGAACTCCGTTAGCTGTCATTTCTTCAATCGCTCTTTCGTTCTTTGCTTTGATTTGTTCTGCTTCGTATGACTTAACCTTCTCGATATATTGTTCAGGTGTCATGTTCATACTTTTTGCTTTTGTGTTGATGTAATCTAACACTGCGTTATCAGATTTCTCTGACTTAGCTTTCAAATTGTCATAGTTCAAGCCCTTTTGGTATGTAGCTACAACATCATCAATAGTTGGTATGTCTACTGGATTTCCGTTGTACTTTACCTTTGACTTTAGGACTTCTAATAGTTTTTGTTCATCTGTTTGTACAGCTGTTTCAACTTTAGGTTCTTCTGTGTGTTCTTCTACTGGTTTAGAATCCTCAAACTCTTCAACTGGTGTGTCTTGGAAGTCAGCTTCATCTAGTTCGATAATGTCTTCGTTATCGTTCATATTGTTCTCCTTTCCTAGCTATGGTTGGCTAGTTCGCTACTCTGCTTCGTTGGTTTACTAGGCATTTCGACAAAATTTATATAAAAAAGACACTCTTATTAGAGTGCCTCTCTTACATACTTAGTTGGTCTATTGCTTGTGCAAATGCTTGTTGTTCTTGCTGCGGTATATACGCCATAAATTGACTTAATTTTTCATATACGACTTCTTTATCAGCTTCTTGTTTTTCTTTTATTTTTGAGATGTATTCTGCTTTATTTGGGAACATCTCGTTTGGTATTCTTTCTAAGTAGTCAATGAATTCTATGTATTGACCTTGTAATAAGTTATCTAATGTTTGTAGCATTGAAAGTTCGCTGAAGTAACTTGTCTCTCCTACATCTATACCTAACTTGATATCCATTCCTTTTAGCTTACCGAAATCGTAGTCAATTAATTCTCTTGCGCCATTATCACCACTGATTACTACTGGTCTTGTTCCATACTTAGTAGCCATCATGTCTAGCAATATTAGTACAATTTGTTCTACGAAATCATACAGGTTATCTTTTACGTTCTCTAAAGGTACTGCTGTACTCTTTTGAACTGCTAGGATAGCTGATGTGTTTTTAGGATCTATATTACCTAGTGATGCATCAGATACTCCCATTGAATCTTTCATGTATTGAAGTACCAGTTCCATTACATTAACGATACTTGAACTCATATTTCCTGGTGTCATGTATTTTGCAACTTCATTTAGGCTCTTACCATCTAGGTTCTTAACTTCATAAGCTACACCTATCTCGTTAGTCCATTCTTCTATCATGTCACCATCGTATATTACTGGTGAAAATGCAGTCATCATTTGATAATAGATACACATTGCAGCAAGTTTGTTTAGTGATATTTGTGCTGGACACATTCCTTCAACTAAACCTCTGCCGTGGTATGTATTATCTTGTTTGAACCAGTTACCAAATGCTATAGGATATCTTGTGCATCCTGTGTCTACTTTTTCATAGATAATCGCATCTTTAGTACACTTTGTTACATATATCTTCACTTCATCATTTTTGATTTCTTTTTCATATACATATATGTACTTAGCTTTTCCTGTTTCATCGCCTTCGATGTCTACTTCTACACTTGCGTAATCTGTAAGTAAGTGTTCTGTGTCATCATCTTTTCTGATGTCTTCGACTTTGCCTTTAGCTTTCATTTGCTTTGCTTCACGTTTTAGATTAGCAACTGTATCTCTTCCAACTAACACAATCCACGGTTGTTTTTCTACGCTTCTCTCGTTCGCATTTCCAAACAGAACGTTTGTTGCATCAATCAATTCAATCTCTATCTCGCCACTAACTTTAGGAGCAAATCCCCTGTATGGTTTCTTTGACTGATTGAATATAACGTGTGCACACATGTCACCTGTAATAGATGCTTTTCTTAATGCGTCCTTCTTTAGTGTTCTAAAGTTCAGCTTTTCAAACAAATTCTTTATCTCCGCATTAACAAAGTCGCTGTCAAATAAATCATTGATATTTTCTTGTGTATGTGGAACAAACTCTAAAGGTTCTACGTTGATTGCTATATCAGAAGATGTCAAACTTGCTATCTGGAAGTCGTCTATTCTTTTAACATAATTGAATGTTGGTTTTGGAAGCTTGTCCGCTCCTTCAACTCCTATCCATTGATCACCATTGTAAAATGCATTCCATACTTTGATTGATTGATACCAGTCTTTGTCACCTTTGAACGAACTGTTGTATTCAACACCAGCATCGTACTTCTTCCAATATTCCTTTGCTTCTGCCACTAGTTATCACCTCGCTTCGTTATTGCTTGTTCGTATGAATAGTTCATCATCTTATTGAACTGTTCTTTGTGTTCTTGTTTTTGTTTCTTCTCTTCTTCTGTTTGCTGAGGTCTAGGTTCTCTTATTAAGGCTTTGATTTCATCTTTGAATATTGACATTACGCCTAATAAGAAAAATAAAATCCCCCATATTAACATTACAATCTCCATATCTCACACTCCAAAATTAATATAACTTCTTCTTGCTTGCTGCCTTGATTCTCGTATAAGTTTCTTTCTGTCATCTTCAGGCTCTTTTGCGTTGTGCGTGAAATTGACACAAAAATACCTCAAGGCATCACATATATGAGTCGGTTCGTGTGGTTCTGTTGCCACATCGTTTGGATTCTTCTCATCTATCTGCACTTGAGGTAGGTTTTTTATTAAATTAAAACAGTTTCTGAATATTTTTAATTTGCTTGTCTTAATATCTTCTCCTGTCTCTATATCTTTACTATCTATTACTTTTAACCATTCTTTTGTTGCAAACCATCCATCCACACGGTCTACACTTGTTCTTGTTAAATGTACACCGTTCTGTGCGAATATATCTGCAACACTCTTTCCTGTCTCTTGTCTTCTGTTCCATAAATCACGTGGAGCATATACGCATTCGTATTTTTCACCGTTGTTTATTTCTTTTATTCTGTTACATGCTTCTGATACGATTAAGTTACTCTCGTGTAATTCTTTATACACATACGCATTACCTTGTGTGTCTCTTGCTATCCATAGCACAGCGAGCATATCTAGACCGTAGTCCATTGCGATATATCTCTTCCAGTGGTCTTGTATCTTAAATGGTTCTATGACGTGTATGTCTCTTTTGAACTCTCCAAAATATTGTCCTTCAAATATATCCCAGTCACCGTACAACATTGCTTTTTTACGGTCTTCTGGAAGGTTCTCTAGTGTTCTTACATAGTTAGGGTCGTTCTTCATTAAATACTCATTCTCATATACCAACGATTGTATAAACACGTAATCTTCTGGTCTTTCTGATTGTCTGTAATCTCTATCTATGAACAATCTCTTGAACCACATATGGCCAACACCACCAGGGTTACATGTAAAATACATTCTCGGACTAAAAGGTACTTTACACAGTCCAGAACTCCTGTTCGATTCTGTCAATGCTTGGAACTGAAACTCTGTAAATTGTGTCGCTTCTTCAAGAAGTATTACATCATAAGCTTGTCCTTGATATTGAAGTACATCTCCTTCATTGGCACAGTAACCCAACACTACTCTGCTTGTGTTTGGAAATATAAACTCTTTCTCTTGTGACTTATATGTTGCTATCTTTTCTTTTGTTTCTGTCTTTAATAACTTCTGCAGCGGTATAACATGGTTGTCTCTTAAATCCTTTAGCGTTCTTCTAAGAAGTAGTATCTGTATACCTGGATAGTTAAGTGCCAGAAGCACAACCTTTGTTCTTGCACTCCAACTCTTTCCTCCACCCCTTGCACCACCATATGCTATATACTTGTTTGTAGCCTTAAAGAACTCTATTTGTTTTGGATATGGTCTGTCTATTTCTAACTCTATTTGCCCCATTCTTGTATATCACCTGCCAACTTAACAGTGATCGTGTTGTTTAGTTCTCCTGATTGTTCTATTTTTTCTGTTTGTTTCTCGCCTATGCTGTCTCGTATTACCTCAAAAGCTTTTGTATCTCCGTTAAGCGCTTTTTGTATTAATGCTAAACTAATCTTTTCTTGTGTATCTCCTGTAGAAAGCAGTAGCAACAATTCTTCTTTAAGTGTTTTCCTTGCTGCTCTTACTTGTCCACTTTTTATTCCTCCAGCTTTGCCTTTTACTCTCGCTTCGTTCTTGCTTCTGACTGGTCTTAAGTTCTGCTCGTTTGCCATTGCTCTCACCTCTTTCACATTCTACTTGTTTACTACATACTTTACATTCTTGTTTCATACAAAATTCAAAATCATACATAGTACCACCTGCTAATTGTTTTGGTGCTTCTTCCTGGACTCGAACCAAGGTCTCCACCTTACATGGGATGCATGTGTTTGGTGGGGTTCTACCTGTCATCGGATATACCGTGTCACTAAACTAAAGAAGCATATAAAAAAGAGACTAGGTTGTCCTAATCTCCTCTACAAATGAAAAACAAAATCAAAACACTTATTTTTGTGTTTCCACATTATATATATTACCATGATGTTTACTGAACTTTCACTGAACGTTTAAAATATTTTTCAAAATGTGTTGACAACGTTTCCAACGTGTGTTAATATTTAATCATAAACACGAAGACGTGATAATTAAAAGGAGTGATTAATATGAAAATAGTAGGTAGATATTGGAACGATAATACAATCGATATTGTTGAAATTGATGGTGAAATGTACGCGCTATATGGATGGAACGGTGAGGAGTTTTATCACTGCTGGAAAGTGCTTGATTCCAAAGGTTTAGACAGAGTTGAAGACGATAGAGAATATGTTCTTACCCCAGTTTATGAACAAATTGATGAAGACGAATATCAAATCGTTAATTATATTGTTGGATAGGGGTATTATTATGGCTAAACTATCACCAATTTGCGAGTATAGAAGAGATGGCTCGCGTAATATAAAAGGTTATCGCATATCTTTACAAAAAACCGAGTGCGATAAACACGGTTTTGATGAAAACTCAGAATTTACTATCATATATAGAGATAATGAGATTATATTAAAAAAAGAGGAGAATTAATCTCCTCTTATTTAATTGAGCATTTTTCTATTTCATTTTTTATTTTCGGATAATTATATTCCCAAATTGTTCTGGGTTCTTTATTATATTTCTCCGCTACCAGCTCTACTGCTTTTGTTTTCTTTCTACCTTCTACTACGATAAGTCTGAATAAGTCGTTCTCTATCCCTGTAGTGTTCTTTAAGTTATGGTCCATCATTCTTAAGTAATACTCTAATCTTCCTACTCTGTTTCTTTGCTCGTCTATCTCATCTTCTAAACTCATCCCTGTTACTGGATTTATCTTTGTTATCTCTGCCACATAATCTGCCATAGGATCACTGCGTTTGTTTGTGTGCGATGATTCCTTTGATGGGTCAGCTGTCATCGGAAAGTATCTTGAGTATATTACTTCCTTCTCTGTCATTCGTTCGTTTAATCTTAATTGTGCAATGTTTAACTCTGCCTTTGTGTTAGCATACGTTCTTATCATATTACACCTTCTTTCGTATTTTATATCTATACTACTGTCTTTTTGTACGCTTTCAAATCTACTAAAATATCTCCTTTAGTGCTTCCGTCTAGTATTTCTAATAAACTTTCAAGTTCCAGCATGTGGAGTTCTTCATCACCTCTGTCTATTATAATGCTTGCATATTCTTTAAGTATTTGTTTTTCTAATTCATTCTTCATATTATTCTCCTTTCAAAAGCTCAGCTATCTCGTATGGTTCTGTATCGCTCCATTGTATAAATTGGAATAGATGATTAAAAGGTCTTACGTTTGTATAATAACCATCATCATCTGTATGCCAAAAATCTGTTCCTTTTTTAGGTTTGCATTCAAACACCATTAAATGCCCACCCTCATTTCTAACTATCCAGCTATAAACTTTATCTATATTCTCAAGTATTACTCTTTCTACATCTGATAGTTTAGGTTTTTCTTTGTGTTCTGCTTTTAGCCACCAATGTATGCAATCATCGCAACTAATACCAGCACAATCATTTTTTTCGCAATCAATATATTTGTGTTTTATAAAAACTGCTTCTATAAACTCTTCATCACTCATATTTTGCATTTGGTTCATTAACCATTCTCTATTTGTCATCAGCCTCGCCATCCTTTATTAATTTCATTTCAACAACCTCAAGCCCGTATGCGTGCGCACACTCCGCTTCTATTCTACAGCCTCTTACATCTCTCCAATTAGGTAGTAGCAAAACCGAATCTGCTTGTGCCATTGCTTGTATGCTTTTGCCCAAATAGTACAAACCTTCTTTTGAATCTTTTGGTGCTTCTTCTGTAAACAATGTGTTTATTACTTCTCCTCCATTTTGTTCTATCGATTCGGTTATCATTCTTCTTTCTCTTTTAATATCTTCTTCACTTCTACCAGCCATCGGCTGTATTAGCATTACTTTTTTATTTCTCATCATTTATCACTTCTCTTTCCAATAATACTTACACTCTTTACCCTCTTTATAAAAATCAGCTACACTATATTGGCAACCTAAGTTCTTAGGTCTTTTGCTTATTATCCTTTTGCAATCTTTGTTTTTACATTTCTTACTGTTGACACACCACGTTATATCGTACATTGTTTGTCACCCCATTTTTACTATTGTAATTGCAGGTATTTCTATTCTTTTTTCTGTGAAACAACCGCCCCTTAGGATAGTCATAAAAATGTCCTACAGTTCTATGTACGGGAATTTCAATATGATTATTGTCTCTCGCCTCTGTTGTTCCAAATTCTTTTAGTATGTTCATAATCCACTCTATTAGTTTTTTATTTTCGTTCATTGTATTATCGATTATTCTATTCAGATCGTTAACTCTTTTTTCTAATCCTCTACATTTTGTTTCTCTTTCGGTTAGTGCTTCACTATATCTTGCTAGTTCCTTATTAAGTTTTTATTGAATAAATCTATTTTTTTTATTTTAGGCATTATTAATTCCTCCTAAATATCTGAAATATCAATGTTATATTTTTGAGCCACCTTCTTAAAATTCCCTTTTCCATAGCCTTCATAATTCTTAAATTCAACTAATAATTCATTATCTTCTAATACCTTTAGCCATGATTTTACGACTTCGTGCATTAAATTTGCAGAGATTCCCCTTTCCGCTTCTGCCTTTTTAAGTCCAAATCTAACATCTTCTTTTAGTTGATTTATAACATTTTCTTTTGTCCATTCTTTTGGTGTGCCCCACTCGTTGCCTTCGCTTGCCATATATCCTATCGTTTTTCCTTGTTCTTCCGTTAAGAAACCACAAAACCTTCTTCCAAATCTGTCATCTAAAAATGTTTCATATTCTTTATAATTATCTAATATTTCTTTTATACTTTTCATACTATTTATTCTCCTTTACCACCATTCAAAATTTTCGCAAGTTTCAATATCATTTGCATCTTTCGTGCACCCCAAAGCACCTACTTGATAAAATCTGCAATCATAACAAGTTATGGGTATGTCTTTTTTATTTTTATCGCATTCATTACAAGGAAATATATGCTTTGGTCTATTTCTAAATTTACATTTTTCGCATTTCATATGTTCACCTATCCTTCCAATAGTTCTTCCAAAATTTCTATTGTGTTATCTATATCTCGTTGCTCTAAAAATTTATCATAATATTTACTGTCTTTATCTTCTTTTATTTCTTCTATCTTCTCTTTTATCTTGCTTTCCCAGTAGTCACGCTCTCTTTTTGTTCCTACCACTAAGCCAAACTCGTAAGTGTTCTTTTTGCCTCTTCGTCCTGGTGCAATTATCTTTTTTGGTATCGGTTGCTCTAACACTTGCAATACTGCGTCTATTGCCTCAATATCTTTTAAAAATATCTCGTCGTGTTCGCTGTTATTTTCTAAAAAGCTCTCTCTGTCTCGTTTCAAGTCTTTTAATTGTTCAATAGCTTCATTTAAAAACATTATTTCAACTCCTTTTTAAGTTCTAGCAATTGCTCTCTTACCAGGTCTATTCTTTTTATTATGTATTGTTTAGTGCCTTTGCCTCTGCCTGCTCGTTCTGTATAACTTTTCTTTTGCTCAATGTCGTAGGCTTTCTTGCCCTCTAGTATTTCTTTTATTAGTTTTTCCATTGTTTCACTCCCCTTTCAATAGTTCTTCTAAAGCCTCTATTTTGTAATCATTCATAAAATACGAGCCATCCGCTTGGCTTGATTTTGTTTTTATTTCTTCTATCTTCTCTTTTATCTTGTCTTTGCTTATGTATTCTTTTTCAAACTCTTCTATTGTTGATACAACTTGTTCTGTTGTTGCTTCTCTTACAAACTCTGTTAATTTCTTTTGCGTTCTGTTTTTTGTTTTCAATTTTTTATTTTCTTCCTGTAACTCTTCTAATGCTTGTAATACTGTTTTTATGGCTTGATTTACATTTTGTGAATAACCAGGCAAATTACCTAATCTCATTTGTTGCTGACTCCAATTTAATATTCTTATTGCTTCTTTTAGTTCCATATTATTCACCAACCAATTCCCAGAATTTTTTAGCGCCATAGTCATCTATAAGTATCTTTCTTAGTTCTGATAGTTCAATTTCTTCTGATGTTATATTGTGTTGTTCGCAGAACTTATTTGTTCCATATTGGCAAGCCCCTGTTATAGCTCTGTATTGCGCTTTATTTACTTTTCCAGTTTTCTTAATTTCTGCTGCTATATTTTGTATTTCTTCACTCTCCATTTTCTTGAATGTTAAGTCTTCTATTGCTTCTCTTAAATCTTCACCATGTGCAGACAATTCTCCATCTTTTACAAGATACATTTCTTCGTTATCGCTCATATCTATGCCTTTTATAATAATCATGTTGTCTTTTTTCTTTTCAGATATTTTTTTAATTTTAATACCGTCAGAAATATCTACTGGATAGAATTTCTTATCCGATAAACAATAGTATTCATTCTCTTTCAAGATTCTCCCTCTAAAGTCTTTATATTCTTTATTTTCTATTTGTGCAGATAATGCATATACTGGTATATACTCATCATCTTTTATTTCATATTCACATAATGATATCCATGTTCCTTTTATTCCTTTTACAATTGATCTACATCCGCACGCAAATCCTACAGAGTTCTCGCCTTGAATATCTATTCGTGCAGAGTTTCCTGAACTTCCGATTTGTGCAGAGTATCCTGAACTTCCGATTTGTGCAAGGTCTCCTGAACTTCCGATTTGTGCAAAGTCTCCTGAACTTCCGATTCGTGCAAAGTCTCCTGAACTTCCGATTTGTGCAAGGTCTCCTGAACTTCCGATTCGTGCAGAGTTTCCTGAATTTCCGATTCGTGCAAGGTCTCCTGAACTTCCGATTCGTGCAAAGTCTCCTGAACTTCCGATTCGTGCAGAGTTTCCTGAATTTCCGATTCGTGCAGAGTTTCCTGAACTTCCGATTTGTGCAGAGTATCCTGAACTTCCGATTTGTGCAAGGTCTCCTGAACTTCCGATTTGTGCAAAGTCTCCTGAACTTCCGATTTGTGCAGAGTATCCTGAACTTCCGATTCGTGCAGAGTTTCCACCTTTATCGTTATTTTTGTCTTTACTTTCTTTTTTTATAAAATCAAGTAAATTTTCGCTAAAATTATCTATCAATTTAACTCCTAATTTTTCTATCACGCCTTCAAAAAATTCAAACATTTTATTATCTCCTTTATTTTTTAACATGTTCTCACTCCTTATCTTCCATACCAGCTAGTACCATGCTTGAATAATACTCGCCATATATCTTCAAGAAGTCGTCTAAGCTCATTGTTGCCTTGCTCTTTTCTCCGTTCTTACGATGTATCACTACTGGTATCTTGTTCTTATTACCGTTATCGCTTATCGCTTGTTGCAGCGCTTTCTCTACATTCAATTGCTCGTTATGCTTGCATTCAACATGTAAAAACGGTACTCCTACGATGTCAGCTTGTCCTTCTTCAGCTTTTCCGTTGTATTGCACACTTCTGCGTGCGTTGAATCCGAATCTCTTGAAGTATCCTGCAACTTCTCTCTCGTATCTCTTGCCTTTTTCTTTAGAATTGATCATCTTCCCACCTCCAGATAAACTCTTTATCTTTCATTTTCTTTCTGCAGTGCTTGAATATTGTCGACTGCGCTTTGCCTGTTTTTCTAGCAGCCTCATGCGTACTGTTGTAGCGGTTTATAATGTTGCCTTTCAAATCATATTGAACTACCGCTTTGCCTTTGAATCGTCCATCATACATTTCATGGTATGTGTAACCCAACTTTCTTCTTGCACTTCGAATTACCGCTTGCACTTTACTTTGATGATAATCTTTGAACATCTCGTATATATCTTTTTTAGGTGTTTTTTTCTCAACTTCATCTTCAATTCTCTTAATATCATCTTCAGTTAGTGTCTTTTTTTTTCTTGGCTCATACTCACATTCAAAATCGTATCTCTGGAAACACTCTTTTATGCCGTATTTATTCTTACACAAGAAAACGTCTTTCTCTCTTTGTTTTTTCTCGTAGACTTTCAACACTGTCCACACTTTTCCATCAACCATAATCTCCATACTGCCACCTCATTTCAAAGCATATCTTTCGTATTCTTTTATTAATTCAAATCTTTTTTCTCTGACATAAGGTTCTGCTAACTCAGGAAATTTTGCTTGTATTTTTCTTCTTGCTCTCTCAATTGATTTATAAGATTTCGCTTTATACTGTTTATAATTTCTAAAAAAATCAAAAAATGATACTTCTGGTTTTGTTTTGCTCCAGTATGCAATATATAATAATTGGTCGTCCGTTCTGGTTATTGGTATGTCTTTTAATAATTCATATACAATTGTTTCTGCAAGTGCCATTTTTGGCATTAGTGCATCACGCCTTAAAGATTGTGTATAAGCCAGAGTG
>CAZVVP010000015.1:0-31209 GCA_964630515.1 uncultured Christensenella sp. | reverse complement strand
CTTAAGCTTAGAAAATATTTTGATTAAGCTTATATTTAGCAAATTTTTTATTAAAATTATAATGTTAGAGAAGTGTTTTTTCTTAATAAAAATTTAGTAAATTAGCATAATTTTGTAATTGTGTTAAATACAATATTATAGTATGGCGAATTGTCTTTATACAATAATGCGATTATGGGGGTAAGTTGTGAGAGTAGGTGGAATTGGACTTAGTGAGGTTAAGAGTATTGTTCAGAGTTTGCAGGGCAAATCTATTGAAATGGTTATTAACAAAGGAAGAAATAAGCTTGTTACATTAAATGCGACAATTGACAAAGTTTATCCAAGTATGTTTATAATCAAGCCCGATGAGGCTACAAACTTGGATAGAACTAGCTTTAGTTATTCAGATATTCTTTGTGGAGATATAAAGTTTTTGGTTGACAAAAACGCAGATATGTAGTTATACTATTGGCATGAAGTATATTTAAAGACAAAGGAAAACATTATGATAGATGTAATTTACGAAGATAATCATATAATTGTGGTTAACAAACCTCAAAATATCCCAACGCAAGCAGATATTACTGGTGACACTTGTATGGTTGAATTGGTTGCAAAATACTTGAAAGAAAAATACAATAAACCTGGAAATGTTTATGTGGGGCTTGTACATAGATTGGATAGGCCAACAGGTGGCATTATGATTTTTGCTAAAACTAGTAAAGCTGCTGCAAGACTATCTGAGAGTATCAAGACCAAAGATTTTGAGAAAAAATATCTAGCTGTTGTTAATGGTAAATTAAAAGAAAAATCTGGCACTTTAAAAAATCATCTTAAGAAAAACGCTAGAACCAATATGGTTAGTGTAGTTCCAGAGCTTACTACTGGTGCTAAATATGCAGAACTTTATTATAAGGTCTTAGAAGAAAAAGAGAAAGTGTCTTTGGTGGAAGTTGGTCTTGTAACTGGAAGAAGTCATCAGATAAGAGTGCAATTTAAGCATATTGGCAACGCCTTATATGGTGATGCTAGATATGGTGGCGATATTTTGGCAAAAGGACACAATCTAGCTTTGTGGGCATACAAGATTAGATTTGAACATCCAATCCAGAAAAAAATAATGACTTTTATATCTATGCCACCTGAGGATTTAGTTCCTTGGAAAGTTTTTAACATTGACAAAATTCAGTTTTAACTATAAATACACTGTTTGAGAAGTTTCAAATGGTGTATTTTTCTTTTTTGGTCTAATGTTTATGATAATAGCATAATATATTCTAGTTATGTGTTTGTAAAAAAATATTTTGCTATTCGGTTCTTAAATTGTCAAAAAGGTTTATATTTAGTGTGTTTTCGACAATATTAGTTATGTAAAATTTTTTACGAATTATGACAAATTTTATAAAATATTAAAGGTAATAAATTATGCAATTCTTAGTCGTGAAAAAGAAGTATTTATTATTAGTGCTAGTATTTTTTTTGTGTGCGTGTATTCTTGCAATAAACATTTATGGAACTCCAATTTCTGCTGTATATCTGGGAAATAATATTAGACTTGTTCCAATATATAATGTTGATACGGAAGAGAAAAAAGTTGCAATAACTTTTGACAGTGCATGGGGAGCGGACAAAACTACTCAAATTGTTGACATGGTCAAAAACTACGGGATTAATGCAACCTTCTTCTTAGTAGGTTTCTGGGTAGAAGAGTATCCAGATATGGTAAAATACATATATGATAACGGGCTTGAGATAGGAACGCACAGCAACACTCACCCAGACTTGACAACTCTAAGTTATGATAATATGTACTTAGAATTAGAGACAAGTATTAACTTGATAGAAGACATTATTGGCGAAGACAAAGTTGAGTTGTTTAGAGCCCCATATGGTGCATATAACAATAATCTTCTTAATATGGCAAGTAACGATTTTGGCCTAAAGACTATTCAGTGGAATATTGATACGCTTGACTGGAAAGGTTTGAGCGGGGTGGAAATTTGTAATAGAGTCATGTCTAAGCTAGAAAGCGGTTCGATTATACTTTGCCACAATAATTCAGACCATATACTTGATGCTTTGCCTCTAATTATAGAAAGTGTAAAAAATGCAGGCTATGATATAGTGTCAGTTGGTGAGCTTATTATGCATGAAGACTATTATATTGATAATTTAGGTATCCAAAGAAAAAATGTATAGAAATTATTTAGAAAAAAGGGGATTATAATGAACGAATACGAAAACAACAATATAGTAAAAGTGTCTGGAGAAATAATGCAAGAACCAACTTTTAGTCATGAAATATTTGGAGAAGGGTTCTATGAGTTTAATATCAAAATAAAGAGGTTGTCGGATATATATGATGTTATTCCTGTGACTATTTCAGAAAGATTAATGCAAGAAAAGGATTTGACTGTGGGTAACAAAATTCACTTTGTTGGTCAATACAGAAGCTACAACAAAATGGTGGACAATAAGTCCAAGCTTCTGCTTACTATATTTGTTAGAGAATTCTTAGAGGAAGACGAAAGTGATGAGAATGAGATAGAAATTGTAGGCTATGTATGTAAAGAGCCAATTTATAGAACTACACCATTTAATAGAGAGATTTGTGATGTATTGATTGCTGTAAATCGTGGATATAACAAGAGTGACTACATTCCATGTATTGCATGGGGAAGAAATGCTAGATTTGTCAAAAACTTTAATATAGGAGACAAAGTAAGTGTGGCAGGAAGAATCCAAAGTAGAACTTATCAAAAGAGGTTAGAAAGCGGAGAAATTCTAACAAAAACTGCTTACGAAGTGTCTTTAAGCAAAGTTTGTCTTGAGAATGAAAATAATATGGTTAAGGAAAATATTATTAAGACTGCCAGAATGGGAGAGCTTATAAATTACTATTCTTAAGTAAAGTAAATATCTGTAAATAAAAGCGATAGAAATTAATCTATCGCTTTTTTAATCAATTCTATTAGTAAGTTCGCCATATTCTTTAAGAGATTTAAAATCATTTTGTCTAAGTGCTTCGTAGATAATTATTGCTACAGAATTGGCTAAATTTAGGCTTCTTGCACCTTCTTGCATAGGAATTCTAATACAGTCATTGTAATGCTCTTTGAGTAGACTTTCCCTAATGCCAAAACTCTCTTTGCCAAAGACGATAAAGCAGTCTTTAGGATAAGTAACTTCCGCATAAGTTTTGTGTGATTTAGTGCTTGCAAAATAAAACTGCTTATCTTTATTCTTCTCATAAATTTCTTCAAAAGAATCTACAACTTCAACTTCACTCAAATCAAAATAGTCTAGTCCAGCACGCTTATAATACTTGTCGCTTAATTCAAATCCTAAAGGTTTAACCATATATAGTTTACACTTTGTGGCACTGCAAGTTCTTACAATATTTCCAGCGTTTTGTGGAATTTCTGGTTCTATTAACACAATATTAAACATTAACTTTTTCCTCAAAAAAATAAAAAATTTTACTCACATATAATAATACAATTTGTCCCAAATTACAAATAAAATTTTGCTAAATTTGACTCTTAAAGTTTAGTATTTGTCCACAATTATTTAAGAGTTGTTAATAAATATTATAAATAAATGTTTATTAATTATATTTTTATTTAAAATAATATTATAAACTTATTATTTTTTTTATGCCAACATATTATTTTGTGAGTTAAGTTGGTTGTGGTAGAATATTATTAGGTTAAATTTCGACAAATTTAGATAAATTTACAAACCTTAATTTTAGGCGAAGGCTGTAAGTTTTGGATTTGTTTAGAAAAAATGAAAATTTTGAAGGATGGCAAGTGGAAAATGAAAGCTTATGTTAAAGTGATTTTAGCAATTTTGGTTGTAGCAGTTGTTGGATTAACTGCTGGATTGATTGTCGTTGTGATGAATAAAGATGATAAGCCTGATATATTAGGCATTGATATTCTTCTTAACGATAATCATTTGGTTGATATTTCAGAAGGAGAGAGTGAAGAGAAGCTGTATTCTGTCAATCTCAATGCGACAGATACATTTTCGCTTAAATATGTAGCTAAGCCACTAGACTTGGAAAGTTATCTTATTATGGTCACTAGCAGTAATGATGCAATAACTGTCAATACTGGCTCTAATGTACAAGGAGAACAGACTGGTGTTGCAGATTTTACTATTAACAATTTGACCAATAATAATGTGCCAGTTACAATCACATTTAAGGCACTTTCTAACAAAAATGATACTTTGGTTGAATCTAGTATTAAAGTTCTTATTACACAGCCATCGACACTAAAGAGTGTTGAAGATATTAAGTACGATGGAAGCAAAATTACTTGGTCTGCTGTTAAGAGCAATACAGATAATATTTCGGTTAATAGTGGTAATATTAAGTACAAAGTTAACTTGCAATATTTAGATAATGGCGAAGAAAAGTCAATTGTACATACAACAAGCCCAAACGAGTGTGAATTTAAATTAGAGAACATGGCGGGTGGATTCAAGACTGGAGTTGTTAATTCCATAACAGTACAAGCTTTGGGTGATAATACAATCACTTCAGATTCTGTTGTAAGTGATGCGTACAAATTCTATGTTTTACCTAGTCCTACATATACAATGACAGAGAAAGACTTGTCAATTTCTAATATTGATGAGAATGCTAGTGCGGTTGTTTTATATAAATATGTTGATGGAGCTGTTTCTAAATTCCAGTATAGGCAAAAGAGCGAAGCTAGTAGTTGGAATGTTTCCTCAATTGAGGGTAGTGACAAAGATTATGAACTTGCTATGTATTCTACAGTTATAGGGTCAAGCTCTGACTATCATAACGAAGTAAACAGCAAAGAAGTAGACGGTGTACATTATTTCGATAGCCCTAAGAGTGAAGTTTGTAGTGTTGTTTTGCTAGACACTCCAACCATTACAATTAGTAATAACGAAACTGCTAATGTGTTTGTAAATAACACCAATGTTGAGACTTACGATAGTACAAAGATTTCTTGGAATCATGTTACTAATAATTTACAAGTAAGGTCTAAGGTTAAGTATTTAGTAACAATTACTAACGGAAGCAATAAGTATACACAAATTGTCGATTATAACACACTTGGTGGTATTACTATAGAGCCATATCTTAGCATAACAAAAGAATTGCTTGAGAAGTGCAAGATGTTCTCTGAGACTCTAAATGAGTTTGAAATAAGGGTTGATGCTTTTGTTCCTGCAAGTGCTGGTGATGTTAATGGTGAAGAACAAAATATTTTGTATGGTGGCATGATTGCAATAGACTCTACTGGCGATATAACTAATACAGTTACACTTAAAGAATATATTCCGTATAGCACTGACTTTAAGATTAATATTGTTGATTCACTGTTGACATACGAAATACCTACAACTGATGTTTCTAAAAAGTTGATATACGAAATTTCTTTCATATTTGTGACTAAAGACGGTAAAAACAAGCAAGTTATTACAAGAACATCAACTGACACAATTGATTTGGCGAATGAAATATCTCTAAACGGTGACTATGATATGTTTGTAGTGTTTAAAGGAGATGACGGCGTTGTTAATAATTTATCTTTAGATGCTTACAAGATAGAGAGTTGTTACAAAACAATTGGTGCAGTAACTAACGCTAAGCTTAATGATAAAGGTGTTCTTACTTTTGATTCAGTGGCAGACGCTGTTTCTTACAGCATAGAGGTTAAGATTGATACTAACACATATTCAACTAGCATTACTGATATCTCTAGTGGCTTTAATTTGATAAGTTTCTTAAATACTCAAGTTGATGGCGGATATTCTAGTGTTGCCAGCAACTATGGAGTTGATAAGGAATCTTATAAGGTTATTGTAACTTCTATATCAGACAAGAGTGGCTGGATAGGTGCTGAGAATTTGGTTGAGTTCTACAAATTTAGTGCTGTTTCTTCTATACAAGAAAGCAAAGAAGATATCTATACTCTTGCTGATGACAAAATAACTTGGGGTAGTGTAGCAGGTGCTACTGCATACAAATTGCAGGCAAATGACGAATCTACAATTAACATTACTAATGGCGAAAATTTCTATAGTTACAAAGGCACAACAATTGATGAAGATTTAGTTGTTGGGGATAATAAAATATCCATATCTGTACTAGGAACAATAATAGATGGCGTTACTATACTTCCATCTAATCCTACATCTAAGATAATTAATAAACTAACAAGCTCTAACAATCTTGCAATAACAAGTGATATTCTTACTTGGAATGGAAACGATAATGGCGTATATTTCATAAAGATTATGACTTTGCAAGATGCTTTGAAATGGGAAGGCTATGTTGAGAACAATGATGGCAAAGCAAATGCACTTAGTCTAACAACACTTGGTTTGCAAAACAACCAAACTTACAAGATTTCTATCAAACAAGTGTTAAATAATTACTTCGATAGTGATTATAGTCAAGAAATATTTGTTAAGAAGCTTCCTGTTAATCCTTTAGCTGTGATAGAAAATAGTGGCAAATATTATATTGTTTGGGAAGAAGTAAATCTTTCGTCAAATATGGTTTATGTTAACAATTCTACCTCAGATGTGGAGATTAAATCAGGTGAAGGAGATTTAGAAGGATATAGTGTAATAGATTTAGACGAAGTTACACTTAATAACTCTTTAGGGCTAAAAGCTGTAGGAACTTACGAATTCCAGTCAAGACTAGGTTCTTCTACTGGATACACTTTAGAAAATAATAAGACAGCTGAGAATCCTGCATACATCTCAAGTGATGTTGCAAGACTTACAATTATTAGAATTGATGTTCCGACTCTTACAACAAGCGGATATTCCATTAACTTACTTGGAAGTAACGATGTAAGTGGATTTGATATTATAATTTCCAAAGACACAGAGACAATTGACACTAAGACATTAGTGTCAAACAATGCAACATATAACACAAAAGACATATTAGATGAGTCAGGTAGTTATAGCATTGATGCAATTTCTAAAGGCAATATTACGTCTATCTTTGATACATCACTTATTAGTTATGTCTTAAATAGTGATACTTTGACCTTAGAAGTTATCAAGCTTAGTCCAGTTGCGATTGAGGTGATTGAAGATGAGTATAAAAACAAAATAACTTTTGCTTCGCTTGGAATAGATAATGTTAAGTATCAGATATTTGCAAAATATAATGAGATTGATGGATATAAATTATTAGAGGAGACCAAAGATTATACTTTGACTTTGGTTAACGATAGCTATCTTGTAGATTTGGTCAATAACAATAGTGGCTCATACTATGTTGTTGCAGTAGATAATGATGAGAATGTTCTTTATTTAAGCTCTGACTCTAGTCAAGTTGTAGAGATTAAATATGTTAACTTTGAAAACACAGTGGAATTTGTGTCAGAAGATTTAATTTCTTGGAAAGACACTTATGCATTCTCTCAACTTGTATCAACTAAGCATTATGTAACTATTAGCGGTGGTACAACAGATATTGTTTACACAATTACCAATACTGGAAATATAAGCAAAGTCACTGTTTCTGGAATAAGTGAGTTAACTCAAGATATTACTTCTAAGTATACAGATTTTGGCTTAAACTACGATAGTACTAACAAATTATACAAACTGGATTTAAGTTATCTTAAGAGCATAGGCAAGCTTGCAGAGAATAAAACTTATTCAATCTCTCTAGACAGTGTGGGAAATGTTACTAATGACACAAGTTTAGTAGTTTATAACAATAGTGCTAGTAGTAGTGATATATCAATTACTTACTATGCTGGCTATAATACTGCAACAATTGACGATAAGTTAATAATTGCATTTAGTGATGTAGCAAAAGACTATACTACACTTATTCTAAACCTTACAGATAGCTTAGATGTGGCAGAAGAATTTGTAATTTCGCTTACATCAAGCGGTGATGTTACAGGAGATAACGACACAAAGTTAACTTATGTTATATCTGATAACAAAATCACTCTTGATTTAGCGTCAATTAGTGCTGGAAGTTATGAGGCAAGTTGGAAATTTAACAAAGTTGGAAGATTAGGACTTGTCAGCGCAACTTCAAATGTTTTGGAATTTGAGAAAATTTCTGACTTCGACTCATCTACTGAGACTCTATCTTTGGAAGAAGGTAAATTATTTATTAACGGAGCTACAAGCACAAGAGAGTATGTAATATATTCAGTTGATTCGACTGGTAAAGTTATATCTATACTTGGAGCATATCACTTAAGTGGTGGTGAAGAGAGAATCGCAATTGATACTTCTAAGTGGATATGGGCACAAGATAGCAATCAACTATTTGTCAAAATCCAGATAAGCGAAACTAATAAAATAATTAGCGATTTATCCAAAACTTATACAATGACAAAACTTGTTACTTCTGAGATTTCTGTTACTCTTGATTATGAGGACGATACTAGACTATTTAATTTACAGAACTACATAGTTGAGTGGAATGGGGCTAATTTGTTAGGATATGTCGATTTGGCAAATGGTTATATAATCAAGCTTTCTGGCGCTGTTACTGATGAGAAAATATTTGTAGAAGCAAACACTTCAGGAAGTGTTGGGGAAAGTGGAAAGTATAGTGTAGCCTATGTTAATGGTAAGTACACTCTGACTCTTAGTGCAAGTACAATAGGACTTTTACTTGATAAAACAAAGAACCTTTCTATAGAATTAATTGAGGTTGTTGGTGGAGAGGTTGAAAGCGTTACAGATTTAACAACTAATTATGTAAGTAATTTTGCAACAAGTGAAAAGACAGTTTCCTATCTTCCAACAAGTAGTGAAATTACAATTGCAGATGGTGTAATTAAATTAGGTAAGTATACATATGGTGCAACTTCAGCGTTAATTAATTTCTACAAATTAGTTGATGGTGTATATAGTCAAGAAGTTAGCTACTATACTTCATTAACAAAGAGCGAATTAGAAAGTGGTGCTACAATTGATTTGTCAGACATTACTCTTGCAAGCGGAACTTACAAAATAGCAATTTCTTATATCGGCAACAACAAAGATATTGTTAGTAGCGAAACTTATTATAAAGAGGGAATTACTAAGTCAAGCACTGCTACAATAGAAGTTATTGACGGCAAGTTAAAAATATCTAATTCATCACAAAAAACGGGAACTGTCTATGAGTACAAAGTTATACTAAATGGGGAAGAGTATCTAAGTAGTTCCTTTGAAGTTACAGAGATTAATACTATTTGCTATATAGACTCTAATACTTTACCTCAAGGGGCTTTCATTCTAGAGGTTAGAGTTATTAATCCTAATGAAATTATTAGCGAAGTCGTAACAAAGAATCTTTATAAACACAAAATAATTACAGATTTAACCAAAGTAATCATTTATACTTCCAACTCTCAACAAAAACTTCAACTTAAATTCACTGCGCAGAACTTAGAGTCTGGTCTAGATAGAGTTGAGTATTATAGAATTATTTTCCAAGATATGTTAGATTCAACTAAGACGCTGACAAGAGATGTAGAGGCCAGCGGAATATCTAATGGTGTGTATACTTTTGAGATAGAAGATTTGTCTACAACTATTTTGGGAAGCTTAAGCAACCAAATTACTGTATCTGTAGTGGCACTTGGCAATGGTACATATATTGAGAATTTGGCTCAAGTAGAAGGCGATAATGTAGTTGAAGTTGTAAAATTATATAGCCCTAATGAGCATAGTATATCCTTTGTAGAGGGCAATATGGTTATAGATACTTATAATCATGTTACAGGCAATACTACTTCTTTTGTCCCAGATAGCGTAGCTTTAACCTTTACACAAGGGGAGAATGTTTACACATATACTCTTAGCGGATTTGATATGCTAGAAGAGTCTAAAACTGTTGACTTTACAGTAGAGTCAGTATTTGACGGAGAATCTTGGGTAATCTTGCCAAGCGGTAGTTATACTATTAATTTGCAATATGTATCAAGTAGTGAAGAGATAATTGATAGTGCTGTTGGGTTTTATTCTAAAGGCAAGGCGGTTCAAATTTCTAAAATCACAATAGATACAACTAATTATTCTAACGATACAATCTTACTTGGAAGTGATTCGACTGCAGTGTATAACTACATGATTTATAAAGACAGGGAATTGGTTCTTGAAGGTTGTAATAATGGTGAGAATAATAACAACAAGATTATATTTGATAATCTAGAACTAGAACCAGACACATATACAATAAGGGTTCAAATCATTGATAATAGTGGACTAAAAAGTGATTATAGTGAGGAATTTGATTTTGTAAAACTTAGTCCTGTGATACTTACTGCTAGTGTTGTCAAAACAACTTCTGAGTACTATATACAAGTAAAGTTCTCAGTGCCAGAAAATAATCTAAATAGCACTAACGATTTGGCAACTTATTACAATTTGACCTTAAATAACAAGCTTAGATACAATTTTGAAGCAAATAAAGATAGTAGCGTATATGCCACAAACGGCGGTACAGACAGTATAATTTATGTGACATATTTAAGTGGTGTTTATACAATTAAGATCCCTATTACAGAAGTTACATTGTTGACTGAAAGTGGAGAAAACGGAATTATTAGTAGTAGTGACGCGGGATATGTAACAATTGGCGGAATTGGCAATGTCATAACTGAATTAAATATCGCAATCACCAGAATTATTGGCAATGCTACTGACAAAATATTAAGTAATGACACAGCAAATGTTGCTACTTGCAAAATTACTTTGGCGAAAATCCAAACCAGCGGAACAACAATTGAAATGGTTCACGGTATTTTAAATTATTCAGATACTAACAACTTAGACAAACTTTCGACCAAAGTATATTTCTACAAAGTTATAGAGGAAGGCGTTTATTCTATTGAGCCTGCTTATGTTTGGGAAATTGCAACTAGTGAGGAAACTCTAGACATAACAGACATAGTAAGCGATTTTGAGAGTGGTAATTATTTGGTCGCAATTAAGCACTTTGGCAATTATGAGACTAATGTTATAGATTCCGATACTCTATATATTGTTAATAGTTCCAAAAATATTGTTAGAGCATTAGAAAGTCCAAAATTATATATAGAGGACGGAGAAATTAAGTGGACTAAGGTTGAAGTTGAGAATACAGAAACAAGATATGAATTGACAATATACAACAGTTTGGGAGAAATCGTTTCTGTAACTAATAACGGCTCAATTACTAATGATTTTCTTGATACAAGCACTTTTGCGCCTGATACTTATACAATATCAATTAGAGCAATTGCTAATGGTTGTATTAAGAGTAAGATAAGCGAAGTATTTACAGCAACCAAGCTTGATAGTCCTAATGTATATGATGTAGACAATAGTCAATCTCAACTAGTTAAAGAAGATAGGGCGATTAAGCTTAATTGGAGTCCAATTTCAAACGCTAGTGGCTATATAGTAAACGATTATGTTTCGATTGATAATATTAAAAAACACGAAGTTTCACTTCTTGTAGACGAAGAGGAGACTTCAGTTTACGAATTTGTAATCAATTTAGATACTTCAATTGGAAAACATTATTATTATGTTGTGTCCAAAGGCTCAGATTCTACAATTGCGGAAATCGATTCAGTTATAACATATGCAAGTAGTGGATATTTGTCTAGTTATAATAGTTACGACAATGCTAATCAAGCTAAGGTAACAAGTGCTGATATTATAATTAATACAGCAAGTAATATTTATGTAAATGAAGGTATTGTTAATTGGGCAAAAGTCGATAATGTAGATTATTACAAATTAATAATTACAGCTTGTGATGAAAGCGGAAATGTAATTAAAGAATATGTTACAAGCACCCAAGAAACATATTTTGATATATCTAAGCTTTCTGATATGGACATCACAACTGCTCCAATACTTAAATTTGCAGTGGAGAATAAGACAACAACTTCTGATTATATAGTTGTAAGCACAACAGCAGATAGACCTTTGGAGACTATAATATTATTCAATAATCTAACAGAATTGCTTTATAGTGATTTGGGAATAGACAATGGAATGATTAGATACAAAATTGCTTCTTCAAATGTAGATGATTTTGTAGCATTAATCAATGCCAATAGGGCAGAGAGTGTTGAGGCTTTAACTTGCAATATTTCTAATTTATTTGATGAAGACTCAATTCTTAGTGCTTACGTAACACCAGTACTAACAATCAATGGTGTGGATTTTAGATTAGGTGAGGAGATTACTAATCACATCTTTATGGTTGATGGGACTCAATATTCATATTCCACTTGGGATAAAGTAATTGATGCAAGCGTATCCACGATTGAAGTGTATATTCCTCTTCCAAGTACTCTTCCAATGGGTAATTATAAGATAACATTAAGAGGATTGGGAAATACTACAACAGAGACAGAAGAGGTTGCAGTAATTAATTCTATAGCCTCTAGTGCTATAGAGGGATACAAGCTTGGCAAACCAAAGACTCCATTTATTGACGGCACAAAACATAATATTGTTGATGGAGTATTGAAGTTTACGCCATCTGCGACATTAGAGACCAATAAACACATTATGGTTTATCAATTATCCTTTACATCTAAGAAAGAGGGTGTTGATAGTCAATCTGCACAAATCTTTGTTACAACAAACAAAGACGATTTGTATACAGAGGTAATTTCAGGTTTTGACTACTATTATAGCGGATATCTAGACACTGTCAATAACATCATTAGTGTGGATATATATAATTTATTTGTTCAACATAATGTCAAAGTCAGTGGCGGAACAGATCTTATGTTTGAGGATTTTGTTCCACTTCAACACAATACAGATTATTATGCTAGTGTAAGAGCGGTTGCTATACTGCTTGGAACTAATAGTGGTGGCGTTTCCTTTACTGATGATTACTTCAATTCTAATAGTTCATCATTAGTTTCTACCTTTAATGTATTTACTGCTCCTGAGCTATATTTGGAGGAGGAAGCGATTAATTGGTCTATTGCAGAGGGGGTAAGCGAATATGAAGTGTATTTCTATTCTTACAATCCTCAGACAGCAGAAACATCAGAAGAGGCGGTTTATTTTGAGAGAATAACAGAAATTCCTGACAATGTTAACTTTGCCTATACTAACTTCCGTAACAATCCAGAATTGGAAGCTGGCGTATATAGTATTAAAGTCGTTGCTGTAGGAAATGGAAGTAACAAGCTTTCTTCAAGACTTTCTGATAGCGTTGAATTTATTGTTCAGAAATTAGATCCTGTAGAGATTATTGTAAATGAGGGAGTCTATACTTGGACTAATTCCACTCAGTTGATTAGTAAGAATGGCGACAGAGTAATTTCAACTTCAATTCCATATCTATATTATTTAGTTAAGATTTATGCAAGCAACAAAGAGTTTGATAAGACACAAGATGTTGTAATAATTGAGAATAAGGCGGGAGCGACAACAACTATATTTGAGTTGCCAGAGAAATATCCAAGCAAAGACTCAAACGGCGACTTTATAGAATATCAAATAGTTGTCTATGCTTATACAAACATAGCATATAATACTTATCTTCTTCCTAGTGATGATTCTATTGATGAGTGCAGGACAAGAAGTAGCGAAGTTTCTGGAAACGACACTGGTATAGTATTTAGAATCGATACTGATGGTCAAATTTCTTGGAATGATACTAACAATAACAACTACATTGCATTTATATTTGATGAATCTGGTACTTTGGTGTTTGTAAGTAAGCATTTAACAAGTAAACAACTAAATATCTATGTGTTGTATGATTCAAACAACAACAAATTCGATATAAGTACAGGTAATTATTCTATTAAGCTTAAAGCTATTGACAAAGAAGATTTTACAGACAATTTTGTTGGAGATTTGAATACATATAATGCTATATTGAGAAGCGTATATACTTATTCGATAGATTTTAAGACTATTCTTCAGCCTCAGTTTGTAATTACAGAGGGTGAGATTAGTTGGAAAACAAACTTTGATTCTCTTGGTCAAGAACTTGCTATGACAAGAATTATCATAAATGGCGAATTCAATGTGGCAGGAAAGATTGAAAATACTTCTGTTTGGATAGAATTAGACGAATATACAACAGAATTCAAACTTCAAACAATTTTGACATCAGAAGTTCTTATTAATAATAATACAGTAAGTCACTATATCTATCCAGCAGGAGAAGATAATAACAAATATGTGTCCTTTATAGAAGGTAATACTTATGATATCTCTATTAGATTCATTGGAAGCGAAAATATTAATATTGAGGAAGGTACAACTACAAAACTTATCTCATCAAAAGAGTCTATAGGAAAAATTGAGCTTCTTAACAATCCTAAAGCTCCAGTAAATCCAACTAAATACGAACAATCAACAGACACTACGGAATTAGAGATTTATAACAATATTCCTAAACTAATTCAGTATAACAATTATATTTATTGGGATTATACTACATCTACAAGTTCAACAATTTATAACTATAACATAGAAGTATTTGCTAGAACAAAAAATGCAGATGCTACGCAAGTTATTAGCTCTACGCTTCTATATCAATATAATTTGAGGAATTTGGACAAAACTAACTATTTAATATCTTTATATGATATGGTTGATAAAGTATATCTTGATATAGAAAGAGATTGTGTTTCTGCAAGTGGTGTTGGCATATATTTAGCAATCGATAAAGTTCTTAATTTGATAGTATCTGGTAGTTTTGATTTTGGAACGACAGATATTTGTGTATATGTTGAGGCGGTCGGTGATACTGTAGAAACCCCAATCAATTCTGATACTACAACACATTGTGTAACTCATCATTATAGTGATGAAACAAAACTTGCGCTAGAGGATAATATCTATGTAATGGCGATTGCTTTACCTGCAATTCCAGAGGGCTTAGCATATGATGGTGCGGGCGTAATTTCTTGGAACATGGCAGATAAAGTTAGTTATCAATTAGCTGTAGCGTATGAGAAAACAGCCAAAACAATCGAAAGTTATAATTATGATAATATCAAACAAAGAATTAAAGTTACTAATACTAGTATTGTAGAAGTTGACAGCGAAGGAAAGGAAACAAGCAATATCTATGCTGATAAAACTGTTATTTTGACACTTCTTAACTTGACAGAAAATGAGTATACTATACTATTTAACTTCTCAGTTGATGCAAATAAAGTATACTTTATAGATGTAATTTCTGTTCCAAGCGATACAGCATCTTATAACTTGAAATATTTAACAAATAATATAAGAGCAATTGCAATAAGAGCAATAGGTGTCATGGACGCTGATGATTTGGTTAATAATACATTCGTGTCCAACCCTGCAACTATTAAATATACTAAAGACACATCAATTGTCTTTGACAAGTTTGATTCTGGTGATGGAAGTGAAAGCTATCCATTTGTAATTAATTCAATCACTGCTTTGCCAGAAACATATTTGGAAGAATATTGTTATTATGAGATTGTTCCTAATGGAAGAACAGAAGAGACTGCCTATAATCAAATAGATTATATTTCAGACTGGAACACATTGGGTCTAGTTGGTGACAAAACCTTTAACGGAATACTTGATGGAAATAATGTTAATTATGTTGTTAGTTATAACAAAGTGACTAGTGGCACTCCTTATATTGCATTATTTAATAGAATAGGAAAATTGGCTCAGATCCTTAACTTAAACATCACTGTTAATCATGAGATTAATTATAGCAAAACATATGATGAAAGAAATTACATATTTAATATTTCATCGACTGAAGGATATTTTGCAACAGTGGCCATTTATAATAAAGGATTGATTGCTAATGTTAATGTAAGTGGCTATATTGCAACTAGATCATCATCATTGACACAAGATAGTCATATAGGTGGAATTGTAGTATTTAATGAGGGAACAATTGCTTATTGTAATGTAAGTGCTAATTTAGATATTGCAAGTCAAGGCAAAAATCGTATCGGCGGAATCAGTGTCTATAATGGAAATCTATCCGGTGTTGGTGGAACTATAACTACATGCATGTATAGTGGTGTGACTTATGCAAGCGGATTCGTTGGAGGAATTGTAGATACTATGTACTGTGGTACAATCTATAATTGTACTAACTCTAGTTATATTGTAAGGAAAGATTCTAGTCTTACTTATGGTGGTATTGTAAGATTAATTTCTAACTATAGTTCTATTCAATCACAATCTTATGAAGTGAACATTTCTCAATGTACAATAGAGATTGGATATATGTATCTTGGAACATCAGCTTCTAACTCATCTGTAACAATTGGAGACTATACATATACTTTGAGTACAACTTCTAGTACAACTAACTTTGGCGGAATATATTATAGTGGCGGAAGTTTAGGTGCTTCTAATAAAGTCGTAATAAGTATATCAAATTGTACAGTTTGGGTTAAAGATATCAAAACAGTAAGTTCTGCTACTAACTACTTATATGTCCTTGCTTCAAGTTTGACAAGTAGCTCTTTATCAAGTACAAAAGTTGTTTCATTTAGTAATATTAAATATAATAATACTAATTTAACAACTTTAGCTAACGGTGCTTCTTCTGTATCTGGAGTTGTGGCTACAAGTTCAGATATCAATAATGAATGGTACAAAGGTAATAACAAATCAGTTTACGGTACTATTCTTGATGGCTATGGTTATGTATTTGCTGATGGTAGAGTTTCCAAGAAAACAGAGTAATTATCTTGATATTAAAGTGTAAATTTTTCAATTATCTTTAATTATCTGTAATAATTAATATATAATTTGATTGGAAATTACGAAAAAATAGTGTAGAATAGAAAATAGGCGATTAGATTTTTTAAGTCTATTTTCTATTTTTTTATAAAGGATATGTATTTATGAATTTTTTAAAAAGAATGTTTGCATCAGATAATGCTAGAAGTATTGAGAAGATAGAGAAAATTGCTCTTAAAGTAGAAGCTTTATCAGATAAATACAAAGCGTTGAGTGATGAAGAATTGAAAGAAACAACCAATATTTTGAAAGGAAGATTACAGAAAGGCGAAACCTTGCTTGATATTTTGCCAGACGCTTATGCGTGTGTTAGAGAGGCAAGTGCGCGTATTATGGGTATGAGACACTTCCACGTACAAATTCTTGGCGGAATTGCTTTATTTCAAGGTCGTATTGCAGAGATGCGTACTGGTGAGGGTAAAACTTTGGTAGAGACTTTGCCTGCTTATTTAGTAGCACTAGAAGGTAAAGGTGTCCATATTGTTACAGTTAACGAATACCTTACTGTCCGTGATGCTGAGTGGATGGGTAAGATATTTAAGTTCTTAGGACTAACTGTTGGAATTTCTCTACACAACATGACTCCTCAAGAGAAAAGACAAGCTTATGAATGTGATATAACTTATTCAACAAACAACGAACTTGGATTTGATTACTTAAGAGATAATATGGTTACAAGGGCTCAAGACAGAGTTGTTGCCAAAGGTTATCACTTTGCTATTGTCGATGAGGTTGATAGTATCTTAATCGATGAGGCAAGAACACCGCTTATTATTTCTGGTAGAGGCACTAAGAGTAATGAGACATATAAGACAGCTGCTAGATTTGCTAAAACTTTGAAAGCAGATGATTATGAGATTGATGAGAAAGAAAAGGCTGTTAGACTTACTGATGATGGTATAGCTAAGGCGGAAAGATTCTTTGGTGTTGAAAACTTAAGTGATATTAATAATATAGAATTAAATCACCATATCAACAATGCTGTAAGAGCACAATTTATAATGAAGAAAGATGCTAATTATATCGTTAGAGATGGCGAAATCTTGATTGTAGATGAGTTTACAGGACGTCTAATGGAGGGTAGAAAATACTCTAATGGTTTACATCAAGCAATTGAGGCCAAAGAAGGTGTTGAGATTAGAGATGAGAACAAGACTTTAGCCACCATTACTTTCCAGAATTTCTTTAGAATATATAACAAACTTAGCGGTATGACAGGTACTGCCAAGACTGAGGAAATTGAGTTTAACAAAATTTATGGTCTAGACGTTGTAACAATTCCTACAAATTTACCAATTAGAAGAAAAGATGCTCCAGATATTGTTTTTCAAACAGAGAAATCAAAGTTAGATGCAATTGTGGAAGAGGTTAAGAAAATCCACGAAGAAGGTAGACCAATTCTAGTTGGTACAGTTACTATTGATAAGAGTGAAGAGATTTCTAAACTTCTTAAATTAGCTAAGATTCCTCATAATGTACTTAATGCTAAGAATCACCAAAGAGAAAGTGAGATTGTTGCTCAAGCGGGAAGATTGAATGCAGTAACAATCGCTACAAATATGGCTGGTCGTGGAACAGATATTATGCTTGGCGGAAACGCTGAATTCATGGCTAAGGCAAAACTTAGAGAAAAGGGCGCGACTGAGGAAGAAATAGAGTTCTGTACTTCTTTTCTTCCAACAGAAGATGAGAAATTGGAAGCTTTAAGAGAAGAGTATAGAGAACTTTGTACAGAATTTAAGAAAGTTACAGATGAAGAGAAGAAAGAAGTAATCACACTTGGTGGACTTCATATAATTGGTACAGAAAGACACGAAAGTAGAAGAATTGATAACCAGTTAAGAGGTCGTGCAGGAAGACAAGGAGACCCGGGAAGTTCTGTATTCTTTGTAAGTATGGAAGATGAGTTGATGCGTAGATTTGGTGGAGAGACTATGAAAGGAATCTTAGGATTCTTTAAGATAGAAGAGAATTTCTCTTTCCAAGTTGGTATGATTTCTAAACAAATTGAGAAAGCCCAAAGAAAGATAGAAGGTTTTAACTTTGGGGCTAGACATACAGTGCTTAAGTTCGATGATGTTAATAATACTCAAAGAAAAGTAATCTATCAAGAAAGAAACAAAGTTCTTGACGGTGCTGATGTTCATAACGAAGTATTAGATATGATTAATCAATTAGCCAAAGAATCTGTATACAATGTAATTGATGAGAATAAGACTTTTGATGAATGGGATTTAGACAAAATCAATGAAGAGTTAAATAATAGGATTTTGCCAGAAAACTACAATTTTGTGACAACAGAGCTGGTTGAAGATTTGGATATTGATGAATTAGCTGACAGAGTTGCACAAGAAGCAATCAAAGTTTATGAGATGAAAAGTAAGGCAGTTGAGGCACTTGGAATTAAACCTTCTAAGATTGAGGGAGATATACTTCTTAGAGTTGTTGATACTTTATGGATGGAACATATCGACTACATGGAAATCTTAAGAAACGAAATAGGTCTTAGAGCGTATGGTAATCAGGACCCAGTTATTGCATATAAGAAAGAAAGTTCTAATATGTTTGAAAATATGATTATGAAGATAAGAAGAGAAACTGCAACTTTTCTTCTTAACTATAAGATTAATCTAAAGACGGTTTCTAACAAAACTGTACCTGCTGTTAAGCCTGAAGAATTGCAAACTAATGCACCAGAAGGCAAAGCTCCAACCAAGAATAGAACAAGACAAGTTGGAAGAAATGAACTTTGTCCTTGCGGAAGTGGTTTAAAATACAAGAACTGCTGTGGCAAGAAAGAAGATAAGTAAGAATTTGAAAAGAAGAAGTATTAGTCTAAATAAATACTTCTTTTTTACTTTTATTGATAAAAAATTTAGAAAAATATTGAAATAATATTGTAAATATTATAATTAACTATTATAATTAAATGTAGAATTTGTTGAAGTAGGAAGTAATTATGTTGATATTAAATAGTCAGAAAGATAAGTTGAAAGAAATAGTCGGTAATTTCAAATTAATTACCGACTGTCTTTGATGTTGCTAAATTAAGCGAAGAATTAGAAGAGTTGTCTCATAAATTAGAAGACCCAGAAATATATAAAGACCTAAATCTTTTACAGAAATTATCTAAAGAGCAAAAAGTCTTAACTGCAAAAATTGATGAGTATAATACTCTTTGCAAAGATGTAGAATTTTGTAAAGATTCTATTGAAATAGCCGAAATGGAAGATGATGCTAGCATTGTTGAGCAAGTCGATTCGCAACTAAATGAAACGGAGAAAAAAATAAAGGCTTTGTATCTAAAAACTATTCTTTGTGGCGAATATGATAATAATAATGTTATAATTAAGATTCATAGCGGGGCAGGCGGAACAGAGGCTTGTGATTGGGTAGAAATGCTTTACAAAATGTATCTATCTTATGCTAATAAAAACGGATTTAAAACCAAGCTTCTAGATAGTCTTGATGGCGATGGCGCGGGTTTTAAGAGTGTAACTTTTGTTGTTTCTGGAGATTATGCCTATGGGTATCTTAAAGGCGAAATGGGTGTTCATAGACTGGTTAGAATTTCGCCTTTTGATGCAAATAAAAGAAGACATACGTCTTTTGCAAGCGTTGAAGTAATGCCAGAAATTGAGCAAAATGTTAACATTAAAGTTAATCCTGAAGATATAAGGATTGATACTTATAGGTCGTCTGGGGCTGGTGGACAGCACGTTAATACAACAGATAGTGCAATAAGGATAACACATTTCCCGACTGGAATTGTTGTTACTTGCCAAAACGAGCGTTCTCAGACTCAAAACAAAGAAGTTGCTATGAAAATGCTAATCTCTAAACTAACCCAATTAGAGATTCAGAAGAATATGGAAAAGGCTATGAGGCTTAAAGGTGATGCGAAAAAAATAGAGTGGGGTAGTCAGATAAGAAGTTATGTATTTTGCCCATATACTCTTGCTAAAGATTTAAGAACAAATTATGAGACAAGTGATATAGATGCTGTGATGAACGGGGAGTTAACTTGCTTTATAGAGAAGTATTTGGTAGAATATAATATATAGTCTACCCACTGCTATGCAAAACCTTATTATAGTTATTAACAGAGCAAATAATTTATTGTTTGAATAGTTTTAAGATTTAAAAAATATTTTAATAAGAGTTAAAGTTATGTATATAGATATTGCAAAAGAAAAATTTAATAAATTGAAAGATAAAGAAAGTATTACAATACTTGCTATTGAGAGTAGTTGTGATGACACAAGTGTGGCTGTTGTTAGAAATGGAAGAGAAGTACTATCTAATGTTATTTCTAGCCAAATAGATATCCATACTAAATTTGGTGGTGTTGTTCCAGAAGTTGCAAGTAGAAATCACTTGCTTGCTATTTCTAATATTGTTGACGAAGCGTTAAAGAAAGCACAAGTTTCTTTTGATGATATTAATGCTATTGCAGTGACTTATGGGGCAGGATTAGTAGGATCTTTAATGGTTGGTGTTAATTATGCCAAGTCTTTGGCTTATGCTTTAAAGCTTCCTCTTATTAAAGTCAATCATATTAAAGCACACATTTCTGCCAACTACTTAAGTCATAAAGATTTAGTTCCGCCATATTTGGCTTTGGTTGTTTCTGGTGGTCATACTGCACTTGTCAAGGTTGAAAGTTATACTAAGCATATAGTGCTTGGCACAACACATGATGATGCAATAGGTGAAGCTTATGACAAAGTTGCCAAAGTTTTAGGTCTAGGTTACCCGGGAGGCCCAATTGTAGATAAGCTTGCCAAAAATGGTGAAAATAATATCCAGTTTATTAAACCAAATTACTCTAAGAAAGACTGTAATTTCTCATACAGTGGAATCAAGACCGCTGTCATTAATTATCTTCACAAGCTTGAACAAAAGAAAGAAGAGTATAGAGTTGAAGACATTTGTGCTTCTTTCCAAACACAAGCCGTTGAGGAATTGGTTGTTAAAAGTATTAATACTGCCAAAAGATTTAAATTAAAGAAATTGGTTATGGCTGGTGGCGTTGCTTGTAATTCTTATTTAAGAGAAAGAATGGAAGAAGAGTGTCATAAGAACAAAATTGATTTATATTTTCCTAAACCTATTGAATGTACAGACAATGGCGCTATGATTGGGGCAGAGGCTTACTATCTTATTAGGAATGGTGAAGGTTTGGCAGATTTGGATTTAGTCCCAGATTGTACAATTAATCTCAAATATACTAATAAATAAAATTGTGATTAAACAAAGAAACATTTTCTTTAAATTAGGTATAATTAAGCATAAGATAATATTATTTATAATTAAAAATTTAAAGCTGTCAAATTGCAACATCTTACAAAGATTGATTGCCTGACAGTTTTTTTTCTGTTACAATTAGAAAATAAAAGGAGAATGTCTCATGTTTAATAGAAAAATTGTTTTAGCGTCGGGTAATCAGCACAAAATTAGAGAGTTTAAAGAAATATTAGATGACTTTGAAATTATCTCCATGAAAGATGTCGGTTTTAATGAGGATATTGAAGAGAATGGTGAAACTTTCTTTGATAATGCTTTAATTAAAGCTAAAGCTATAAGAAAATTTCTAGATTCTAAGAATTTAGATTATTGTGTATTGGCAGACGATAGCGGGCTTTGTTGTAATGGCTTAGGTGGTCAACCAGCAGTGTATTCCGCTAGATTTGCAGGGGTTAATGCAACCGATGAGAACAATAGGCAGAAACTTCTTGAGTTATTAGAAGATGCATCTGACAGGTCTGCATACTTTTGTTGTAATTTAGTTTTGCTAAATGATAATGGAGAATATATTCTAGGTGTTGGCAAAACTGAAGGGGAAATTTTGAAAGAGTATAGCGGGGATACATCTTTTGGTTATGACTGTATATTTTTAAGTAAAGATTTAAACAAAAGCTTTGGTGATGCAACTCATGAAGAAAAGAACTCAGTTTCTCATAGAGGTAGAGCGATTGAGGATTTGAAAAAAAATATAGAAGAAAACAATTGGAGAAAGTTATGAAGACAGATATTGAGATAGCACATAGCATAAAGACAGATAGAATAGATGTGACTGCGGGTAAGCTTGGTTTGAAAAAAAGCGAATATTATACGCTTGGGGATAATATTGCCAAAGTTTCTTGCAATCGTGATAACAACAAGTCAAAACTTATACTTGTAACCTCTATCAATCCAACCAAAGCTGGCAACGGCAAGACAACAGTTTCTATTGGTTTAGGTGACGCTTTGGCTAAATTAAATAAGAAAGTTTGCCTTGCTTTAAGAGAACCATCAATGGGTCCAGTATTTGGAATGAAAGGTGGGGCTACAGGTGGCGGTTATAGTCAAGTTGTGCCTATGGAAGAGATTAATCTTCATTTTACTGGGGATTTCCATGCAATAACTAGCGCTAACAACTTGCTTTGTAGTGCAATTGATAATCACATATTTCAGGGCAATGCTTTAAATATTGATACAAGTAAGATTCTTTTCAATCGTTGTCTTGATTTAAACGATAGGGCGCTTCGTAATGTAATTGTTGAGGCGGACGGGGAAAATGCAAGAAAAGAAAAGTTCAATATAACTGCTGCAAGTGAGGTTATGGCAATCCTTAGTGTTGCAAAAGACCTTGCTGATCTAAAAAGACGACTTGGTAATATCCTTGTTGCTTTTGATAAAGAAGCTAAACCTGTTTATGCAAGAAATCTTCATATAGAGGACGCTATGGCAATTCTTTTGAAAGAAGCGATTAAGCCAAATCTTGTACAGACCCTTGCAGGTACTCCAGCTTTTGTACACTGTGGACCATTTGCAAATATAGCACATGGTTGCAACAGTATAATTGCAACTAATACAGCAATGAACCTTTCTTGCTACACAATTACTGAAGCTGGCTTTGGTGCAGACTTAGGTGCTGAGAAGTTTATAGATTATAAGTGTAGAATAGCAAATCTCAAGCCCAACTGTGTAGTTATTGTTGCAACGATTCCAGCTTTGAAATTACATGGCGGAGTAAATGACAACGATTTAAAGCGAGAAAATTTACAAGCAATTAAACTTGGTTTTGCTAATTTGAGAAAGCATATTGAGACAATGAAAGAAGTATTTAAGACTCCAGTAGTTGTAACTCTTAACAAATACGCTACAGATACAGAAGCTGAGCTTGACCTAATTTCTAGCTTAGTCAAAGAAACAAAGACCCCGTTTGAGATTAACGAAGTTTGGGCAAAAGGTGGAGATGGAGCGATAGACCTAGCTAACGCAGTAATTAAAGAATGTGACAAAGACTATACTTTAGACTTTGCATATGATTTAGAAGATTCTATTGAGACAAAAATTGAGAAAATTGCCAGCAAAATTTATGGAGCTAAAGGAGTTAATTACACCAAAGAGGCTAAAGATAATATTAAGCTAGCAAATAGTTTAGGTTTAAGTGGTTTGCCAATAATAGTTGCAAAGACTCAATATAGTTTGTCGGATAACAAAGATTTAATTGGTGCTCCAACTAACTTTGAAATAACTGTTAGAGACATAGAATTTAGGACAGGGGCAGGGTTTGTAGTTGTTCTTCTTGGCAAAATGCTACTTATGCCAGGTCTTAACAAAACTCCTGCTTATGAGAAAATGACAATATCAGATAACGGCGAAATTGCTGGAATGTACTAAGCGTCTTTGATATTAATTATTGACTAGAATTACCAAACAAATGAAAATATTTAATATTCATTTGTATAGACAACAAAAAAATGTAAACAAGATTTGTTTACATTTTTTATCTTATTATAGATTGATTAATCTCATGATGCTGCCTTTCATGATCATTAAAACTAGGTCGATAATCCAAACGATTGTGAAACCAAAAATTAACCTGATAAGACCAGCAACGATTTTGCCTTCAGTAAATCTTGTGATAGCACCGCAAATCCAAGAAGTAACAGGAATGATTGCTAGAATTATGCTAATTAATCTACCTAAACCAAAGTAATCGCCTTTTTTTGCCATGTTTAATTCTCCTTTTTGTTTTATATACTTATATTATACACATTTAACAAAAAATTACAAACATAAAATCGAAAAATTTAATTTTATGAATTTTTTTGTCGAAATAAATTTTTTCGATAAGTTTAAATTTTTTTCTAAATAACAATATTTTATATGCTAATTTGATAGTTTAAGTTACTTATTTAGTTTAATAAAAAAATCTGCAATACTTAAATTGCAGACTTACATGTTCCTCAATATCATTACTTATTGATTATAGAGAATAAATATTAACTCTTAGTTGGTAGATATAATAATTGGGATTATTATAGGTCTACGCTTTAAGGCTTTGAAGAATAAACTTCCTAGACTCTTTCTTATTGTTTCTTTAATAATACTCCAGTCGTTTTGCTTGAAGTTAGCATTAATAATTGTATTAATAACCAAATCTTTTGCCTCTTCAATAATATTGGCTTTATCGTTTGTGTAGATAAATCCTTTAGTTACAATATCTGGTTTGCTTGTAAGAACAAAGTTCTTGCTTGATATTGTAAGAACAACTACGCATAGCCCTTCTGTTGCAAGTTGCATACGATCTCTTTGGACAATGCCATTAGCAGAGCTAATATCAAGTCCGTCAATAAGCTTAATCCCTGCAGGTACTTGACCGCTTTTCTTAATACTGTTAGGGGTTATTGTAATGCTGTCACCCAAATCAGGAATAACAATATTTCTTTCGTTTTTGCCCAAGTCGTTAGCAATATTTGCGTGAGCTCTCAAGTGTCTAAATTCTCCGTGACATGGCACAAAGAACTTAGGCTTAAGAATACTTTGGATAGTCTTTAGCTCTTCTTGATAAGCGTGTCCTGATACATGGACTTCTGCTAATGATTCATATATAACGCTTGCACCTTTCTTGTATAAGGCATTAATAACTTCCCCAATTTCTTTCTCATTTCCAGGAATTGCAGATGCACTAAAGATTATATAGTCGTTGTTTGTAATTTCTACTTTAGGAAATTCTCCATTAGCCATTCTAGAAAGTGCACTATTAGGCTCTCCCTGACTTCCAGTACAAAGAATACAAATTTTGTTATCATCATACTTGTTAAGAGAATTTACATCAGTAATGTTGTCTCTGTTATATCTTAATTCTCCAATTTTACTTGCAGTTTCGCAAACATTCTGCATACTTCTTCCAGTAAAAACTGTTTTTCTTCCATATTTTTCGCAAAGGTCAAGTATTTGTTGAATTCTATGCACATTGGAAGCAAAAGTAGCAATAATTATTCTTTTCTCTTTATTTTGAGCAAATAGCCCGTCCAAAGTTGCACCAACTTTCTTCTCACTCATACTAAATCCAGGTCTTTCTGCATTGGTTGAGTCAGCAGTAAGAAGAAGTACTCCTTTTTTGCTAATTTCAGCTAGTCTTACTAAGTCAATAGGCTCTCCATCAATTGGAGTAAAATCCATCTTAAAGTCACCAGTGTGGAACCATACTCCCACTGGAGTTGTAACAGCAATTCCCATAGAACCAGAAATGCTGTGGGTAACTTTAACGAACTCAATAGTAAAGCAACCAGCCTTAACAATACTCTTGTTTTTAACAACTGTTGTTTTAAATTTTTTCTTGTGCTCTCTTAATTTGTTGTCAATTAGGGCAGCAGATAGTCTGCTTGCATATACAGGGCAAGAAAGCTCCTGCATAAGATATGGAAGAGCACCAATATGGTCCTCATGTCCGTGAGTGATAACAACAGCTTTTACCTTATGCTTATTTTTTAATACATAAGCAAAATCTGGGATTACCAAGTCAATTCCTGGCATATCGTCAGATGGAAATGCAACACCGCAGTCAACTATTATCATATCGTCGCCATACTCAAGACACATCATGTTCTTTCCGACTTCGCCTACACCACCCAAAAAAGACAACTTTAGTTGTGAATTTTGTCTCATAATTTCTCCTTATATATTTCATTTTCTGATTAGAATAACAATGTATTTCAAGCCTTAGCTTGTAATAATTACACAAATAATGCTAGTAGTTATAACTACACGCAAAAAGCAACCTTTCATACAAAAACAACTTTATGTGTATGAAAACTTAACCTCAGATTTAATAACTAATTGTCTATTTGTTATAAGTCCAATTTGTTACAAATCTATCAAACATCTAATCTATCTGAGAAACATTGTACACTATTTTTTTGCAAAATGCAATAATTTTTTGTAATTCTTATCTTTTTTTCTAAATCTTAGCCAAAAATAAGGTCGTTTTCTGCAATTATTTGTGGTTTTGAGAAGATTATAGATTGTTTACTTTCTTTACATTGACAAATAATACAAATAGTAATATAATATAATTAACAAAATGTTGTTTTGATAATGAGGTAGAATTATGACACTGGAAGAATTTAGAAGAAGAATGGCGTTACTTTCTGGAAGAGACAATATAATGGCATTTCTTGATAGTATCCCAAAGAGAGAACTTAATGAGTTGAAAGTAGAGGCGGAACGAAGAGGGGAGACCTTGCTTACGGGTTCAGCTTTTGAGGATATAGAAGAGGATATATTTGCGCCAGAAGAAGAGGAAATTACTGCAGATCGTAAGAGTAAAGACGAACTTAATAGATTTAAAACAAATGTCTTGAAAGGCTTTGATAAAGGTATTGTTGTTAATAATAACGCAGTCAATTTTAGAAGTGAAATAAAGAAGCCTGACGGTAGTGTAGAGGTTAAGAATGTTGCAGATATGTCAGAGACTTTAGAGGATATGCAAAATGGTTTCTATGTAACTAAGGGAGATATTAACGAATTCTTAGCTAATTTGAAGAAACAAGTTGATGCAGATATCGAAAGTGGCAAGATTGACAATCCTAAGAAATATGCTAAATATTTGACCTTGACTGGTGTTGATGGCAAGTCTGTTACAGGGAAATTAACTTCCAAAGGTTTCTCTAAGAAATTTATCAAAGAGCTTAATGAAATGGTTTCTTCCCAAGCACAAATTGTACTAGGCAAGAGTAGTGAGCTTGCAGATGGCTCAACCGCTATGGAGATTAAGAATAGACTTCTTTCTGGCAGAGGGATATCATCTAAGGCAAAAATTGATGATAGTGTTAAAGAAAGTCATATGCAAGAAGATAAGGAAACAACATATTTTGGCTTAAAGAATTATGCCTTATCAGATACAGATCCTAAAGCTAAAAAACCTAGAGCAATAACTAAGGAAGATGTATCGAAAGCAGAAGTTCCTAAGAAAGTTAAGAAATTCAATGTCCCTAAGAGTGTTAAGATTGCAGGACTAGTTGCTGCGGGCGTTGTGACAACAGCTGCCTTTGGTTATGCAGCACCATTAGTATTGCCAATGATAGAGGGTGTTGCGGTTGGATCACCTGCATTTGTACAGCCTTTGCTATATGGAGTAAGTCAAGCTTTTACACTTGCTAACAATGTAGTCCCAGGTGCGGTTGCTGCTACTTCTACATTGGCAGAAAGTTCAATGTTGACTAGTCCGCTAAGTTATCTAGCTTCTTATGCTGGCACTGCTGGGACTTTAATTGGTTCAACGTTACTTGATAAGGAATTAGGCGGAGCAATCTTAAACAAAGTCAAAGAAAGTAAAATTGTTAAAGCTGTTGGTTCTGGAATTGAGAAAGTTGGTGAAGGAATTGCAAGTATAGGAGAATTTGTTAGAGATGGCGGAGCAGAGCCTTGCCACGAAATATAAAAGGTAAAGAAGGTGAGAAATGGAAGCAAATGTAGTAGTTGAATTAGGTGGGAATAGATATTTATTGACCCAAAAGACTACATATAATAGAACAGATTATTTTGTTGCAGTGTCAGTAGATAAGAAGAATGAAATTACAGACAAGTATGGTATATTTAAAGAAGTTAAGCAGGGCAACAAGACTTTGTTAAGTTTAGTTGAGAATTACGATGAGCTTAATGCGGTATATAAGAAATTGGCAGATGAGTTAATGCAAGAATTAAAAGAAGACAAAGACTATCTTCCTGTTGGGAAATGTGTTGAATGGGACGGCAAAGAATATGTTCTGCTAGACTATATTACACTTGAGCTGAATGTTTACATGGTTTTTGCTACAACGTCTAAGCCTTTTGGACTTTTGGTTGCAAGAAGGACAGTTGACGCTAAAGATAAAGTTCAGTTAGAAGATGTAACAGCTTCAGAGCTTGGCTTGAGAGTAATTGAAGAGTTTTCTGAATTGCATAAGAAATAAATAATAGAGGGGTGGAAAGTATCTGCTCCTATATTTTTTTGTAGCAAAAAAGTATGTACAAAATATTTTTTATATGATATACTTACTTTCGAACTAATAGATAACTAAAAAACTAAGGTAAATATATGCAAATTGATGAAAAAATAAGAGATTTAGAGAATTTTGCTAGATTGAATAGTATCCCAATAGTTAGAAGTACAACGGGAGAAAGATTGCAGGAAGAGATAAGAAAATGTAAGCCAAATCGAATTCTTGAAATTGGAACTGCTATTGGCTACTCTGGAATTTTGATGTTAAGAAATTGTCCTAATTCAACTCTTGTTACTATTGAAAAAGATGAGGAAAGATATAAACTTGCAAAACAAAATTTCCAAGATGTTAATGTTAATGCAGAGTGTATTCTTGGCGATGCTTATGAGGTCTTGGCAGAATTGGAAAAAAGGGGAGATAAGTTTGACTTTATATTCCTTGATGGGCCAAAAGGATTTTATTTTAGATATCTACAATTAATCAAGAAATTGATTAGCGATAAATCTTGTATATTTGCAGACAATGTAGGGTTCTTTGGCATGGTCAAGTCTAATAAATATCCGCATAGGCACAAAACCATTGTTGTTAGTTTGCAAAATTATTTGAAAGAAGTAACAAATCCGCCATTTGAGTCTCAAGTTGAATTGGATATAGATGATGGATTTGCTATTACAAAATACGAAGGAGATAATTTATGTTAGAATTATTAGCACCTGCTGGTAATATGGAGAAATTAAAGACAGCACTTAAATTTGGCGCAGATGCGTGCTATTTAGCAGGCAAAAGTTTTGGGCTTAGAGCAATGAGTTCTAACTTTACTCATGATGAGTTGAAAGAGGCTGTTGATTTAGCGCATAGCTTAAATAAGAAAGTTTATGTGACTATTAATATCTTGGCACATAATTCAGATTTTGAAGGATTAAAAGAATACTTAGAATATTTGCAAGAAATTGAAGCAGATGGCGTTATTGTAAGTGATATCGGTATTATGCAATTTGTTAAAAATTACGCACCAAAGCTAGAACTTCATGTTTCTACCCAAAGCAATATAACTAACAAATATTCCGCTATGGAATTTGTAAAAATGGGAGCAAAAAGACTTGTTCTTGCAAGAGAACTAAGTATAGAAGAAATTAAGGAAATTAGAGAATTTATACCTAAAGATATTGAGATAGAATGTTTTGTTCATGGTGCTATGTGTATATCATATAGCGGAAGATGTCTACTTTCTAACTATCTTTGTGGTAGAGATTCTAATAGAGGTGCTTGTGTTCAAGCTTGTAGATTTGAATACACGATAAGAGAAAAATCCAGAGATGGTGGTAACGAATACGAAATACAAGAAGATAATCGTGGTACATATATTTTAAATAGCAAAGATATGTGTTTAATTAGACATATTAGAGAGCTTGTTGAAGCAGGAATCACAAGCTTTAAGATAGAGGGAAGAATGAAAAGCCCATACTATGTCGCAACTGTAGTTAATGCATACAGAAGAGCAATAGATATGTACTTGAAAGACAAAGAGAATTTCGATTGCCCAGATTATTTATATGAAGAATTAGAGAAGACAAGCCATAGAAGATTCACTACCGGCTTCTATTTCTATGATAAAGACAAAGAATTCTTAGAAACTTCTATGCCAATTCAATCACATGAATTTATGGCGATAGTGCTTCAAGATCAAATAGAAGATTATGTCATTGTAGAGCAAAGAAATAGATTTAAGATAGGCGATGAGTTAGAGATATTATCCCCAACAGACAATTTCAACAAGATATTAAAAATAGGCAAAATGTTTGACGAAGAAGATAACTTAGTCGAAGACGCTCTTAAAGTTCAACAGAAATTAAAAATCTTTGTTGGAGATTTGAAAAGTCTTAAAGCAGGGGATATATTAAGAAAGAAGATATAGCAAAAGGTTTTTATAACCCTTTGCTATTTTTTATCCATACTACTTCAAAAAAAATGTACAATTTTTTTATTAGCCAAATTAATTTGATTTTAATTGCTAATTATTATATTCTTAATATAGAGTATGTTGTTTAAATAAAATCATAATTTTTACAAAAAATATTCTAAAGATAAGTTGCATTGAACGCCATTATAAAGTTCGTCTAGATACATGGAGAGTAAGAAAAAATGTTTAAATCAATTAATTACAAACTAATATTATCTTTAATACTACTGGCAAGCCTAATTTTAGGCGTGTCAATAG
>CAZVVP010000014.1:0-36612 GCA_964630515.1 uncultured Christensenella sp. | reverse complement strand
TTAGCTTTTGTAAATAGTTATCCAAAGCTTTAACTGCAACACCACACATTGGAGACCTCTTCTCTTGTCCACAATCACGACCAGTTAATGTTAATCCCAAAACATGACTACAAGTTATCGCATCATCAAAAAACATTTCGTAAAAATCACCCAAACGATACAAAACAATACAATCTTTATACTCTTCTTTTAACAGTAAATAATGTTTCATCATTGGTGTTGGTTCCATTTATTTCCTCCAAAGTAATATAACATTGATAACTCTCTATGATATTTAATATTATCATAAAAATACTTAAAAAACAACAAATCTGCTCAATTTTATGTTGGGACTAAGTTAAGTATTGAGTCTAACTCTGTTGATTGAAGATAAGTATAAGGAATATCTCCAATAATAATATTCTCACATAGTAATACACTTTGCGAAACATCTACAACTTCAGTATGAAAAGGTAGAACTACACTCAATTTTGTATTAATATCTACATATAGCCGATGCAAAGTTTGATTTACACCCGCAGAAACAAATTTAGAAGCATAACTGCAAGTAACAGAACCAATTTGTTGAAAATGAAAAGTGATATTTTTTCCTAACCCGCTTAAGATAGGAATAGTACTAAAAAGTCCCGATTTAACTTGAAAACCTTTATCTCCTAACTCATCAATCGCTTTTTCAGTATTGATTATTATTTTATTGCATATAGTATTAGCTTCGTATGATTTGATTTGAATCATCGAAATATGCCCAATATCGTTGTAATTAATATTTATTAAATCATCATATATCGCTCTGTTATCTGTTATTTGGTTTATCCCCTCATTAATCGCTTTTTTAGCAATACTATCTAACATTAAACTTGTACTTCTAACAAGTATAGGGTTAATAACTGATAAGTAAACAACAAGCAAAACAACTAATACTGTAATTACCGATAATGTTATTATTACACCTTTTCTTCTTGACATATTATAAAGTATTATAAAAATGAATATATTATTCTAAATTAGATAGAAAGTATTTTTACTTAGCTTTTTTATAATACTTAATTAATAAATTTTGTTATTCTAAAACAATAAAGTATTAACAATAATTAGTACTTCTTTGTTTTACTATTGAAAATTAAAGCCATAATATAAGCAAACACAACCGCCGCTGCAATTCCACCCGCTGTAGCAGTTAAGCCTCCAGTCAACACTCCCAATATTCCTTGGTCTCTGACAGCTTCAATGACTCCTTTAGCTAAACTTCTACCAAATCCTACAATTGGGACAGTCGCCCCCGCACCAGCAAAATCTACTATTGGTTGATAAAGTCCTATACCTTCCATAACTGCACCAATTACTACAAACAATACAAGTATACGGGAACTAGTTATATTTGTTTTAATGATTAATATTTGGCCAAGCATACAAATAAGCCCACCAACTAAAAAGACTTTAAGATACATTAATAACATCTTTCATTCACTCCTTACAAACTCAACAGCATGACAAATTCCAGGAATAGTATCACCTTGTTGTGAAGATAAAGTACTAAGCAAAGCCCCTGTAGCACAAAATAGAACTCTCTTATAATCACCTTTGCTCATTTTCTTGAAAATATAAGAGTTTAAAACTATTGCACTGCAACCAGCACCAGACCCACCTTGAAAAGTTTTTTGCTTATCATTAAACATCATTTGACCACAATCATTATACTTTTCTCCTAATTTGTACCCCTCTCTCTCCATTAAGTCAATGAGAATCTCACTCCCAAGTTTTCCTAAATCTCCAGTTACAATCATATCATAATCATTAATTGATGTTTTTGTATCTTTCATGTGCGTAATAATTGTTGACATAGCTGCAGGAGCCATAGCAGCACCCATATTATTTACATCATTTATTCCATAATCTATAACTTTACCAAAAGTAGCACTTGCAATCTTTATTTTGCTATTCTTATTTGAAACAATTGTACAACCTGAGCCAGTAACCGTCCACTGACTTGTTGGAGGTCTTTGATTTCCGAGCTCTAATGGAAATCGATATTGCCTTTCTGCACTACTGAAATGACTTCCTGTACAACAAGCGACATTACTCATATATCCACCATCAATCAACATTGCACCTACTGCTAAAGATTCCGCCATTGTACTACAAGCACCATAAACTCCTAAATAAGGAAGCTCCAATTCTCTTGCTGAAAAACTTGCAGAAATTATCTGATTTAATAAATCTCCACTAACCAAAATATCAATATCATTTATTTTTAATTTTGCATTATCTATTGCATTTTTTATAGCCAACATAAATAATTGTCTTTCTGCGTGCTCAAAAGATTTTTCGCCTATTAGGTCATCTTCCAAAATAATATCAAAATAATCTTTAAAATTCCCTAAACCTTCCTTTAGTCCAGCTACAGAACTAAAACTAATTACAGAGGGCTGATTTTTAAAAATTATTGTTTGTTTTCCTATTTTCTTTGCCATACAAACCTCTAATTTTAAATAATAAGATAAATAATCCCTATAATAATAGAAACAACAATTCCATTAACAATAACTGGGCCAGCTACAGAAAACATCTTTACACAAAGCCCAAAGATAATCCCTTCTTTTTTATATTCAACAGCTGGACTTGTTATAGAATTAGAAAATCCTGTTATGGGAACTATAGAACCAGCACCAGCAAAGACACCAATTCTATCATAGATACCAAAACCTGTTAAAATACTAGCAATTCCAATTAGTATAATTAACATCCACGCTCCAGCCACCTCAAGACTCATGGTAGGATAAATAAACATAAGTAAATCTTGTATGCCTTGTCCAATGCAACAAATAAGACCACCGACCCAAAATGAATTTATAAGAGTAGGAAAATTTTTTGTTTTTGGAATTTTTGCTTGCACATATTCATTATACTTTTTATTTCTTTCTTCAACATTCATATTTTTTCTCCGATAATTGATTTTTGACTAATTTAAAAAATTTAATCAAAAATTTTACTTTTTTATAAATAAAATAAAAAAAGTTTCACACACTAGTTGTAAATTAGGAGGAAATAATGAAAAAACTTTTATCTTTTATATTAGCAGTTATAATGTTTGCTGGATTTTTAACTGGTTGTACACAGACAACCGCAACTTGCGAAACAATAAGCAATGATATTAACAAAAAGCTTGATAGACTTACAATGTCTGTCACTAAATTAGACACAATAGATAATGACTATTTAGCTAGTCCCGATATTTACCCTACTACAAATGCTGTAAGTACTTTTGCAGTACCTAATCCAAACGGCGAAGAAGGCAATAAAGTTGTTAAACATACAATAGCTAGTAGTTTAGATGACACTCTTCAAGATGCACTTACATCACAATTATTAAAGAATTTAAAATGTGACAGTGATGGAAATTGTTATATTTGTGGTGGCCAATATGGAGATTGTGATAACAACTTATGCACCAGTTGTAACAATTCTATAGTTTGCGACAATAACGGCAACTGTTCAAGTTGTGGCAACATTCTTCAAATAGACCAGTTTGGTAATTGTAAAAGTTGTAACAAATCATGTACAAAAAACTCTTGTTCTAACATAAATTACGAATCATTTAATAATTACAATAATTCTTCTTGTGCTAATAACTATGTCAATCCATTAGAAAGCCAAGCTCTTACAGCAGAAAATATCGCACTAACTGATGATATTAACACTGTAGATTACTTAGATTCCAATGTAGATGCTATAACTGAATTAGACAATGAAAATTTAGATAATTCAATTTCAGAAAACGACCAAGATGCCAACAACAAAGAAATTACAAATAACGATACCAATACAGAAAATAATAATCAAAACAAAATAACACCAAAAGTTTATTATTATTACGAAGAGCAAAACTTTACTCCAGAAAATTTAAAATATGTTCCTAGATTTATATCTGATACGCAAATCAAAAATGCAGAAACAAATTTAAATTCTTATGTGGTAAAAATACAAAAACTTTATGCTATGACTGCTGACGTTGTAGAAGCTAACAACCTTTTGGCTCAATACAAAAATGAAGTATTAAATTCAATTTCTAACACCAAAGAAATTAATAATAATTATAGAAATTTAAATATTACTCCAAATGTTTATCAAGTCCAAGCAATAAATAATTATTTACATGATATTAATAATACAACTAAACATATAAGAAATGCTAATGGAAACCTAAACAATGAAGTTAATAATATTAATCAAACAAATAATTTAGGAGTAAATACAAGCGTTGATGTAATGAACAGTAACTATTTAAGAATATTAAATCATTTAGATACTAGAATTAACTATCATGAACTAGCTTTATCTACTTTAGAACAATTAAGAACATACTTATTAGACACAATTAATAATGCTCAAAGTGACATCAATACTTCTGATGACATTATTATTGAAGAAGATATAATCGATAATGAAAACTCAGAAATTACAGACAATAATACAACTGACGAAACGCTTAACAATGGAAATAATGATATTACTGATGAGACTCTTGATGACGAAGAAGATAATGATAATATTAATAACAATGAATATGACAATTTAGAAGATAATCCAATTAGTGATAATCCTAACGAAAATGATAATGAAAACATAATTGAAGAAAACAATACTAATATTACAGACAATAATGAACTAAACGAAAATAAAGAAAATGAAGAAGTAGACAATTCTGATATTATCATTGATGAAACATACAATGAAATTGTAGAAACTAACACAAATAGCAATTCTGATGAAAATATAAATAATATTGATGAGTACAATAATGACGACGAAGAAATTACAACTGAAAATACAGATGACGAAGAAAATACAAATTTTATAGTACCAAATATTGACACTTATAATAACAAATTAAATACTTCTGATAATATAATAAAGAATAGTGATACAACAAGCTCTGACACAGTAAATACATTAGAAGAAAAAAACTTAAATACAAATGACTATGTTGCAAATAATACAAATTCTTTTAATAATAACAATTTAATTAATAATTTACCAAACAATAACTATAACCATAGAAATGAAATTATAAACGAAAATAACTTAAATACTGACGGAAATTTAACAAACAATAATGGTTATGTTTATAACGAAAACGGCGAAATGCATAATGTGTATACAAATAATGGAATCAATAATAGACATAATAATGTAGATACTTATGAATATAATACGCTATTAGATTCTTTGAATCAAGGCACCGTCGGTAATGGAATAAATAATCTTTAAAATAAATACAATATATTAACTTTATTTAAAAAGAAGGATGAAAATGAATAAAAAAATATATGAATTATTAAAAGATGAATATTATAAAAGAAGGTATGACGAATTAGAAGAAACTAGCATCGATTACTACGACGATAGCAAAAGCTATATTGATGACTAATACAAAGATAAGTACAAGTTCTTGACTTGTACTTTATTTTTATTATATACTTAACTATGAGGACTAAATATGAACAATTTTTTAATAAGAACTGAAATGTTAATAGGAAAAGAGAATATTGACATTTTAAAAAATAGCAAAATATTATTAATTGGAGTTGGTGGTGTTGGTGGCTATATTCTAGAAGCTTTAGTAAGAAGCGGTGTTGGAAATATTGACATAATAGATAACGATACAATTGATCAAACCAACCTAAACAGACAAATTCTTGCAACAATTGATGTTATTGGGAAAGATAAAGTTAATGTCGCCATTAATAGAGCTAAATCTATAAATCCAGAAATAAAAATACAAGGATTTAAGATGTTTTTTTTGCCTGAAAATAGTTCTGAAATTGACTTTAATAAATACGATTTTATAATTGATGCAATCGACACAATCACAGCCAAACTTGAAATTATAAAAAAATGTGATTCATTAAACATTCCATTAATTTCTTGTATGGGAACTGGCAATAAACTTGATGCAACAAAATTCAAGATTTCAGATATATATAATACAAAAAATTGCAAAGTAGCAAAAATTATTAGAAAATTATGTAAAGAAAACGATATTAAAAAACTAACTGTTCTTTATTCTGATGAAATAAATAAAGTAGAAAATCCAAGTCGTATTCCCGCCAGTATAGCATATACCCCTGCTATTGCTGGACTATTAATATCCCAATATGTAATACAGAAATTAACTGAAGGTGCAAAATGCAAAGAAAATTAACAAAAGACAAATTAGTTGAAAGAAGCATTATAACTAAATTTAGAAAAACTATTTGGGCTCCTTTTATACACGCAATAAAAGAATATGAATTGATTAATAAAAACGACAAAATTGCAGTCTGTATTTCAGGAGGAAAAGACTCCTTTATTTTAGCTAAACTTATTCAAAATTTACACTCATTTTCTGATGTACCTTTCGAAGTTGAATATATAGTAATGGATCCTGGATATACAAAACAACATATACAGCAAATTATTGATAATGCAAATCTTTTAAATATCCCTATAAAAATATTTAAATCAAATATTTTTGATGTAACTGAAAACACTCCTAAAAATCCTTGCTATTTATGCGCACGAATGAGAAGAGGTTGCTTATATAGTTATGCTAAAAGCTTAGGTTGTAACAAAATCGCTTTGGGTCATCATATGAATGATGTTATCGAAACAACTTTACTTGCTATGTTCTATGGCTCACAACTACAAGGTATGATGCCAAAATTGAAAAGTACTAATTTTGAAGGTATGCAATTGATTAGGCCATTATATAGAATACTAGAGGAAGATATAATTGCTTGGTGCAATTATAATAATCTAGAATTTATTAGATGTGCATGTAAGTTAACTGCTAAACAACAAGTTGATGAATTAGAATCGTCTAAAAGATTAGAAATAAAGAATCTTATTAGAAAATTAAAAGAAACAAATCCAATGGTAGAATATAATATTTTTAATAGTTTACACCAAGTTAATTTGGACACATTTGTAGCATATAAGACAAATGGACAATATATAATAAATACTAAATCTGAAAAATAATAAAAATCCACCTTTAAGATTATTTTCTTAAAATTATAGTGGATTTTTTATTGCACTTTTTCACGCAGTTTTGTTATAATTTTATTCTCAAGACGGCTTACTTGAACCTGTGAAACCCCCAACTCTTCAGCTATTTCTTTCTGCGTCTTATCTCTAAAATATCTTAGCATAATTATTTTTTGTTCTCTTACAGGCAGGGTCTGTATTTCTTTGTAAATCAAAAATAAATTCATATCATTTTCTATATTACTACCTTCAATTTTGTCAATAACACATGCATTGTTGTCACTCTCACCATTATTTATGACAGAAGAAAGTGACATTGGGCGTTTATTGCTTTCCATAGCAAAAACCACTTCTTGTGGTGTAATTTCAAATTTTTTAGCAATAACATCAATATTAGGCGACTTATCATACTTGTTAACATACTCATCTATAAATCGGTTAATTTGCATATTGAGAGTTTTTACACTGCGTGAAACTTTAATAATGCCATTATCTCTCAAAAATCTTTTAACTTCCCCAGCTATCATTGGAACAGCATAAGTACTAAATTTAACACCAAAGTCTTCATTGAAATTATTTATTGCTTTTAGAAAACCTAAACTGCCCAGCTGAAATAAATCATCATATTCTATACCTTTGTCAATATATCTTTTTATTATGCTTTTAATAAGTGGAGAATTTTCAGTCAAAAGTTTTTCTTTAGCATCATTATTTCCTTCTTGTGCTTGCTTTACAAGGTTTAGAACTTCATGGTTATCGTACATATTATACCCCAAAAGCTATATTTTGACTTCTATCCAAAACCTTATACATTTCTATTTTTGTTCCCTTCCCCTTTTCTGAAGAGACATTTACTCTATCCATAAACCCTTCCATTACAGTAAATCCCATACCACTCCTTTCAGATGAAGCTTTTGTTGTATAAAAAGGTTGTCTAGCTTTATTAATATCATCTATACCAACGCCAAAATCTGTAATTGATATATATACTTCATCATTTTCAATAGAAACAATCATTTCAATTTCTCCATTAATTGTATTAGGATAAGCATGAACTACACAATTAGTAACCGCCTCACTAACTGCAGTCTTAATATCTCCTAGCTCATCAATTGTAGGATTAACAGACGCTAAAAAAGAAGCAACACAAATTCTAGCAAATGATTCGTTCTGACTAATTGCTTTAAATCTTAAATTAACCATATTATTTTGATTTAACATATATAACTTACCTCTCCTTAACTAATCTTTGGCATTATTTCATAAATGCCACTCATTTTAAAAATTTTTTCAATTTGCTTATTTGGATTTGCTATAAACATCTGTTTATTATTTCCTTTTACAATCTTATATCTACCTATTAGGACACCAATTCCTGTACTATCCATAAATGTTAAATTAGACATATCGACAATTATTTTTGAATAAGAATTATTTGCAAAAGTATAATCTAATTTATCCCTACAATATGATGCTGAATACTCATCTAATTCTCCAGATAATTTTATAAACAAAATATTGTTATCTACATTTGAAACTATATCCATAATCTTTTACTCCTTTTTTTAATTATTATAAAAAAAAAACAAATAACCGCTTAACAATTATTTGTTTCTTTTTGTCAATATTTGTTTTGTTATAAATTATTCTATTGAAATAATGTAATAATAAACTGGTTGTCCACCATAAAGCAAAGTTATATCACATTGTGAATATTTAGATTCAATTTCACTTGCTAACGCTTGAGCTTCTTCTTCTTGTACATCTTTACCATAGAAAAGAGTAATATTAACCACATCAGGATTAACCATTTTTTCTAAAAGTTGCAAAGTTGTTTCCTTAACCAAAGACCCTTTAGCAATAATGCTCTTATTATCTAAACCAATGATATCTCCTTGATTTAAATCAAAACCATCAACATGGGTAGTTCTTACAGCATAAGTTACGGAAGCAGACTGAACAGACTCTTTACCATTCATCATAGCTTCCATGTTTTCCTCTAGAGAACCCTCCATATTAAAGCCCAATACAGCAGAAATTCCCTCAGGAACTGAAGTTGTAGGAATAACATAAATGAATTTATTAGTCAAATTCTTAGCTTGCTCAGCAGCTAATACAATATTTTTATTATTAGGCAAAACAAAAACATTTCTAGCTGGAACTTTATCTACAGCCTTAGCAATATCTTCAGCACTAGGATTCATTGTTTGTCCACCTTCAATGATGTTATCTACTAACAAATCACTAAATACATTAGCAATACCTTCACCAGGTGCAACCGCAACAATACCAAACTCTTTCAAGTTTTGTTCTTGTTGATTTCTCATACGCTTTAATTCACGGTTTTGCTCAACCATATTTTCTATCTTGATGTTTATAATTTCACCCAATTCTAAAGCATATCCCAATGCTAAATTTGGCTCATTTGTATGAACATGAACTTTAACTAGTTGCAAATCACCAATACAAACAACACTGTCTCCAATATTCATAAGATTTTCTCTTAACTTATCAATATCACTTTCTGTTGTTTTCTTTTTCATATGAGATACCATAAATTCAGTACAATATGCAAATTCAATTTCTGCCAAATTCTCTAAATTAATATAAACTTCATTAGAATTTGATGCTTGTTGTACATTATTTATCATCTCTTCAATAGTTAAATCCAACTCTTCGTCACCATTAAGGATTCTTTGCATACCAGTGAAGATTACAATCAATCCACGACCACCTGCATCAACAACCCCCGCTTTTTTCAATATTGGCAACATTTCTGGAGTTTGTTGTAAAATAAACTCTGCATCTTTCAAAACCAAAGCAAAAAATTCCTCAAAATCGCTTACTTTTTTTGCAACTTTTGTTGCAGATTCAGCCATTGTTCTAATAACAGTTAATATTGTACCTTCTTTAGGTTTTGTAACAGCTTTATACGCTACATTAGAACCTTCTACCAAAGCTTTAGCAAAAATTTTGGTTGTTACATTTTCTTCAGCTTTTGACAAAACTGTACTCATACCTTTAAGAATCTGAGATAATATAACTCCAGAGTTACCTCTTGCACCTCTCAAAGCACCTTTTGCCAAACTATCGCTAATAGCAGAAAATGAGTTGTCTAAACAATTATTTACTTCTTTTATAGCATTGTTGAATGTCAAATTCATGTTTGTTCCTGTATCACCATCTGGAACAGGGAAAACATTTAGTGAATCAATTAATTTTTTATTTTCATCTAGGATTTTTGCACTTGCGTTAAGCATTTTCCTAAACATTAAACTATTTATACTCTTTTGCATTTATAACTTGCTCCTTATAACAAGGCGTACTTCTAAACACGCACACCCACTACATTAATATTAACAGAATCAATTATCATACCAGTAAAACTTTCTACACCATATTTAATAGATGTCTTCAAGTTATCAGTTACAGTAGATATTGATACACCAAACTTCAATATTACGTTAAGATCAATATAGATTCTATTACCTATAGTTTTAATCTTAACTCCATTGGATAATGTTTTCTTTTTCTTTACAGAGTTAAAAGAGCCAAAAAATCCTTGACCAGCCAAATCAACTACCCCATAACAATCTCTTGCTATATGTCCTGTAACACAAGCAATTGCTTCGTTATCAATAGTTATTTTACCAAAAGCATTAGATGTTTTAACTGCCATATTCCCTCCTCAAAAAAAGTGCACTATCTCTAATAATACCTATTAATTATATATAATATAGCCAAAAATTGCAACACTTTTATTGCAAATTTACAACAAACTAAGTATATTTGTATTATTTGTTAGTTATTTTCATTTATACAAACTTGATATCATCATCAAAATCAAAATCGCTTTCATCAACCAATTTGTCAAGTTCATCTAAGAACTCATCATCTTCTTCATCATTAACACTAGTTGAAAAGTTATCATCTTCCTTAGCCATTGTTTCAGGAATGTTATTAAAGTTAAATAAACTGGTATCGCTTTTATTCATATAAGATTCTTTAATAACTTGGATTCTCTCTAATAATTCTTCATACTCAGGCAAATCTCCAATAGATCGCAACCCAAACTTTTTTAAAAAATTATCTGTAGTACCAAACTGCAAAGGCTTACCCACAGTATCTTTTCTCCCTACGACTTCTATCAAATTATTTTCAAGTAAAGCATTAACAGCATAGTCACAATTCTTAGACTCTCTAATTGCCTCAATTTCCATTCTTGTTATAGGTTGCTTATATGCTATTATTGCACAAACTTCAAGTACTGCCTTAGTTAATACCCTCTCTCTAATAGGATTAAGAACTTCGGCTATTTCGTTAACATAATTTTTGTTTGAACAAAGTTGTGCTTTATTATTATATAAAACTACCTGTATACCACTATTACTCTCTTCTTTTTCTTTTTTTAGAGTCTCTAAAGTATTTTTCACTTCTTCAATATCAATTTGTAATTTTTCAGCAATATCTTCATAAGCCACACCGTCCCCAGACACAAATAATATAGCCTCTAAAATTTCTTTTAAATTATCCATTATCTTCCTCTACCTTAATTATATCAATATCTTCAAACAAGTCAGATTGCTTAACTTTAATAGTTTGAAGTTTCAAAAGTTCTAATAATGCCATAAAAGTAGTTACTATCTCATCTTTAGAAATTGAGCTAGAAAGCAATTGACTAAACTTGATTTGTTTATGCATGATTAATGCATCTTTGATGTTTGATATCTTTTGCTCAACAGTAAATCTTTCTTTCTCAATCTTCTTTGTCTCTATATTTTCTGATTCTTTTTTCACATTCTTAAGCATAAACTTAGTAAAAGCATCAAGTAAATCATCTAGTTGCATATCTTTAATAACTACTCTATATTTACCAGCCTCTGGTTCTGGACTTTTGTAAAATGTATCAGTATTTTCTATAATTTTTAACTTTTCGCTCATTTCTTTCATAAGTTCAAGTTCTTTAAGTCTCATCTTGATTAATTCTTCAGAATCTATTTCTTCTTCCTCTTCTTCTCTAACTGATGGAAGAAGTGTCCTACTCTTTATTTCAATCAATTCCGACGCCATAACTATAAAATCACTTGCCATTTCTAAATCCAACTTATCGATATCTTTAATCATTTCTAGATATTGGTCAGTAATATCAGCAAGCTTGACTTCTTCTATATCTAACTTATTCTTCTTAATAAGAAATAGTAGTAAGTCAAGAGGTCCTACTTGGTCAGCAAATTTAAATTGCATTGTTGACGATTCATTATTTAACTCATCACTATTTATATTATTAATAACTTCTTCCATAATCCCTTCTAAAACAATCCAAAAATAAATAACCAAAACATTTCTATTGGCCACCTAACCCAATCCATAAGTGTTCCCAAAAATCCATCAAACACAAATACTAACAAAAACAAAACTATTGTGCCATACTTTTTCATAAAAATGACAAATTTGTTATCATATTTAGTCATAGCATCAAGCACATTAAAACCATCTAAAGGAGGAATAGGCAACAAATTAAATACCATTAAATTTATATTTATTACGTATAAGAAATAGAAAAAATAGAAAATAAAACTTGATAAGTATTCGTTTGTAATCAAAGGTAACAAATATAGACTAGTTGTATAAAAAAGCCCGCAACCGACAAAAGCTATTATCAAATTAACTATAATACCAGCTATTGAAGTTGTAATTATACCTTTTCTATATTTTCTAAATTTAACTGTGTTGATAGGAACAGGCTTTGCCCAACCAAATCCAAATAACATACAACAGACAAAACCAACCCAATCAATATGTGCAAATGGATTAATTGTTAACCTTCCTAAGGCTTTAGCAGTTTCATCACCATTACGATACGCAACATAAGCATGAGCGAATTCATGAAAACTAAAAGATATCAAAAGCACTAACATCAGTGCTATGGTTAAAACAAGAACTAATTTTAAGTCTTGAATTTGCGACAAAAATTGTAACATTAGTACTCCTTATAATTAGATTAATAAACTTTAAAGTTGTTATAAAACACTCTAGATTATTATACCTTTTTTTAAGAATATTGGCAAATAAATAATACACACCTATTTGTTTTATATTATTTTAAAATGACAAAAAAAATGATTAAGAAATTCTCCTTAATCATTTTTCCAAAATACTAGTTATTTTCGTTTTTCTTTAAAGTCTTTAAACATCTAGTGCAGATGTATTTCTTAGTTAATTTGCCATCAATATCAACATCTTTCTTTTGAAGATTAGCATTCCAGCTTCTCTTTGTGGCAATATGTGAGTGGCTTACTTGATTTCCTGCCACTTTAGACTTTCCGCAAATACAACATTCTTTTGCCATTATTATCCACCCCCATAGGTCTTTTATAATTTCAACGCGATTTATTATACCAAATATTTATACTAAATGCAACAAGTTTTGTAATTTTTTTATTTTATTAAATTAAAAATTACAATTTTTTGGAGTTCTTGGGCATAATTGAGCATCTCTTATGTTACTAACACCAGTTATATACATCAAAATTCTATCAAATCCAAGTCCAAATCCACTATGAACAACACTTCCATATTGTCTTAATTTCAAGTACCAATCGTAATCTTCTGGTTTCAAACCAAACTCTTTAATCTTTGCTAGCAATACATCATATCTTTCTTCTCTTTGGCTTCCACCAATGATTTCGCCAATTCCTGGTGCTAATAAGTCACAAGCAGCAACAGTCTTATTATCGTCATTAAGTCTCATATAGAAAGCTTTAATGTCTTTTGGATAATCAGTTACGAAAACCGGTTTTTTGAAAATTACTTCAGACAAATATCTTTCATGCTCACTTTGCAAATCACAACCCCACTCAACTTTGAATTCAAATTTATCATTATGTTTCTTTAGAATTTCAATTGCTTCTGTATAAGTTGTTCTTGCAAAATCATTATTAACAACATTCTTTAATTTATCTATTAGTCCTTTTTCTACAAATTGGTCTAGGAAAGCTAATTCATCTGGACAATTATCGAAAACAAAGTTAATTATAAACTTAATCATTTTTTCCATAACTGTCATATCGCCAGCTAAATCGCAAAATGCCATTTCTGGTTCAATCATCCAGAATTCGCTTGCGTGTCTTGTAGTATTACTATTTTCAGACCTAAAAGTTGGTCCAAAGGTATACACTTTACTAAAACTAAGAGCAAAAGCCTCAGCTTCTAACTGTCCAGTTGGAGTTAAGAAAACGCTTTTTCCAAAGAAATCATTTTCTGGTGTTGCTGTTTCCATATGTTTTTTGTCATAGAAATTGTGAGTAGTTACTCTAAATACATCAGAACCACCCTCACAGTCAGCACTTGTAATGATTGGAGTGTTTACATACATAAAATTTTCTTGTTGAAAAAACTGATGAATAGCATAAGCACACTTATTTCTAATTCTGAAAACTGCATTAAATAAGTTTGTTCTACCACGAAGATAAGCATAATCCCTTAAAAATTCCACCGTATGTTTCTTTTTTTGAATTGGATAAGAGTCATCAGTTGCGTCCAAAATTTCAATTTCTGTAGCATGTAATTCATAAGGTTGTTTGTTCTCAGGTGTTAATACAATCTTGCCTTTACATAGAATTGAAGAACCAGCATTTAGTTTGATCGCAGTAGAGTAATTTACTAATGTATCATTACAGACTATCTGTACACCTTTGAAAGATGTACCATCATTAAGATCTATAAACCCAAAAGTTTTAACATCTCTTGTACTCTTTACCCAGCCACCTACTGTAACCTCTGTACCTTCAAAACTTACATAATCTTTATTTAAAATACTAATATCTAATTTTTCCATATTAAGTCCTTTAGTTATTATAATTGTCTAATATTTTGTTTATTTCCATTATATCACCAGCAGTAATAATACCAATTGGTTGTTCTAATAGGCTTCCATTTTTTGTAATTATTATTAACAACAACTTTCTATTTTCAGCAAATAGTGATAATATTTTGTCTACTGTTACCTTTTCATTAGCAATTGTATAGTAGTTATCTTCCACCAAATCTTTCATAGCAGATTCTATTGTTGTTTCTTCCATATATTTCTTAACATCTACCTTCTGGTATATTTTCTTTCCCAAAAGTCTAGTAATCTTAGTTGCATTTGCAACACCAACTAACATATTTTCTTTGTAGATTGGAATACTACTAAATCCACTTCTATACATGTACTCTATTACATCTTTAAGTATAACATTGTATCCCAAACTAGCAAAATTCTTGTTACATATAGTATCAACTGCTAATGGTGGGGTACAAATTAAAGAACAAATCTTTTCAAAATTTTCAACCACATCTTGATTTGGTTCTGCAATAATTTGTGTAGTATCTGCAGAATGAACTATAGCATTTCTAAGTCTGCCATAATCTATCAACTCATCTTCATACTTTTTTACAATCCCATTAGTTCTTGAAGCTTTTCTTACTACTTCTGTATAACTGATTGATTTACTCATGTCCCCTTGTATTCTTAAAGCTTGGTCGATCATATTATAACAATCAATAAATCTTTTTGCCCTACTATTTTCCGACATTATATTTCTCCATTTTGGTTTTTATAAAATAATATAAAAATTATACCAAATATGTTAATATTTGACAACTTATTTTACTTCTAAAGCGAATTATACTTGCAAATTGTCAAAATTTTTGTTAAAATACATATACCGTGCTAGGTGGGGAGTTAGTTGTGCCCTGTACCTGAAACCAACTATACGCAGGACTGAATGGTTGGCTGAGGGGTGTCTAGTGCTAGTAGTTATTTAACCTTTTTGGGTGTTGATTCTAAGGTCTTATGCAATAGCCTGCTACGAACCATGTCAGGTCCGGAAGGAAGCATCATTAAGTAGATTTGGTTATGTGCCATAAGGAAGCTTTAGATGAGTTCAAAATCTTTAAATTCTATTAGTAACGATTTCGAAGCCAATCGCACGGTTTTTTTTTATAAAATAATAAAATCACCTAAGTTTAACTTAAGTGATTTTTTTATTTACTAATCTGCAAATATTCCTAATAATTTAAGGTCTACTTTGCCCTTTTCAATTTTGATAACAGAAACTTCTACTTTATCTCCAACTTTAACAACATCTTCTACCTTTTCAACTCTCTTAGAAGATAGTTTTGAGATATGAATCATACCTTCTTTGCCATAACCCATATTTACAAAAGCACCAAATTGCATAATTCTTTCAACTGTTCCTGTATATGTTTTACCGACTTCTAATTCTTCAGTAATACTTAAAATAATTTCCTTAGCTCTTTGACTCATTTCTGTGTCAATACCTGCAATTGCAACTAATCCTTCATCAGAAATATCAATTTTTACACCAGTTTCATCAATGATTTTGTTTATCATCTTACCACCAGTACCAATTACATCTTTAATCTTGTCTGGATTAATTGAGAATGAAATTATCTTTGGAGCATACTTACTAAGTTCAGCTCTTGGCTCAGCAATTACAGCAGTCATTTTATCAAGAATAAATAATCTACCTTGTCTTGCTCTCTCTAATGCTTCTCTCAATATTGCTTCATCAATACCTTTAATTTTAATATCCATTTGAATAGCTGTAATACCTTTCTTAGTTCCTGCAACTTTAAAGTCCATATCCCCTAAGAAATCTTCTAAGCCTTGAATATCAGTAAGAATTGCAACTTTACCACTTTCTGCATCTTTAATAAGACCCATAGCAACACCAGCAACTGGAGCAGAAATTGGAACACCAGCATCCATTAACGCTAAAGTGCTACCACATACACTTGCTTGACTTGTTGAACCATTACTACTCAATATATCGCTAACAGTTCTAATAGCATATGGGAAATCTTCCTCACTTGGAAGGACTGGAAGTAATGCACGTTCAGCCAAAGCACCATGTCCAATTTCTCTACGACCAGCAGATTTTAAAGATTTTGCCTCACCTGTAGAATAACCTGGGAAATTATAGTGGTGCATATATCTCTTCTCATCTTCTTCGTCAATACCATCAAGAATTTGTGTATCACGAAGACTACCTAAAGTACAAGTACTCAATGCTTGAGTCTCACCTCTTGTAAATACAGCAGAGCCATGAACTCTTGGCAAGATTCCAACTTCACACCAAATAGGTCTTATTTCTTCTAATTTTCTTCCATCAGGTCTTATACCATCATTAAGAATCTTTGCTCTCATTATTTCTTTCTTAACTTTGTATAAAACATCAAGAATTTGTCTTTCTGAGTCTGGATAAGTTTCTGCAAAGTGAGCCAAGATCTCTTCGTTAGCCTGCTCTTCAGCGAAATCTCTTTCATGTCTATCAAAGTGTTCCATAACTTTGGTCATAATAGGATAACCAAACTCTCTAACATCTTTTTCTAAAGTCTCATCTATTACATAATAAGGTAAATCTTCAGCCTTCTTAACGCCCAACTCATCAGCAATTTTCTCTTGGAAAGCAACTTGTTTCTTTATTTCTTCATGAGCAAACATTATACCTTTAAGCATAACTTCTTCACTAACTTCTTTCGCTCCTGCTTCAACCATAAGAATAGCATCTTTAGTTCCGGCAACTTTCAAGTCAATTAAACTCTTATCTTTCTCTTCAGTATTAGGATTAATTATATATTTTCCATCTACCAAAGCAACTTCAACACTACCAGTTGGACCAGCAAACGGAATATCACTAATAGTAAGAGCAATTGAGCTTGCAAACATAGCAAGTGGCTCTGGGGCAATATTATAGTCAATACTAAGAGGTGTTGCAATAACAGTAACATCATTGAAAAATCCCTTTGGAAATAAGGGTCTTAAAGGTCTATCAATTAATCTACTTGTAAGAATCGCTTGGTCTGTAGGCCTACCCTCTCTTTTCTTAAATCCACCAGGAATCTTACCAACAGCATATAACTTTTCTTCAAAATCAACACTTAGTGGGAAAAAATCTTGACCATGTCTAGGTTGCTTATTCATACAAACATTACACATAACCATAGTCTCTCCGCATTTAACTATACAGTGACCATTAGTTTGGAATGCATACTTACCAATTTCCACCTCAACTTTTTTTCCACCAATTTCTGTTTCAAAAGTTTTAAAATCTTTCATAGTTTCTCCTCATTTATATAAATAAAAGCGGTTATCCATTATATACAATGTACACAATGAAAAAACAACCGCCCTTAAATATATTATCTAATACCTAATTTAGCTTTTAGTGCTCTTGCACCTTCAAGGTTAACTCTTTCCATGTACTTAATTAACTTCTTTCTTCTACTAACAAGTTTGATTAAGCCACGACGAGAATGTTCATCATTCTTATTAACTTTCAAATGTTCAGTTAATTCTGAAATTCTAGCAGTTAATACAGCGATTTGAACTTCACAAGAACCTGTATCGCCTTCTTGTCTAGCATATTCTTTAATAATGCTTTGTTTCTTCTCTTTATTAATCATGTTTGATTCCTCCATTATTTTTTATTAGCCTTAAACCGCGTATCCGGTCGGAAGATGTTCCTAGTACCCAGTTATAAGGTCACAGATATAATATAACATAAAGACTTAATATTGTAAAGTCATTAATAAAAAATTACAACCAAAAAATTAAAATTTTCAGTTAATTTCTAAACAAATTAAGTTTTTTGTCTATCATCTCATCTATTCTATCAATATACTGTTGAATATTTTTGACATTTGCATGCCTTCTAATACAGTTATTCTCATAATTTATTTGTTTACTTATTGCATTAGCCCCACAAGCAATTACAGACAATGTTTCTTCCATGCTGTTTATATTAAATTCACACAATTTACCTTTTTTGGCATACCCAATGTTTTCTAGATTACCTATCATGTTCTTCTGTCTATATAGATAATATGGATTATAATTTGATTTTATCAATATTTTATTAGAATATTCTATCATCTTTTCTACATCATTCGTTAAGGATATATTTCCACCCTCAGTAATTAAATCACTTGCCCTCTTTATTGATAAAGTATGCACTGTAATATTATCTGGTTTAAGACTGATAGTCTTGTCTAAAGTGTATTTAAAGTCCTTAAAAGTCTCTTCATCTAATCCAGCTATAAGATCCATGTTAATTGTAAAGTCAAATTTCCTTGCTAAATTATATACATTGATAACATCTTCAGATGTATGATTCCTACCAATAGCTTTCAGTGTTTCATTATTAAATGTTTGTGGATTTATCGAAATACGTGTTACATTTTGTTTCTCAAGCATTTGTAACATTTCTAAATCAATTGTATCGGGTCGCCCCGCCTCCACAGTCAATTCTTTAACATCTTTAGGTATAATTTTCAATATTTTTTCAAGATTCTTTACACCAATTGCGGTTGGAGTTCCACCACCAAAATATATCGTGTTAATTCTTAATCCTTGTTGCTTTACAAATATTAAAGTTCCCTTAATTTCCTTTATAAGTGCCTCAATATATGGCTCAACCAAATTTTGACACTTAGTCATAGGAAGAGATATAAAAGAACAATAATAACATTTACTTGTACAGAAAGGGATATTTATATATAGATCAATTGAATTAATATCCCTAACTATACCTGCTTGCTCCTTAACAATAAGTTCTAATTGCTTTAACTTTTTTTTTGAAACAAAAAACTCTTCTTGCATTTTCTTTTTGACAACATAATGATTATGATAAATATTAAGAAATTCATAATATAGTTTAGTCGGTCTTATACCAGTCAATGCTCCCCACGGTGCTTTGTAGTTATATATATTACTCAAATACTCATATAATACAACCTTAGCATATCTCTTTATATATTTACTAAATTGTTCATTTTCACTTAAATCATATTCAAAAGTTGATGTACTATTTATTACATTATCTACTAATAAACAAATCTCTATAGTATTATCAATAGTTTTGACATTAATTTCTATCAATTTAGGTAGTTTTTTACTCTTCTTTCCTTTAAATATATTTTCTATTAAAATCAATTCTTCGTTGATATTTTCAATATTTGTAATTATTTCCATTAGTTATTCCTATATACATCTATAACATTATTAACAAGTTTTAACTTCGATACAATATCATCTAATTGATTTTTTGATGAAACTCTCAACCCAAGAGTGATAATATTCTTATTATCTTTAATTGGCCTTGTGTTCATAGAAACAATTTCTATTTTATTATCTGTAACCTTCTTTGAAATGTCAGAAAAAGTACTGTTTGTATTATTAACTATTAAATTAATTTCACCAACAAAAGACCTAGTACTTGAAGAATTTTTCCAATCACACTCTATAAGCCTTTCAAACTCATAATTCTCAATTGTATGGCAATCTGTTCTATGAATTGTAATACCTTTACCTCTAGAAACATATCCTACAATCTTATCTCCAGGTATTGGGCTACAACATCTAGCAAGCTTTGTCATAAAGTTAGAATAACCTCTAACTACTACTTGATTGTCATCTTTTGCTTTCAAGTTTGAACTAGTTGAATTTACCAACGCTGTTAATGGTTTCTCTACTGGATTGTCTATTCTATATAAAGAAATCAACTTGTTTAATACCTGATTAGCTGTTATCCCACCATAACCAATTGAGGCATACATATCATCAATGCTAGAAAAGCTATATCTCTCCATCACCTCTTCTAAATAATCCTCTATCAATAGTTTATTTAGATTATAATTCTTTGATTTGGCCAAAGTCTCTAGAACAAGTTTACCTTTCTTGATATTTTCTTCTTTCATGGATTTTTTGAAGAAAGCTCTAATCTTCGTTTTAGCACCATTTGTTTTACAAACTTTTATCCAATCTCTAGATGGGCCTTTAGAATTAGGATTGGTTATAATTTCTACTACATCACCATTAGAAAGCATTGTTGCTAACGGGAAAATTTTTCCATTTATTTTTGCCCCGACACATGAGTCTCCGACTTTGGAGTGTACTGCATAAGCAAAATCAATAGGCGTTGCCCCCTCAGGAAGCTCAATAATTTTGCCCATAGGAGTCTGTACAAATATTTTACCTAAATAAACATCAGTTTTAAGAATGTCTAGAAGTTCATCATTTGACTTTTCCTTATATAGTTCAAGAATAGACCTAATATAATTGATTTTAGCATCAGTTTTTGATACTTTTTTGTTAACTTTATATGCCCAATGCGCCGCAAAACCATATTCTGCATAATTATGCATTTCATAAGTTCTTATTTGAACTTCTACTGGGTCGCCATTGTCCAAAATGATTGCAGTATGAAGCGATTGATAACCATTTGCTTTTGGATTAGCAATATAATCTTTAAAATTGCCAAACGGTTTAAATATAGAAAAGATTTTGCCAAGTACGGCATAACATTCATCAACAGTATTTACTATTACTCTTACAGCAAGAACATCAAGTATATGAGACAATGTAATTTCATTAAAAGTCTTTCCTTTTGCTATATTTTCAATATTATTATCTCTTCCATATATATCCAGTATAGCACTAACGCCCATATTCTTTTTTTGTAATTTTTTGGCTATACTATACAACTGTTTCTGCCTGCCATAAACTTCGCACTTGGAAACTATAGGGGAAATTTCTTCTCTTATTTTTTCTATAACTTTATTTATCTCTTCATTTCTATCGTCAACATATTGACTTAGAGCTAATCTTAACTCTTCATAGAAATTAGGTTTATAATATTTAAAAGTTGCATCTTCTAACTTATTTTTTATTTGACTAACACCAAGCATTGCAGCAATTGGGGCAAATATGTCATTAAATCCTTTGAACAGCTCTTCAGTTTCTTCTTCAGTAAATTTGTCCAAGAAGTTAAGTTTTTGTTGCTCAATACACAATTTTATAATAATGACCCTTATATCTTTAGCTATTGCAATAAACATATTTTTAATACTATCTAATTGCTCTTGCTTGGTAGATATATTTAATTTCTCAACATTTGCCAAAGAATTGAGCATTATATATATTTCATCATCAACTTTAGCTAAGTTTATCTTGTCTAATAAATTATTCTTGATAATTGGATAATATAAACTTGCCACAACTGATTTATAATCTAATTTGTTTTCTATAACGCTATTTGCTAAACCAATTGCAAAATTTATATTATATATAGGATTATCTATTTCCAAATCTTTCAACAAATTAATTATACTTATAATTTGTTGATTTTGTTCTAAAGTATATAATTTTTTGATTTTAATCAAAAAAACTTCTTCCATTTATCATTCTCCCTTAGTTGCATTTATAAGAAGATTTACAAAATTATAAATACTTGAGTTTGTTAAATTACTTTTAACATCAGTAAAACAAACACTTCCTCCATCAATTTTGCAGATTCCCAATTCTTCCAAAACAAGTAAAACAAACTTAAACTGATTAAATTTTATATTTGTAAAAGTTGGATTTGTTCTTTTTAATTTAGAATAAAAACCCAGCAAATCAGGCTCATTAACTGCCTTCTTTGCACAATTTTTTATTGCATTATGATACTTAGCAAAAATTGACCTGTTAGCATCTAAATTCTTTAATATTTTTGTATTGAATGTAGAATTAGTAATTATCACTTCTTTTCCCAAGTCTAGCAAATAATCAACAAATCCTATATGGATTGGAGTATCAAGTAATACAATTTTGTCATAAGCACTATAATTAATATTGGTATCTGGAGCAAATAATAGAGTATTTATTCCTGTTTTATTATTTATTTTGTAAAGTTCAAAATTGTAATTTTCGCTTACCTTCTCAGTAAATTTGTTATAACTTTCTATAGTATTTGACAAAACTAATAAACCAAATTTATTACTCTCATTTTCATTCTTAATATATTCGTAAATTTTATCTTCTTCAATAACCTTTACAATCGATGAAGATTTTTTCTTATATTTAATATAGGATAGTTGATTCAAATACATTCCATTTACAATATCTGTTTTTATTGTAGTATTTAGTTTTGAAAATGAAATATATTTTATTATACCTTTTAAAGTTACATTTCCATAATATTTGTCTAAACTCAATTCTAATATAATTGTTTTGTTAGAATTAGTATTAAGATTATATAGATATTCCCCTAAGTTAAAACCAATTAACTCTAAGTTGCTTGCCTTAATTTTTATATGATTTGGGAATTTTGGCATTTGAGAGACTGAAACATTGTTAAATGTAAATTTAAATAATGGTTTTTCATTCGCAAGTCCAAAAGGCTCTAAATATTCCAAATCTTTAATAAATTTATCACTTAATGATACTTTTGATAAATCCAAATCATATTTCTTTTCTAACAAAAAGTCTTCTTGGGAATATTTTTTTAGAATATAATTATTAATTTCGTTAGAAAAATTTTCAAATTCTTCTGGCTTTAGCGTAATACCCGCTGCTTGATTGTGTCCACCAAATTGAACCAAATGCTCTTTCACTGTACTTAAAGCTTCATAGATATTAATGCTTGGAATACTTCTCAAACTTCCTTTTAGTTCCCCATCAATCATGGAAAGAACACAAGCAGGTTTATTATAAATTTCAACCAACTTTGAACATATTATACCAAGTACTCCACTCTCCCACTTTTCATTTTTGACAATGATAATTCCCTTTTTTGCAGTATTGACATTTTCTAACATTTGCATAGCATCTTGCACGATAGCATTTGTTTCCGCAACGCGCTTACTATTAAGGTCCAACAATGCAACTATATTGTTATTAATTTCTTTTAAATCTTTCTGTACATACAAATTAAAGGCAATTATAGGGTCTCCCATTCTTCCAGTTGCATTAATTTTAGGAGCAAGCTTAAAAGAGATATCCGTTGACGATAGAGGTGTGTCTATTCTTAATTTCTTGATAAGTTTCTGTAGTCCTAACGGCATATCATCTTTTTGATTTTTAATGCCAAAATAGGTTATTATTCTGTTTTCATCAACCAAAGGTACAATGTCAGCAACAGTAGCAAGTGAAGCAATTGTCAAATACTTTAGTGACGATTTAATATTAGTCAAAGCTTGAACAACTTTCAACGCAACACCTGCACCACACAAATCTTTAAATGGATACTTCTGATTTGGCATTTTTGGGTTGATTATTAAACAATCAGGCACTTTGTCAGGAATATCATGGTGGTCGGTTACTATTATTTCAATACCTAAACTCTTGGCATACTCAATTTCTTCATAAGCAGATATACCACAATCAACAGTTATTATAAGTTTAGGATTATATGACGACCTGATTTTGTCTATTGTGTCAAAAGACAAGCCATATCCATCAGCAATTCTGTTTGGCAAAAACACATTAACCTTATGATTTAATGTTTCAAAGTATTTATACATTATGGCAGTGGCACTAATACCGTCTGTATCATAGTCACCTAGAATTACTATCTTTTCTTTTTTTTCGACTGCAGATTTTATTCTACTTACAACCTCTTTCATATTAGATAGCAAATATGGATTATAAAATTTGTTAGTAGAAGGATTTAAAAAATCATAAATTTCTTCTTTAGTATTATAACCTCTAGCAATAAGAAGTTTTATAATATTTTGGTCAAGTTTAAAAAAGCTAGCAAGTTTATTAACCTTACTTTGCTCTATATCTATCGATTCATTTTTCTTAATAATCATCTATTTTCCCTGCATACAAAAATAGCCTGTTAACACTTACAAGTTATAAAAACATATCTAACTAAACAGTTTCTTTATTAATGCAAAATTTGAAAAAATTTTGTTAATAAATAATTAAGGCGAATTCTTGTATCGTCCTTTATATTTCTCAAAGGTATTATACTATATTTTAATCATTATAAAAAACGATTTCTATGCCTATTCGCATTTTTAAGTAATATTTATAAAAAATAGAGATGGAAATTATCCACCTCTATACAACTATTTTGTCCTCTTCAACTTTTGTTTCAGATTTTTTAGCTTTCTTTTCCTCAGCCGTCTTTTGTCTCTCTATTCTGTTTCTTAATTTCTGGTCTTTAGCTTTATTATATATTACAGCCCATAAACTTGTTGTTATATACAAAGAAGAATAGCAAGCAACAATAATAGCAAAAACAAGTCCAATTAAAGCTAATGCTAAATTAAGATTGAATATAAACATTATAAGTCCAACAATAATTGCAAATATTAGCAACCAAGAAACAGGTGCAAAGAATTTATTAACCAAAGAATTATTCGCCTTTGCAACATATTCGTTATTAGTATAACTTTTTTCTTCCATTGTAGTGTTTTTAATTTCATCAAAGATATTCATAGAAACTAATAGAGTTACAATTGATGCAACTAATATTAATGCAAGAGAAACATAATTAAATGGCAATCTAAATAAGCCATAGAATACAAACATTAATCCTGCAGACATCACAACACCCAAAGACATTGAAGTTGCTGTAACAATGTTATGCCTTATCCATGTATACACAAAGATACAAACAATTGCTATTAAAAATGCCAATAATGTAATCAAAATATAATTAGTTGGTTCAGAAACAACATAAGACATTTCAGAAACTTCAACAGTAGAATTAATTGATTCTTGTAAGGATTTCTCTAAACTTTCTTGAATATTAGTAATTTCTTCCTCTGTTAAATCAGAAACTGAAGAGTCGATTGATACTACAAAGCTTGTATAAACGACCTCACCTTTTTCTAAATATTTAGTAGCAGTTAAGTCGTTTTCTTCTAACGCCTCGTTAATTTTTTCGATATAATCTTCTCTTGTATCATCTTGAATTTCTACACCAAAATTAACTGTAAATTGATAAGAATTCCTTAAATCTTCTGTATAATTAACTCCAAATAATGATGTCATAGCAATCGCCATCGCAATTATTATAACTGGAATCAAAATCAAAAACTTACACTTTTCAACATAATTAATGTTTAGCATATTAGTTAGCTTAGCACATAAGGAACAACTTTTTTTATTCTTCATTTTCAGTCACTCCTTTTACAAAATTTATCTTTTTATACTTTGTTGGATTAATATCCAAATACCACTTAACAACACCTCTGTGAACCAACAAAGAACTAAGTGCACTAGGGAACATCAATAACGCTACAACCGAAGCAATTGTCTTAATTGAACTAACTGACAATAGTAGCATTGGAATTGCTAATAATAATACAACTGCATACATATCTACATTTGCCAACACAGACTTAATATTTGCAGATTTAAATGATGCAAGTAATTTTTTGCCACTAGCAAATTCTGATTTAGATTTCTCTAAATAAACTATATGAGCTATAAAAGTAATTAGATAGCTGACAATTATTCCAACAAAACCAGCTAAAGATATTTGTACACCACTAAACAACGGCATTACAATTAAACTCATAGCGATAAATGTAAGCAAAGAAGTACCGGTTGCTAATGCTAATTCTTTGTATTTAGTATACAAGTACACCATGGATACTACAATAACTGCCAAGACTATTAACCAACAAACAGTTGCAAAGCCCTCTCCCATTGTAGCTTCAGTATATTCTATATCACCATCTAGTGCCATATCAACGTTAAGCATACCACTTGCTATCTTATCAGCAAACATCTGTGCATCTTCTTTATTTGGGAACAAAGACAAATCACTAATAAACAATTGCTTACTTCCAGCGATTTGAGATAAAGAATCTGCGTCAACTGTTATTCTAAGAAGCACAGAAGAATATTCTTTGTCTTGATAAATATAAAGAGTACCGCTAGAAGAAAGATTCTCTGACATAGCGATTAAAGCATCTTTACCCTCATCATTAAATTCAATTAATGCGCCAAATGTACCATTACTTGTATAATATTGAGAACTAGTAATGTTATCACCAGTGAAGGTAGGAATAAATGTTTCTGCATCAGAAACTTCTTCTGTAGTAAATGTAATATAGTTTACTAAATAATTAGTTGTCATAGTTGTTGAAGTAGATAATCTTGGAATTGTTAGTCTTATCTGATCCTCACCTAATTTCTCAACTTGATATTCAGTATATTCTGCACTAAGAAGATTACTACATCTAGCTATCGCCTTGTCGATAGCTTTGTTCATATCTCCATCAAAATTGTCGTTATACTCTACAGTATAAGTGGCAGTAACCCCGCCTTTGAAATCTATACCTTGATAAATTCCATTAAGAAAACCTGCAAAATTGTCAACTGTTGTTGGTATTCTAAAAGATACAAAACTGAATACAAAACAAATAAGTAGCAAAATTGCAAGTATAATATAATTTCGAATTGCCCTTTTCTTTTTCATTATATATAAGCCTCTCCTTGTAAACTCAATAATTATACATAAAAAACTCTTTATGGTCAAACAAAATAGCCACAATATATTATTAATGTTCAAATAATAGAATTTTAATATTTAATATCTAATGATATCCAAAAAATAATCTGTTTAACCAAGAATAATTATTTATTGGATTTATTCTTATCAAATTCTTCTAATATCTTGATTGCAAAAGATGTTCCTATCCTTGTAGCACCCGCACATATCAAATCATACATCTGTTCTAAGTTCTCAATATAACCAGATGCCTCAACTTCACAGACTCCTGCCACATTATCAGATATTAACTTAACTTCTTCAGGAGTAGCTCCTCTTGTCTCAAAACCAGTGCTAGTTTTTACAAAGCTAACACCCGCGTCAATACACACTTCACAAACTTTAACAATTTGCTCATCTGTAAGCTTGCTAGTCTCAATAATTGCTTTAACTGGAATATCTGTACAATCTACTACCCTTTTTAATTCTTCATGCACATACTCATAATTGGCAATCATCGTTGATGATATAGATATTACCATTTCTAACTCATCTGCTCCGCTTTCTTTTGCCATAACAGCTTCCATAGCCTTAATTTCTTGAGTATTCTCTCCTAGTGGAAAACCGACTACAGTACTCACTTTAACTTTACTTCCCAAATCATTCAAGCTTTCCTTGGCAAATTCCACATACCTTGGATTAACACACACACTATGAAAACCAAATTTGTTAGCATCTTCACACATTTTGGCAACTTCTTCCTTAGTCACAGTAGAACTAAGATTAGTGTAATTAATATAACTAGCAACTTCTTTCTTATTCATATTTACTCCCTTATTATAATCACTTTATTTAGTTTATAAAAATTTGTAAAAAAAATCAAATTATTATCTTATATTTATCGCAAAAATAAAAAAAGTCTTACAAGACAACCTTGCAAGACGTTTTTCTAACAGAAGAAAATCCAAATAATAACTGCACATACAACACAAATTACAGAAAGTATCTTATATGTTAAGAATACCTTGTCATCGTTTGTAATAGTATCTTCTCCTCTATGAACTCTTGTTAATCTTCTTGCTAGCAAAAATAGAGCAACGCCAAGAATTGCAATTCCCATACCTAGCCAGAAATTATAAATCCCAAATAATGCTACTAATCTATCCCATAGACCAACAAAAAAATTTCCTTCTAACATTAAATTCATCATCTTTATTTTCTCCAATTATCTTTTTGTCAGTGTTAGTATAACACATCTAAATTCATTTTTCAATGCAAAACTAAAAATTTTTTATCATAATATTCAATTTTTTACTTTAACAATTACTTAAATCTACGAATAAAATATAATAATTGCAAAAAATAGGAGGAATTATGAAAAAATTTGCAATATTTATTATGATGCTAATCGTTGCAGTTTCTACGACTTTTGTAGGTTGCAGTTGCAATGATGATAGCAATACTATAAGATTAAACGAAGTAACACATAGTATATTCTATGCACCTCTATATATCGCAATTAATCAAGGATACTTCGAAGAGCAAGGTTTGAAGATAGAGTTGACTAATGGCGGAGGTTCTGACCAAAGCATGACAGCCCTACTTACCAACGCTTGTGATATTGCTCTTCTTGGGCCGGAGACAGCAGTTTATGTCGCTCAGCAAAATAGAGCCGATTTACCAGTCATATTTGGTCAATTAACAAAGAGAGATGGTTCATTTATTATAGGTAGACAACAAGTTGATGGCACTTTTGACTGGAGTAGTATGGCTAATACTGAAATTCTTGGTGGTAGACAAGGCGGAATGCCAGCGATGACTTTGGAATATGTTCTAAGAAATAAAGGGTTAATAGATGGTCAAAATATTACTATAAACTATGATGTTGCATTCAATAATATGACTGCAGCATTTATCGCAAATACTGGTGATTACATGACCACTTTTGAACCAACTGGTAGTACATTAGAAAAAAATAATCAAGGCTACATTGTAGCTAGCGTTGGTCAAGAAGCAGGAGAAGTCCCATTTACTACCTTTATGGCAACAAAATCCTATCTTAATGACAATCCTGAAATTATTAATAAATTCTTAAAAGCAGTAATGAAAGGTTATAACTACTTAATATCAGCAAATATTGATGATGTTGTTGATGCTTTAGCTCCTTCTTTTGCTGATAGTGATAAAGAAATTATAAAGAGTAGCTTACAAAACTATATCTCAATTGATGCTTGGGTTTCTACCCCTATCATGACACAAAGTTCTTATGATAGATTATTAGACATTATGACACAAGCAGGAACAATTACAAGCAGTGTAGATTTTAGCAAAATTGTTGACAATAGCTATGCTCAAAAAGTTATAAATGAATTGTTAGAAGTATAATTATCTTTAAAAAATCAGCACGACACAAATTCTAAAATATCCCAATATAATGGAGTAGGACCTACAACTTATAAAATTATCTACAAGATATTAACTTTAATTTTATATTATTGTAAAATAAATTTTAGGTTCGATAACAAATTATCTAATAACCTTAAATAATTTGCTCAAACTCAAAAAATGCTAAATTATATAGGAGATAATCTAATGAATATTTTAGAACTTAAAGGTGTTGGTTTAACATATTTTAGCAAAAATGGGGAAACTAAAGCACTAGACGATATAACTTTTAGCATTAAAGAAAATGAATTTGTTAGTATTGTTGGTCCAAGTGGGTGTGGCAAAACAACTATATTATCTCTAATTTCAGGACTTTTGCAACCCACTAAAGGAACTATACTACTTAATAATAAACCATTAGACAAAAGCGATATAGGTATTGGATATATGTTCCAAAAAGATGAATTATTCGAATGGCGAACAATACTCTCTAATATCTATTTAGGACTTGAAATACAAAATAAATTAAACAATCATTCCAAGGAATATGTCAATAAACTGTTAAAAAAATATGGCTTATGGGAATTTAGAAACAGTCACCCAAGTCAGTTATCTGGAGGTATGAGACAAAGAGTTGCATTAATTAGAACCCTTGCTCTTCAACCTAAGATACTACTACTTGATGAAGCTTTTAGCGCCCTAGACTACCAAACAAGACTGGCTGTCTGTGATGATGTATACAAGATTCTTAAGCAAGAAAAAATAACATCAATTCTTGTTACACACGACTTATCTGAAGCTATTAGTATGAGCGACAAAATAATTGTTCTTACAAAACGACCTGCCAAGATAAACAACATTCACGATGTCAATCCAGGTCATATATCTTCCCCGCTTCTTAGAAGACAGAGCCCAGACAGCAAAGACTTGTTTGATAAATTATGGGGGGAACTACAATGAAAAATATTACACCCTCCATGTCAAAAGATTATAAAAATTATTTAAAAAAACAAAGAAATAAGAAGATAATTATTATAATTATTCAAATAAGTATTCTTATTGGATTATTTGCTTTCTGGGAATTGTTTGCCCAAATTGGAATAATTGATAGTTTTATAACTAGTTGTCCATCAAAAATAATTGAAACCATATATAATCTTGCTATTGGTGGAGAGTTATTTCTTCATATATCAACTACACTTTATGAAGCAATTATTGGATTTCTTATTGCAACAGCACTTGGTTGCCTAATTGCAATACTTTTATGGTTTAGTGAAACACTAAGGCGAATACTAGACCCTTTCTTGGTCGTCCTTAACAGCTTACCTAAGATTGCGCTTGGACCTATAATTATAATTTGGGTGGGCATTGGAACAAGTTCAATTATTGTTATGGATGTTCTAATTATGATAATAATTACAACTTTAACAATGCTTGCTTCATTTGTAAACTGTGACCAGAGCAAAATCATGCTTCTTAAAAGCTATGGTGCAAATAAATTCCAAATTCTAACCAAATTAATTATACCTAACTCAATGTGCGACTTTATCGGCGTGCTTAAAGTCAATGTTGGTCTAACTTGGGTTGGAACAATTATGGGAGAATATCTTAACAGCCGTGCTGGTCTTGGATACTTAATAGTTTATGGCAGTCAGGTATTTAATCTTAATTTAGTTATGGCAAGTACCGTTATGCTATGTGTTCTTGCTGCACTTATGTATTTTGTTGTCGCTTGGTTTGAAAAGATTATAAAGAAACGATATAACCCTTAAGGTAATAAACACTAAAATCTAGAAACAAATCTAAATTTTAGTGTTTTTTATATCACAACATCTTTTAATACTAAACCTACCGCAGAAACTGTCTTGCCAGCACTAGTTCTATCTTTACTATCAATTATTTTTTTAACATCTCCAACTTGTATTTTCCCTCTTCCGACATCAAGAATTGTTCCCACAATAATTCTAACCATGTTGTAAAGAAATCCATTTCCACAAATGCTAATTGTATAATACCCCAGTTCATTATAGACAATATCTGCTGAGTATATCTCTCTTACCTTATCTTCAACCTCTGTATTCGATGCACAAAAAGCCGTAAAATCATGTTTGCCTTCGATGTTTTTTAGTGCAGACTTCATTTTTCCAAAATCAAGTTCCTTCTCTTTCAGCCATAGACAAAATTGCGATAAGTACGGAACGTCAACTTTAGAACAATAGAAATTATAACAATAAGTTTTTCTTTTAGCAGTAAATCTGCTATGGAAATCATCACTTACAGGTTTAATTTCTAAGATTCTTATATCTTCAGGTAGGATATAATTTATCCTTATCGCTAAACTTTGCCATGATTTATGTTCTTTACCTACTAAGGTTATAGCTTGATTACTTGTTAAATCGAAATGACCGACTTGTCTTAATGCTGAAACACCAGCATCAGTTCTTCCACTTGCTGTAAAAGTAATTTTTTCACCAAAGAAGTCTGACAAAACACTCTCCAACTCCCCTTGAACAGTTTTCTTTCCGACCTGTTTCTGATAACCACAATATCCTTTACCTAAATAAGAAAAATCTACTCTTAATCTCACTTCTCACCTTCACCATTTTTATAGTATATATTTTAGCATCAAAAAGTTTAAAATAATAGCATTTTGAATATTTATTTGACTAAAAATATTATAATATATATACTTTATATTGTAAATAATTTATATATAGGTAGGTAAAAATGAGCAAAATTACTATTGATGGGAATACCGCCGCTGCAACTATTGCATATAAATTTAGTGATGTAGCGACTATTTATCCAATTACACCTTCTAGCACTATGGCAGAACTTTGTGACCAATGGGCAAGTGAGGGAAAAAAAAATATATTTGGCAACACTGTTAAAGTTATAGAAATGCAATCAGAGGGAGGAGCTTCTGGAGCGTTACATGGAAGTCTTGCTGGAGGAGCTTTGACTACAACATTCACAGCAAGTCAAGGACTTCTTCTTATGATTCCTAACATGTTTAAGATTGCTGGAGAATTAACTCCATGTGTTATGCATGTAAGCGCTAGAGCAATAGCAACTCATGCATTATCCATATTTGGCGACCATTCTGATGTTATGAGTGTTAGACAATGTGGCTGGGGAATGTTATGCTCTTCCTCTGTCCAAGAAGCAATGGATATGGCACTAATTTCACATCTAGCAACTTTAAAATCCAGTGTCCCATTCGTACATTTCTTTGACGGTTTTAGAACTAGTCACGAAATTAACACAATAGAGAATATTGATGAAGAAAAAATAATGTCACTTATTCCTTGGGACAAAATTAACGAATTTAGACAAAGAGCTTTAAATTCTAGCAATCCTCATCAGCAAGGCACTGCTCAAAATCCAGACATCTTCTTTCAGAATAGAGAAAGAGCAAATGAGTTCTATTTGAAGACCCCTGATATCGTTCAAGAAACAATGAATGAAGTTGCAAATATAACAGGTAGAAGTTACAGATTATTTGACTACTATGGAGCTAAAAAAGCAAAATATGTAATTATTGCAATGGGAAGTTCAACTACTACAAGTGAGCTTACAATTGATTATCTAAACAAAACATTTGGCAACAATTATGGACTAATAAAAGTAAGACTATTTAGACCTTTCTCAACCAAAGCACTTCTTTCTGTAATTCCTAAGAGCGTAAAAAAGATAGCCGTTCTTGATAGAACTAAAGAAGCTGGAGCTGAGGGTGAGCCATTATACAAAGATGTTGTTACTGCCCTATATGATAGTCAGTTTAAGAATGTAACAGTAGTTGGCGGAAGATATGGGCTTGGCAGTAAAGAATTTACTCCAAGTATGGTAAAAGTCGTTTTTGATAACCTAGAATCCAAAAATACCAAAAATGGCTTTACTGTAGGTATACATGATGATTTAACTAATACCTCCCTTCCTATTAAAGATAAGATTTGCCCTGCTGATACTAGTGTTACTGAATGCAAATTCTATGGCTTTGGCGGAGACGGCACAGTTAGTGCCAATAAGAGCAGCATTAAGATAATTGGTAATAATACTGAATTTAATGGACAAGCATATTTTGAGTATGATAGTAAGAAAAGCGGTAACGCCACAATTAGCCATATTAGATTTGGCAAAGGTGTATTAAATCAAAGCTATATGCTGGACAATATAGACTTTGTATCAGTTCATAACCAAACATATATAACAAAATATAATATTTTGAAAAATGTTAAAGATAATGCAACAATGCTTCTTAATACCGATTGGAGCTTAGAGCAAATTAATAAGATTTTCCCTTCTGCCCTAAAGAGAGAAATAGCTGATAAAAATATAAAACTTTATACAATAGATGCACATAGTATCGCTAAAGAATTGAAACTAGGCAACAAGATTAACTTAATTATGCAATCTGCATTCTTTAAATTAATTAATATAATGCCTTATGACAAAGCTGTTGAAGAAATGAAAGCTTACGCCAAGAAGTCTTATGCTAAAGCTGGCAAAGAGGCTTTGGACAAAAACTGCAAAGCTATAGATTTGGCAAGCGAAAGATTAAAAGAAATTACTATTCCAAACGACTGGATTAATATCCAAGTCGGCGACACAAGGAATACAGATAATTTGAAAAATATCGAAGATAAGTATTATAACGAAATAATTAAACCAATCCAAAGACTTGATGGCGATACTATTGAAGTAAGTAAATTTGACCCTAGAGGTTTTGTTCCAACTAATACTTCAAGATTAGAAAAAAGAGGTGTTGCAGAATATTTGCCTTGCTGGAAGTCTGAAAACTGCATTCAATGTAATCAATGTGCCTTTGTTTGTCCACATTCAGCAATTAGACCATATCTTATTGATGAAAAAGATGTAAAAAAACTACCTAAAGATGTCAAAGTCCTTGATGCTATAGGAGAACCTGGAAAGAAGTTTGTAATACAAGTTAGTAGCAAAGACTGTACAGGTTGCGGAGTTTGTGCAAGCGTTTGCCCTGCCAAAAACAAAGCAATTGAAATGGTCAATTCTCCAACTATTATGGAAGAAGAAAATTTAAGATTTACTGCAATTAATAATGTTCCTCATCAAAAGAGTACATTATTCAAAGAAACTACAGTAAAAGGCAGTCAATTTAATAAACCATATTTTGAATTTAGTGGTGCTTGCGCAGGTTGTGGGGAAACTCCTTATCTTAAAGTACTATCTCAATTATTTGGAGATAGAATGGTTATTGCTAATGCAACAGGTTGCTCAAGCATCTATGGTGGCAGTGCCCCTGCCTGCCCTTATGCCAAAGATTCTAATGGGCGTGGAATCGCATGGGCTAATAGCTTATTTGAAGATAACGCAGAATTTGGTCTTGGCATTAAAACTGGTCTAGATATCAACTATAATGAATTAACCAAGACCCTAACTGAGATTAAGAAAACTACCAAAAATGATAATCTAAAAACTGCTATAACTAAATACTTCAAGACAACCAATACTAATGACCAAAGAATAATCGGTCAAGAAATTATAAAAGTCATTACAAGAATCAAAAACAAAGATAATAATTTAGTTAAATTATTAAACCTTCAAGACCATTTTGCAAAAAATTCAATGTGGATAATTGGTGGCGACGGTTGGGCTTACGATATTGGATATGGCGGACTTGACCATGTCCTAGCTAGTGGCGAAAATATAAATATCTTAGTTCTAGATACAGAAGTATATTCCAATACCGGCGGGCAATCTAGCAAATCTACTCCTCTTGGTGCTGTTGCTAAATTCGCATCTAATGGCAAAAGAACTAATAAGAAAGACTTAGGAATAATGGCAACAACATATAAGAATGTTTATGTTGCAAAAGTTTCTATGGGTGCAGACATGAATCAATTAATGAAAGCACTTACTGAAGCAGAAAGCTATAACGGAGTATCTTTAATAATAGCTTATGCTCCATGTATCAATCATGGAATCAAAATGTCAGATAGCCAATTAGAGATGAAGAAAGCTGTTGATTCTGGATATTGGCATTTGTGGAGATATAATCCATTACTTAAGGAAGAGGGAAAGAACCCATTTATATTAGATAGTAAAGAACCTACTCTAACTTACGAAGACTTCCTTATGGGAGAAAATAGATACAAGTCCCTACTTGCTAAAGACAAGAAATTAGCAGAAGAATTATTTAACCAAGCGAAGCTTAACGCAAAAGAAACTTACGAATACTATAGGTCTCTAGCAAATAAATAAAAAACAAAATAGATATATCGAATTGATATATCTATTTTGTTTAAAAAAAGATGCATATTTCTCAAATACACATCTTTTTTTTGCCTATGGTGTTTTTGTTGTTCCAATTTCTTGTATCCAAGTAACAATATCTTCAGCATAAGTAACCAACAAATATAATACGATCATCAATACAATACCAAGAACTGCACCAACTACAACGTTGATAATTCTCTTTTTTGCTTCTTCCTTAGCATCAGAAGACTCTGCCTTAGCATAGTTAACGCCAAGCACAATTGCATAAATTACACCTACTGTAGCAATTATTGTAATTATAGGCCACAACAAAAGATTAACAACATCTTGTATAGGCGTAACTATACCTTTAATCCATGCTGGAGTTTCACCCAATAATTGTTTAAAACCTGTTAAAAATTTCATAATCTTTTTTCCTTTCTACCTTAATATTTTTTTAACTAACTCTATCTTAACACATATAAAGATAAAGACAAAATAAAATAAACATATTTTTAAAAAAACAATTTTTTGTCGAAATATTTATTTTATTAAATCATATTACATATATTTTTTGCCAAATAATAAGATTTTATTCTCTAGATATATAATCAAAAAATTACAATTTCCAATTACCTCTAATATCCCTTGACAAAAATTTATATAAAAAATAAAATTGAAGTAATGG
>CAZVVP010000013.1:6114-38719 GCA_964630515.1 uncultured Christensenella sp. | reverse complement strand
GGTAAAAGTAAACAAAAATTATCTACAAAATCATATTTTAACGATTTTAATATATATTTACCAATTTATAAACGAATATTTAATAATAGCTTGTACATTATAATATAATGTAGAGGTTAACATAATGGATAAAAAAGAATTTATATTCAAAATAGGTAGTATGAGAAGAGATGCAAATCTATCTGCAAGAAGACTGTCTTTAGAATTAGAAATGAACGAAGGCTATATAAATAGATTAGAAACTAGCGAAAAATTTCTTCCTAGTATGGAGGTGTTTTTCAAAATGTTAAAAATATGCGGATATACTGCTGAGAAATTCTTCTATCACGATACTAACAATTTTGAAAAAGATATGGAACTTCTTAATAAATTCAAAAATTTAAGTGATGAACAAAAAGAAGCTTTATTAACTTTAATTAATAAATAATAATTATCCACAATTTGATACAAAATGTTGATAAATAGGTGTAAAAAAAGACCATAGGTGGTCTTTTTTTTAACTAAATATCAAGTAGCATTGAAGACATTATTTTAACTCCAGCAAGAAATCCTTGTTTAAAGTCTTCAGACTTTATATATGGGTCATCTTTACTGTATTTATATTGTTCTAAATTATGCATCGCTTTCCTCATATCAATATACTTTTGATATAAATTTTCCTCTAATGTGTAGTCATATCCTGTATATGATTCTGTCTCTTTATCTTTTTCAAACATAAATTTTTCCTTTCTTAAATAATGTATTTAGGATATTTTACATACTTTAAGACCATATGTCAAGTATAAACATCTTAAAGTATGTAAAAATTCAATTTACATACAATATAATTAGAGTATGGAAAATTATGAATTATTTAAAAAATATATAGGTAATAGATTTGCTGTAATTAGAAACGCACATAATATATCTGCTAGAAAATTAAGTATTGAAATGGGACAAAGTTCTGAATATATTAATCAAATAGAAAATGGAAGAAAAATGCCTTCACTTGAAGGTTTGTATAATTTTTGCGATTATTTCAAAATGGAAATGGGAGAATTTTTTGACTACACTCAAAACTATCCTATTCAATACAAAGAATTAATAAAAGAGCTTAATAAACTAGATACTGAAGAATTAGAATATATTAAGCAGACAATCTCCTATCTTGTTAGAAATAAAAAGTAGACTTAATAAATATGAAAAATACTTTAACCCAAGCCATTACAAAAAGAATACACGACTTATGCAAACAATATAATATTACTCCAAACAAATTAGCAACTATAGCAGGAATGCCTGCGGGGTCGCTAAAAAGTATCTTTTATGGAAAAAGTAAAAATACTGAAACAAGAACAATATTAGATATTTGTCAAGCCTTAAACATTTCTATTTTTGATTTCTTTAATGATGAAATATTTAAAAATACTTATTTAGAAGGAGACTACTAATATAATATCAATTAACGAAAAACTAAAATTGCTAAGAAAACAAAAATCGGTATCGCAGAGTGTTGTTGCAAAAGCAATCGGTGTAACCCTAAGTGCTTACTCCAATTATGAGCAAGGAATAAGAGAGCCTAGTTATCAAATATTAGTTAATTTATGCAAATACTATGATGTATCTGCAGACTATTTGTTGGGTTTAGAGGACTAAATATTAGACTTGAAAACTTATTTTTTAAGTCTTTTTTTATTACACAAAAAAAGATTGTAATAATATTACAATCTCTTTCTTTGGCTTATTATTCGCCCATAAACATATCTGGATTATTAATTGGGAAAGTCTCATGTTGCAAAGCTTTAAATGTTTTATATTGTTTTTGAGTTTTAAGAAGCTGTGTAAGAAAAGCAGGTTTGTCTTCTCTTGTCGCATTGTCCATTTTTTCTTTCAAATCGTCATATTCTTTCTTGATAATACTCAAAGCATTAGAACAATAAACAGCTTTATCTCTTGCCCCTACTTTTGAACCAATTAAGTCTGCCATATAGTCTCTATATTCTACAGAAAAGTCCTCATCTTTGATAAGACATCTGAAATTATCAATAATTGCAAATTTAGGAACAATTTGTCCAGCATTGTCAGTTGTATCTTCTAGGATAAACACTTCTTCACTTTCTTGTCCCAAACACATACTAACATTTTCTTCTAAAAAATTAATTTTGTCTTGTGAACTGATTTCTATCATAATTGCACCCCTTTATTTTGCCTAATCTAATAACCTCATTATATCATATAAATTATATTTGTCAATATCTATTTTTTACAAAAAATTACACTAAACTTTGAATTAGTGTAATTTAATATAATATTTAAAAAGTTTAATAAACATATATAAGCTATATACAAATATAACTGTTTCATTGTTCTATTTCAGACATAAACATCTTATATAGTATATATTTTTTTAACTCAGTCGGCATATCGATATAAGTATTTACAATATTATCCGATTGGCTTTTTAATTCAGTCGCTACCCTATCCACCTCACTTGGTCTATACTCTTCATATTTATATGGCTCAATTTCAGGTTTTGTCTGAGTTTCATTAGTATATTTCACTGTTTTTCCATCATTATAATAATTGTGCAAATAATTATCGCCATAAGAATACTCCTCACCTTGACTATAACTTCCGATTATATATGACTGATGATTGTCGTTTCTATAATAAGGATTTGGTTCTTCTTCTGGCTTTTCCCTCTCTAAGAAAACAAGATTCTCCATATCATTTTCTTTAACTATAATCTTTTCTTTCTTAGCAGGCTTCACTTTAATAACTTTTATTTTTGGCGGAGGTTTTTCTTTCTTAGGTTTCTCCTCCACCTTTTTTTCTACATCTTTTTCCTTTTTTTCTTCCACCTTTCTTTCCCTAGTTAAATAGAAAATTAATTGAAAAAATACATATAATCCACCAAAAACTACAAGAAAGAATATAAGAAGATTAAGTACAGAATCTCCACTATCTGGCAAGAAACCGTTTACAAAATCTAAAAATTTTTCCATAGGCCTATTCCTCAGAGTATCCAACTATCTTTGACTTTGCGATAGAACTCTTCATTTGGGCTTCTGACTCTAAATTCTTAATCCTATAATAATCAACTATTCCAATATTGCCATTCTTAAAAGCTTCACTTATAGCTGACGGAATCTCAGTCTCAGCGTTGAGAAGTTTCGCCTTCATTTCTTGCGTTCTGGCTTTCATTTCCTGCTCTTCCGCAATTGCCATAGCACGCCTTTCTTCTGCCTTAGCGTTGGCAATTTTACTATCCGCTTCCGCTTTTTCCGCCATAAGTCTTGCACCAATATTTTTCCCTACATCAATGTCCGCAATATCAATACTAATAATTGTATAAGCAGTTCCACTGTCCAAGCCTTTCTTAAAAACAAGCTTGGATATTATATCTGGATTCTCTAACACTTCTGAATGGGTTTTTGCAGAACCAACAGTCGTAACAACGCCCTCACCAACTCTTGCAAGTATTGTATCCTCTCCAGCACCACCAATTAGTGTATTAATATTGGCTTTGACTGTGACCTTAACTTTAACAACAAGCTCTATTCCGTCTTTTGCGACCGCTGTAATCACTGGAGAAGTGATAACTACTGGTGTTACGCAACTCTGAACCGCCTTTAATATATCTCTATTAGCCAAATCAATCGCTTTGGCAGTTGTTACAGACAAATCCAACTTCGCACCATGTGCAGTAATTAACGCCTCAACAACTCTAGTTATATCCCCACCAGCAAGCAAATGAGTCTCCAAATCATCAATCTTGATTTTAACCCCCGCTTTCCTAGCAGTTATGTATGCATCAACAATTTTTGTAATATCTAATCTTCTCAATTTCATAGAAATTAACTTAAAAGCCGATACAGAAGTTCCACTCAAAATTGCTCTTATATATGTTTTCATCGGGATAAATCCTATAATTATAGCACAAAAAATAATCGCTACACAAAGAATAGCTACCCCAACATATAACAATACATTAGAAGATAGTAATAATGTCATAATATTGCCTCCTAATACTTTTAAGAAACTATATTTTGTTAGCCTATCTTCCATTTTTTCATTCTTGAGTAAATTGTAACATATTATTTGTTTTGCTCCTATTAAATTACGACATATCTTTCACATTTTTTAAAAAAATAATATTATTAGTAAAATAAAAAAAACTTAATAGCATACACTATTACTAATAATATTTTTTGGGTTGAGGTATGTGGGAGTTAGACTTAATTGTTAGTTACAAAAATCGCAAATATTTACACTATATCAAAGAAAATATCGTAAAAAGTGAATATTATAACAATAAAGGTATTTTTGCACTTATTAGAAAAAATAACAATGTAATTCTTAGTATCGCTATCATAGATATATCAAATGAATTGATAGACAAAATTGCTGACTGGATTTCAGAAAGTCTTGTTTTTAGCGAAAAAGAGAATTTTATAACCAAAAAAAAGTTGCCAGATTCTAGTAACTTTAGATCTACTTTTCTTAAAGCTTTGGCTTTAATTAATGTCACTGATGATATAAAGTTTGTTAAAGAAAGACTGGATATGAACTCCAAAACTATAAACTTCCATTCTTTCTTTAGTTTTTGCCTATCTGATCTAAAAAACAGATGGGAAAAAGAACTTCTTATGTACTTCCCAAAAGATAGCACTATTAGTGACGATAGTCTACTAGATATACTTTATAGCATTGTCAAAAGCAATGAAACAAAGATAGAAATTATAATAGATTATCTAGATAATAAATACATATTGAGTGGCGGAGATGATTTAACAATTCCAGCTAACGACGAAGCGGATATTTTAGCAAACCTTGTTATCTTAAGCCCTAACAAAATCACGATTAATTGCAAAAATAAACTTACTAAAGACACCTTTGTTCTTCTTAACTATCTTTTTAAAGACAAATTATTCTGAACCTGTGTATATAATTACTTCTTTACGAAGAAAGTTTGCGTACTTTAGAGCAAAATCATAATCTTTCTTTGTCTGATATCTTGGGCCGTCTATGTAGTCATATTCTGGAGCAGGCAAAGTACCAACACAAAATACAACAATATCGCTATTCTCAATCATTATCTTGTTTCTTAGCCTATTTGCGATTGGACCATATGGCAATTTTTCTTTGTAATTAACTATATAATCAAAGTCCTTAACCTCTGTAATTCTTTCATCAAGCAAATTCCAAGCTCTTAATGTCTCTTCTTTCATGCTTGCAAGACATGGGATTTCGTTATTTAAAGGAAATCCTACTCTGGCAATTCTTGGGATTCGCCTTTTTTCTAAAGTAACTACTCTGTGAGCTAAATCATCAAAATCACTTCTACTGCCAAAATTGAAATATCCCACATTCTTTCTTACAATCAACCTATTGACAAAACTTCTAAAGCTGTCAAAAAAGAACTGATTATATTCAAATAACCCATAACCAAAAAAACAACATTGTTTGTAACCGTTATGCATAACCTCTCCTAAAACATTCTTTTACGTTTATATTATAGTTAAATATATCTCTTAATTATATAATATCATAAAACACCCCAACATTCACACATATTTAATAAATATTTCAACAAAAAAGGAAGAAAAAATTTTCTTCCTTTTTTATTACATGCCCATCATAGTTTTGAAATCATATAATATTTTTACAAGTATATAATTTGCATCTGTTGCAAGAGTAGAAGTAACATTTGTTGGTGTAATACTATATTCTCCATTATTCTCATCAGCATATGTTTCTGCTTCTGCTTTTGTGATATTACTTTCAAAATGAGGTTTATATACTTCGCTATAATGTGCAGGCTTGCTTGCAGTTGAGGACTGTTCAGAATATTTTGGCACAGAATTAGCCATATACAAAGCATCTAATTTATCTGCTAATTGTTGCATTAATGCCACTGCAATATATCTAGTCTCAATTACCCCAACTAAAATGTTAGATTGAAGTTTTTGTAAATTAATAGATAATTCATTAGCTTTAGTAATAGCGGTATCAATATTAGCTTTTGAAATTTCAACACTAAAATTCATGCCCTTAACAATCGCTTCTATTTCTGCCACTGCACCAAAGACGTCTGTGTTAGGTGTAGTTCTATTTGTATTATAAATGCTTGATATATTAGTTTTAACAGTTTCTTCTTTAAAGAACTCATAATTAGTAGTTCCCATGAATTTATTAACATTGGCAGTAATTGTATTTATCCTATCTTTCAAATCATCTTCACTAGAAGTATCAACCAAATAAGAATCCAACGCTCCAACAACCATAGTTTCGCCAATATTTCCAACAAGAGTAGAATCAAGAATTTCGTCAAGATGAATTCCGATGTTCACTAATTTCATATCTGAACCTTTGGAATAATAAGCAATATCAATAAAGTACTGAACAGATTTAAATTCTTTGTCTAGGTCACTTTCGTTATCTAAATTTGCAACATTGGCTTTGATTGTATTAATTATCCCAGTTACATAAGAAGGCATACCTTCAGTATCAGTTTCTGATAGATCTATTTTACTACTAATTATATCTTTGACTTGGTCAAGAGTAATTAGAGTATCTTTGCCGTCTTTATTAAGTTGAGCAGATATTTCAGAACCTTTGTAACTAGCATTACTCTTACCTATTATATCATCTAGAATACTTCCAACACCGGTTTCGCCGGCAAAGTCAGAATCATAAAGAGTATGAGAAGAGTCAGTGTTTGAGAATTTACCTAAACTTACACTACTAATATTAATAATTTCTTTTAATGAAGTACAAATATTAGTCCAGTAATTATCATTTTCCTTAATATAATTATTATTTACGCTAAATAAGTTTTCTATAACACCACTTGCAATTTCGCTATTGTTGACAAATTGTATTTTATTATCACCTGTTAACTCAGCAAACTTATTATTTAATTCAGTTAAGTTCGTAGAATTATTTACATTATATATAACATTATAAATTTCTGTATTTGTAATTTCACCATCTTCATCTGTAAATTCGCCCCTTGCATTACTAGCAATAATTCCAAGAACAAAATCTTTTGCTACATCAACACCAACAAATTCTACCTTATATGAAGTGCTATCAACTTCGAAAGACTTTCCGTTAAGCACATTAAGAATTGTACTCAAATTATCTAAAGCAGTATCGAAATTACTAAAGCCTGAACTAGTCATAATTAAATTATTTAATTTCTTTAATCCTGCAAATATCTCAACCCAATCGTAGCTTACAGATACAGTGTCTAGATTGTCTCTAACACTGGTTATCAACTTCTCTACATGATAACTAATTTTTTCCTCAGTAATTGTAGAAGTTATACCATTAGTTGAATCTAATAATTTTTTGTCAATCTGGTCTTTAAGCAAAGTAGTTCCAATATTTCCAAATAATTGCGAAGGTTTAATTTCGTCTAAATATACTCCCCAATCAAAGGTATCAATATTGCTCTCTGCAATATCTAACATATATTGCGCTGTCTTTAATTCATAATCAAGCGTTTTATTCCTTTCAATATCAATAATAAGCTTATCTAGGTTATTGATTACTTCTGATTTAATAGCTCCTGCTTCGCCAAAATCAAGATCATTTACTTCTGATTTTACAATTTCTATAACATGATTAATTGTCAAAATAGCATTACTTTGTGACAATATACTGTCTAATTTTGACCCAATACCATCTTCTTCTGTTTTTCCAGAATCATAAGTATGTTTAGAATCTACTGCAAATCTACCTAGACTGATATCGTCTATTTCTAGCATTTCTTTGATATTATTAAAGATAGTTGACCAACCATTAGTTGTTGTATCATAGTTATAAATATTTTCTAAAATACCAGTATAAGTATTTTCCTTAAATGCATCATATGCCCTATACTCTGGAGTATCTATTAGTTCACCATGATGATAAAGTAAACTATTAAGTGCTTCCAAATTACCAACTTCTGGCTCAACGGCTTCTTTAACTGCAAACATCACTGTTTTGATAGAGTCATTAACTCCTTCTGTCGAATCGTCGTTTAAATAGTTTCCAATCATCGCAATCAAGAATTCTTTTGCTTGAGTATCAGTTACAAGTTGTGTAGAGATTTCTCCATCAATTCCTTGAACTAAGAACTTTCTACCAGTCATTATATTTATAATTCTTTGCATGGAATCAATAGAATCAGAGCTCATGTCACCAATACTACCAAGACTACTTGCCTCATCAGAGATTTCATAGCAAGCAAGCAATATATCTTCCCAATGAATATTTGCGTTTTCTTTACTTGCTTTTTCCTCTAATGTAGAAGTTAAATCATTAACTAATTTGTCTAAAGGTTCTTTAAACTTTCCATCAACTTCAATTTTACCAAACTCTGTATCAACAACTTCATTAATTACTGATACAACTTGAGTATCAGATATAAGCGGAGTCGCGCCCTCATAAGAAGATGTCAACTTCTCTACAAATGCACCTAATCTTTGCATTCCTTGTGGAGATTCTAAATCAATAGTTAACTCATCATTAATATAGATAATTTTGACAGCCTGATTGATTGTATATAAGTAGTTATAATATGTGTCATGTTTATTACTAGAGCTTTCAACATTTTTTAGACTATTAATTAGAGGATTAACAATATTTGCAATCGCTTCATTATCTTCAATTGATGTGTTAAGGATACTTCCCAAATCACTCACAATTCTCTTTGCGACACCTTTCAAAAGATTATTGTTCTTTAATTCATCTAACGCACATTGATTTACACTTTCTTTAGAAATTGTTGTCTTTTTATTGTATTTTAAGATTATTGAAATCACACTATTTTCATCATCAAAATCTAATAATTTTTCACTATCAGTCTTTAAAATTGTGTCAATAGTTTTAATAAACAAACTATCCTCTTCTATTGCCTTAGACCAATTAAATGCCCCGTTATTTTTCTCAACTTCTGCCTCACCAAGAAGGTTGATTTGAATAGTATTGATTACATTATAAAGAAGTCCATCAACACTTGTAACTTCGCTTATATAATTATTACTATCTAAAGTTACACTTTCGCCCGAATCTTTAATTGCAGTAATTCTATCTTCCTTAACTTTTCCAAGTAAAGAATCAACAAAATATGTTAAATTATTTACTTTAATTCCTGTTGCCAAATAGTCTGGCTTATACTTAAATATTGCAGTTTCCTGCATTGAATTAATAAGCTTTCCAATTATCGCAAAATTGTTTATCTCATATGACCAACTATCTGTATCTGATAAACTATGCTCTCCAGCAATAAGAGGCTTAACTACTTCAACATTGCCATTTTCATCAGTAATAGAATCTCCTACAAATAGATAATTAAACATTTTTCCAATAGATGCAAACTCATTCTCAAACCAACCATTCTGGTCAGATTCCTTTATGGCAAGCGAAATACTATTACAAAGCTTTTCTGACTTCTCTTCGCCAATTAAACCTTCAAACATTGACTTTAATAATTCTGTTGTCATATCTGCAACACTTGCGACAACATCTTGATAAACTTCCTCATCAACAAGATCAACTAAACCGTCAACAATTTTTCCTAAAGAAGTAAAGATATTGATATTCAAATCTTGCAATCTAACTGAACTTATTATATCATCATTTAATTCTTTGTATATAAGCTCATCTTGCTCATTATAGTATGTATTTAGCTCAAATAGGATTGCAAAAACTTCTGAAACTGTATTTATTGCAAAAGCTTTTGCGTCTTCATTACTAGTATGGTCTAACCCTTCAGCAACTGTTTCTAGACCCAATTCATTTAATATTAATTTCAATAAATAGTCAACACCATATGGCAAAATATTAGTTGCAATTACTGGAGAATAACCTTCATAATCATAGAAATTGTTAATCAAATCTGCAAAATAATACTTGTTAGAAGTTCTGTAGTAATCATAATTTAATTTCTGAACGGTCTTTAGTAACTTAGAATCTTCATCTGTCTCATAAGTTTGTTTTAACATTTCAGAAAGTAAACTTGTTGTCACAGTTTGGTTATTTTTATCTTTTACACTTACACCATTATTTAATTGTGTAACAATGCTTAACAATGACTTTAATTCTTTCTCTAACTTGTCTGAGCTATCTATAGTTCTTAGAACATCGGCAGTTGTTTTTAGAATTTCATTTAAGTCAAGCTCAGCTGAACTTGCAGAACTTTCTTCTCCTCCCCCTCTAATTGCATTTGCATTTTTCTCTGTATCTGGGTCTATTAACATAGCCCCAACATCAGTAATGGTTGGAATCAATATTGATACAATACTTATATCAAACATATTATCTACTATAGTGTTGATAGAAGTTATTATTTCTGACAAAGTGTTTACTTGATAGTTATTATTTTCTGCTGTCTCAATCTTCTTTGTAACAACATTAACTTCGTTGGCAATAGCAACAATAGCTGTTATATCTTTAGTTAAATTAGCACTTTCTCCATCAATTTTGCCACTGGTTAATGCTTTAAAAGTAGTATCTGCAACCCATTCGCCACCAGAATATTTTAATACATTTGCACCATAAGAATTACGATAATATCCATTAATTTCACTAAACATGTTATCTGTTATGTAGTCAATTATGCCAACTTTCTCACTACTTTCTAACTCTATCTTATTGTTAGAATTAATATCATTAGCCAAGTTAAGCACACCAATTACTGGAGAAATTGTAATTGCTCCGACAAATAGTCCCACAACTCCGCCAACTAACATTCCAAGAAATCTATGTTTCTTTAATTTTTGAGGTTTCTTCGGCCTTTTTAATACCTTAACTTCCTCTTCCTTCTTTGGCTCTTCAACTGGCTTGTATTCTTCTTTTGGAACAAACTCCTCTTGCTTTGTCTCTTCCATCTTAGGTTCTACATAAGGCCTATCCAACAACTCATTAGCCTCTTCAGGATTTTCTTCTGCGACATTGTTAGTGATGTTTAACTTGCCTTCTCTTGCAAGCATATCATTATATCTTTTTCTTGCATTTCTTAGCGATTCAAGAGCACTAGATTTTCTAACCTCTTGCAAGTTCTCTTCCAAGACTTCGTTATCATCACTTGAAGCAAAACCCATAGCTTTTAGTTTTGTTTTGCCTTTAGATTCCTTGTTATATTCTTTTAATGCTTTCTTGTATTCCTTTACAGCCCTTCTATATTCTCTTTCTTTCTTGGATAAGAAAACCCATTTAGAAAGTGCCCAGTTAACCGGAAGCAAGAAAATCTTAAATATCCAGAATAAGAATACAAAAACTATAGAATTAAGAAGAAGAGCACAGTATGACACAATTGTCTTAATAGCGACATCAAGATTTTCTCCCAAGTTTGACACATCTATTCCAGATTCCTGCATTAAATATTCCGCCAAACCGTCAAATCCTTCAACAAATACTCCATCTGTTACTTCGATTGTAAAAGAAATGTTCATCAACGCATTTGTAATCGCACTTGATAAAAATAAGATTAGCAAAAGTGCAGTTACAATAAGCCAAACACTTCTTATCGCTGTCCTTTTCAAACCTCTTACAACACCCCAGAACATACCAAATAGTACAAAAAGTACCAATAGCCCTGAAATTACTAAATTAACAATCATATCTGTTGTCATAACTTCTCCCTTTTTTATAACAAAACAAAAAAATACGTGGATTATTATTTCTTATATATAGAATACATTATTAGATATTATATGTAAAATCTTTTAAACTAACTCTTATAATTAGAAATTCCACATACTTTAATAATTGTTTTTATTATAACATAAATTTTAGCAACTACTAAATTCGATTAATCATATTTTTATTTTATAAAAAAATAATATCCCATTTTTCTACAAAATGAGATATTATGTCAAAAGAGAAAATGCCCATCAAACAAATGAAATATTAAATTGACAGGCAACAACAAAGAAATTTTTTAGTTAGTCATAGTTAACAAATCAGCACTAGATAACTTAAAGTATCCGATTTGCTTTAAAGACTAACACACACATTATATATTAATTTACTATCATTTGCAAGTCTTTTTTTTGAAATTGATTTAGGTTGTAAAAATCCTTCAAAAAAACACTTGATTATTTTTTCAATAAATATTACAATATATCTGTCTTAAAATTTAAATATATTGGAGTGTCGCCAAGCGGTAAGGCCCGGGATTCTGACTCCCGTATGCGTAGGTTCGAATCCTACCACTTCAGCCATAGAAAATTAAGCTCTGCAAAGGAGCTTTTTTTCTTGGCTTAAAGTGGTCGTGGAGTGTTTTTTCCACTCCACGCATGTATACATGCAGGATTCTCACTTGTATTCTACACTTACGCAAATACATTTGCCGTGTAGAAATGTGTCACGTTGTTCCACACCGATTTCCTACTCTTCTGCCAATCAAAATAAAAACTACCTTCTAGGTAGTTTTTTGCTTTTGTTATAGTTTTAGTAATCTTAGTATCTCTTTACTCCTCCAATCCAGCCAGATAATCTAATGACACGTTAAAAAAATTAGCAATTAATATTAGTTTAGATAAGGTCGGCTCACACTGGTCGGTCTCCCATAAGCTTATAATAGATTTGCCTACTTGTAGCTTCTTTGCTAACTCAATTTGTCCCAAATTCTTCTCTTTTCTAAGTTGTTTTAATTTCTCTCCAAATGTTTCCATACCATTATTATTCCACAATACTGGGAAAAATACTTGACTTCCCAGAATAATGGGAATATACTTATATATAATCCCATATATAAGGAATTATGATTAAACAATATGTAAAGGAGAAAAATAATGAGCCAAAAAATTAATGGAAATGTATCTGTTTACTTAGAGCCAAAAGAAAACAAACAAGCAAAAGGACTTTCAAGAATTAAAAATTTCTTTATAAAAAATATTTTTGGACCACCGACTAAAGATTGTGTTACTCTAAAAGATTTACAGACAGCAGAAACTTTAATAAGCAAAACTAAGCACTTAGAAGTTCTAGAATCTATGAATCCAAAAAGCATAACCTATATAAGGGGCAATCAAGACCAAATCAACGGATTAAGCCCTGACCAATTCGCACAAATCGGGCCAAATGAGTATTTAATTAAGTCAACAATTGCTGACCAAATAGGTCTATGTAAAGCAGAAATACAACAAACCTTAGAAGGTTTAAGTGAATTTTCTAGAAATGGAGTAATAAAGAGTTTAAGTCATGAGAAGGAAAACTTCTTAGAGTCAGAGGGTTCTGACAAAGCTACTCTAGAGGCTGTTCAACCAGAAATTTCTGCTTGTGATAGAATCCTAACATATTTTGAAAAGAATTTGACTAAAGAACCATCCTCAATGGAAAGCGATAAGTAGTCAAAAGGTATATATGATGTAGGTGGATATGATTGCCACCAGTATAAAGTTATAGAATTTGCGATTCCTGTGGATAATTTTAATCCCGACTACCTTATCTCTAACTCTTTAGACATGGAGCATCATAATGATATTGTAATACAAAATAATAATGAATCCATAGAAATCTTAAATCTTGATAATTAATTCGGTCTAATTTATGACAAAGATTTCTATTACAAAATAGAAAGGCCAAAAATAAATCGAGTTTTCTCAAAAGAAATATGTATGCAAAATCCACAGATTTCAGAGATTCTTGCAACAGATTTCGACAAAGACAAATTTGTTTTGCCTCTATATTTACCAATAATAGAGTCTGCAATTAAACGAAGTAACCATATTCTTACAGTAATATATAGAGAGAAGATTCTATCAGAACTAGAAGTATTTAAGAAAACTATTGGATATGATTCAATTAAATCTGAAATTGAGTCGGATATAGAACTAATATATAAAGACCCAAAGAAACTTGATGAGAAATTTGGAATAGAGAGACAAACATTTCCGCGAAATCTCTAGAAATGGTATACCTAACCCTTATTATATTTCGCCAGAAGAACTGGAAGCTGAAGAAAATTATTATAATTCTATCAAAGATGATAAAAGCAAAGTACAATCGTATATGGAAGAAGTAATAAAGAAAGAATCAGCATTAATTGAATTAGAATATAGCAAAACAACTGAAATCGCAAAGCAAAGAATGGAAGAAATTTTGCTTGACCCTACAAAGAATTTCTACGAAGATTATCCATATAAGCCAAGTACATTTGATTCACAAAACTTTGATGAAAATACCCTTTAAACAAAAAATCCATGTAATTGAAGCTAATATTTGCTTTAAAAACATGGATTTCTTTATTTTTATACAATTTTTGTTAAATATACTAACAAAAAATTTAGAATTTGTTATATTAATATATTAGTTTATTTAATAGATATTTTTTCATTTTATTAGAAAAATATGCAAATTCTTTCTAAAAAGGGTATTGACAGACAATAAAACTTATGGTAGAATGAGTAAAGTTTATAAGAATTTATAGACTTTGTCAAGAAAATTTAAACATTTTTTAAAATAGTAAAATTTGAAAAATGGAGGGATTTTATTATGAAGAAATTTTGGGTAATATTCTTTAGCATACTTGTTGTATGCACTGTCGGTGTATCTATGATATTTGTTCTTTCTACTAGAGAGACTATCAAGATTTCTGCCGACGTTATGTATGTTAATATTGGTGAGGAGTTTGAATTAACTCTTAACCAAACTAATGCGGATAGTTCTACAACTATAACTGCAAGTTCTAGCGATTCTTCTATTGTTTCTTGGAACAATGGATTATGCGTTGCAAAAGCTGGTGGTGTAGCTAGAATTACTTTCACTACATCTAATGCTAGATACAGAAATCTATACTGCGATGTTATGGTTGGTGACGGATCTAAAGAGAATCCTTATTATGTGTCTACAGCAGAACAATTCGCACAAATCGCTTCTAACGAAAATAACTTATGTTACAAATTAGTTAGCGATATTGATTTGGCTGATTATAACAATGGATATTGGACACCAATTGCAAACTTCAACGGAAGATTAGATGGTAACGGTTATACTATTAAGAATCTTTATATCAACCAAGAAGAAAATGCTGGCGTTAACAATTCAGGCAATATTGGTTTGTTTGAAACAATCGAAGCTGATGCTTATGTATACAATGTAAAAATTGAAGCTTGCAACATTATTGGTGATTTTACTAATGTTGGTACAATTGCTGGTATTAACTATGGAACAATTGAAAGAGTTGAAATCAAAGACACTTTCTTAGATGTAAATGCTGACTTTGTTGGTGGTGTTGTTGGTATCAATATGACTGTAGATAACAATGTAACAGATGTTAGATATAACGCTGTTATCAGTAAAACTTCCGCAAATGTTATTCTTGGTCAAAGCAAAGAAATGAATAAAAATGAAATCGTTTACACCAACACTGGTATTACTGGAACTATTGGTGGTATTGCTGGTCAAAACATGGGTGGAACAATCTCTAACTCATATTCAGTAGGTAAAGTTGTTTTGGGCGAAGCAGGTATTGTATATGGTGGAATCGTTGGTGATAACCAATATACAACTGTATCTAATATTAATCCTGCAACTAACTCATATGTATCTGCTGGAAAAATTGAAAACAGTTACAGTGCAATTGCTTTATTTTCTAACAAAGTAAATAACTATTCTAACGAAAATATTGGTGGTGTTGTTGGTGTCAATAATGATATCGTAGAGGAAATCGATAACAACGGTGTTGCTATTAATTATAATTCCAACAACCTATCTGGTCTATATTATGACAAAGACAAATTAAACTATTCTAGTACTTCAACTATCAAAGTATTTGACGGTATTGGAAAAAACTTACTGACTTCTGATACAGTAGAAGTTGTAAATACAGCTGAAAAGAGCGGTTATGTATTTGGTTACAACACTAACAGCATGAAGATAATTTCTAACTACAAAACTAATAGCAAAGTTACAGAAATCTACAACACTAGCGGAACTTTACTTACTACAAAGACTGAAACTAGCAACTGGGATTTCACAAATGTATGGCTATTAGATAGCGCTTCTAATAATGGCTACCCTACTCTTACATATATTTATATAGAAAATACAGAAGACGCAACTACTGATAGAAGTTATGTAATCCTAGACACTTATCAATTTACAATTACACAAGCAAGCGTTGACACTAACAATGCTGTTGCAAAAGTTTGTAATTTCGTTATTAAAGACGGTAATGGTAATGTAGTTAAAGAATCTGATTCTACAATTATTACTATTCCTCTAGCAGAAGGATACAAAGTAGGAACAACAACCACAGGTTTAGTTATTACTGACCTAAATGGTGACGTATATTATTCTATTGCTTTTGAAATCAAAGACGCTGATTACAAGTTTAGTTCTATCACACTTGATAACTATACTGCAGCAAACAATGGTTCTATCAAAACTGATGGTGAAGCATATGTTTGGTTTAGAAATACAAGCCATACCTTAACTTTTATCAATGCAAATACTGGTAAAACTATAAAAACTTATACTGTTACTGAAGGAACAAGACTTCAAGAATATATTGAAGAAATTGAAGACAAATATGATTCTTATAGTTATGTTAAATTCAGTACTAATTCTAATGGAAGTGGATTATATTCTGCTTCTAGCAAAATGCCAAGCAAAGATTTAACTCTATATGTTAATTATGGAAACACATCTATCGGAAACAATAACAGCAACAACAATAGTAACGATGAAATTGGCGAATACAATCCAGACATTGATGATAACGACGATAATAATGACAAAGATTACAACGAAGACTCTGATACTTATGAAATAGCTAATGAAGACGATTGGAATGATTATGTAACTAGATATGCAGACGACGAAGATGTTACATTTGAGCAAACTGCAAGCTTTACTATTACTACATCATTTGAAGCTGTTGAAAGCTTGGCTGGTACTTACAATGGTAATGGTTACACAATCACTGTTCGTGGTAAACTAAGCAATTTTGCATTATTTGACGAAATAGAAGAAGATGGTAGCGTAACTGAATTGAAAGTAAAATATACAAGTGTAACTTTCAAATCATTACTAAACGATGACTACTTTGGAGCAATCGCTAATACTTGTAGCGGAACTATTGAAGAGTGTTCTGTATCTGGTACAATTAACTATGATGACACTGTAAAGAAAGCAGTTGGCGGAATTGTTGGACATTTGATTGCTGGTAGTGTTATCGATTGTACAAACTCAGCAAAAATTTCCTTCCCTTCTCAATCTGTTGCAGGTATTGTTGGTAGCATGAAAAAGGGTACAGTTGAGGATTGTTCTAATAGCGGAGCAATAACAAACGAATCTGACTCTATTAGTTCTTACACAACATTGAAAGATGGAACTGTTATGACAGCTGGTATTGTTGGATATATGTACAACAAAACTACAAAGAAGGTTATAGACAACACTAACAGTGGTAAAATTGTGAGTGCTGTATCTGGAAACAATGATGGTGGCAACTCAGCTGGTATCGTTGGATACTTAGTATATGGTACAGTATCTGGAAATAAAAACACTGGTGATGTAGAATCTGATTATCAAGCTGGCGGTATTGTAGCATTTATGTGCGGGGGCACTGTTTCAGACAATACTAATACAGGTGATATTATCGCAGAATCAGAAGAGAAAAACACTAACACTTGTGCTGGAGGTATTGTTGGTAAAATTAAAGATAGTGGAACTGTAAAAGACAATTCTCATAGTCAAGGTGAAATCGTTGCAAATTCTAACAAGTCTAGCACAACAGAAGCTTATGCTGGAGGTATTGTTGGCGGAATGTTCTATGGTGGAAGCGTAACAGGAAACTCTCTAGATTCTAATTGCCAAATCTCTGCAACTGGTAAATATTGTTATGCTGCTGGTGGTGTTGGTGTTGTAGACGACGCAAGTTATGGTGATACAAGCTACACTTCAAGCTGGAAGAGAAATTGCGAAGATTATCTAGATTGTACTGGGGAAAATCCTCACATCAATTATGACGCAAACGAAAGATAAAAAAGAAAACTGAAGAAATTTAATCTTCAGTTTTTTTGCATTTAATGAATTGTTATGTTGTCTCAGCTGGTCTAGTCAAACTCCAAGCTATATTGCCTTCATAAGTTGCGCTATCTATCAGATTATCTACTTTAGCAACGATATATATATACTTTGTGGAATCATTGGTACTAGTTGCACTTAACAGATTCTCAGTCGAATCAAAAGTCTCTTTATCAACTAATGAGTCTGTAAATGAAGTTGCTGTAAAGTCTGTTTGCTTAGTTGATGTAGCAAAATACTTAACTGTCATATTATTAACTATCATCTCTGTTGTGTCTAAATTAATCAAGATATCAACATTTGAAGATTTATTAACAAACTTATATTCAAAAACAATTGAAGCACTTGTCTTATCTAGCTCAATTATTTCTGATTCATTGGTCTCATCATCTATAACTGTTACTAAAGACCCTGTCGAATTAACACCTGGAGCAAAACTAAGAGTAGTAGTTGTATAGTCTGAGCTTGAAACCAAATCGATTCCACTACCAGTACTTCCAACATAATATTTAGACGAAACATCACAAGTAACCTCTTCCGCCCTATATGAAACAGTTATAGAAGAAGTTGCTTGTAAAGATTGTGCTACAATTACTAATACAAGCGTAGTCGCAAGTACTGCTATAAGTATGCTTAATGCTACAACAACTGTAATTAATTTTTTCTTACTCATAATTTTCTCCAAATTCGTTTTTTACTTATTAGAAAATAATTCTTTCGTCAAGATATGCTTTCAAGTCTTCAATCTTGATTCTTTCTTGTTTCATAGTATCTCTATCTCTGATAGTTACTGTATTATCCTCTAGAGTATCAAAGTCAATTGTTACACAATATGGTGTACCTATCTCATCTTGTCTACGATATCTTTTACCAATACTTCCCGCTTCATCATAATCGCACATATAGTATTTGCAAATAGACGCATAAACTTCTTTTGCTTTATCTGAAATATTCTTCTGAAGTGGCAAAATAGCAACCTTATATGGCGCAATGTATGGATTGAAATGAAGAACAACTCTTGTATCTCCACTCTCCAACTTTTCTTCTTCATAAGCCTCACAAAGAGTGGCTAGCGTCAATCTATCAGCACCAATTGAATACTCAATAACATTAGGAATATACTTCTCATTAGTGATTGGGTCTAAATAAAGCATAGATTTTCCGCTATATTCTTGATGTCTAGACAAATCATAATCGCTTCTATGGTGTATTCCGTTCAATTCTTGCCAGCCAATTGGGAATAAATACTGAATATCACACGCAGCTTTAGCATAATGTGCTAATTTGTCATGGTCATGGAATCTTAAGTGTTCACTTTTTAAACCAATATCTGTAGCAAACTTCCAAGCTCTGTCTTTATATTCATTGTATAGGTCAAAGCTATTTTCTTGCTTGCAGAATAATTGATGCTCCATTTGCTCAAACTCAATTGTTCTAAATAGGAAGTTGCCAGGAGTAATTTCGTTTCTGAAACTTTTTCCAATTTGTGCAATTCCAAAAGGTACTTTTGCTCTAGCTGTTCTTTGAACATTTAAGAAGTTTACATATTCGCCTTGTGCTGTCTCAGGTCTTAAGTATACAGTGTCCTTTTCTTCCTCAACAGTGCCACGACTTGTTTCGAACATTAATTTAAATTGTCTAATTGGCGTCCAGTCAAAACCGCCACATTTAGGACATTTAACTTTGTGTTCGTTAATGTATTGTTCCATTTCTTCATTTTTCATCAAATCTGGTGTAACAGAACCTTTACTATGGTCTTCTATAATATTATCAGCTCTAAATCTTTGCTTACAAACCTTGCAATCCATCTTTGGGTCTGAGAAACTAGCTGTATGACCGCTTGCGTCCCATGTTGTTGGATTCATCAAGATTGCAGCATCAACACCATAAGAATTAGGATTCTCTTGTACAAATCTCTTCCACCAAGCTTTCTTAATATTATTCTTTAATTCTACACCACAAGGACCAAAATCCCAAGTGTTAGCAAATCCGCCATAAATATCACTACCAGGAAATACAAATCCTCTACTTTTACACAAATTAACAATTTTATCCATAGTTAAATTACTTTCTGACATTTCTATAATTTCCTTTTAACCTTCTTTACTTTCTTCCTCTTCCTTTACTGGAGGGTCAACAAATTCCCACATAAGCGTTGTTTCTGGCAAATCTCTTTTGTCCACCTTCTCAGCGTTATATAAGAATTTAACTTGTTTTAATTTCTTAAAATCAACATTCTTTGTTTCTGCCAATATTTCCATTTCTGCTCTAAGTATTCCCAACTCAAACTCGTGAGTAGTATCTACTATTGCATCACACTTTCTCTTAAATCGAGCGATATATTTCTTTTCCGCAGCACATACATCGTCCCAAGTTTTAATTGTTTGTGCAATGCTGTGATTTCTTCTACTTATATCTCTAATAAGCCTTCTTATAAGTCTTAAATCTAATGTCTTTATTTTCTCTTTTTCATACTTAAAACCACTGTCTGCATTTACATAGATGCTAAAGAATTTCTCAGTTCCTAAACTCTTAGTGATTAGAGGATTAAGAACATGTAAGCCTTCAAATATAATTATTGTATTATATTTAAGTTCCAATTCATGATGGTTCTTAATATTCTTTCCAGACACAAAGTCATATATTGGAAAACCTGTTTTCTTACCCTTAAATAATTCTGTAAAACACTCTTTCATAACTTCTGTATCTATCGCTCTTGGGCTATCATAATCTTTCTGCCCGTTTGGAAGAAGAGGTGTTTTGTCCCTATCTATAAAGAAATCATCAAGGCTAATTGTAACAACATCTTTACCTTTACTCTCTAATATTTCTTTAAGAAGTCTTGCAGTTGTTGTTTTTCCAGCACAACTAGGTCCTGCAATAAGCACCAATTTCATTTCTTTATCAGCAACAATTTTGTCTGCAATTACAAAAAGTTGTCCTCTATATCTACTCTCAGTATCTAGAATTTGTTTTCTTGGGTCTGTCAACAAATTCTTATTAATTTCTTTCAAATTATATATTTTCTTTTTTTTCATTTTCCATTTCCTCTAACTATTTTTACCTAATTTACTTTCAAAAAACTTAACAAAAGTATTATATACAGGATATGCCAATTGTACTAAAACAATTATAAATAATATGTTCTGAAGTTCTAGTTCTGTGTATCCTAAGAATGCATAAAGTGGGTCTATAAATATCATACAAGCAACAAGAATAAGCATTGCTGTGTATAGTGCCCCCTTATATACATTAAATGGTTTACATAATCTAAATAATACTAACATACCTGCAAAAGTTACACCGAGTGAAGCCATAGTTTGATAATCAACTTCTACAACAAGCCCCATAATATGAAGTATATACGTTGCAATTACAATGATTGTAAAAATAAGGGCAGCAGGCAGTGATTTCACCATCAAATTAGATAAGAACTTTCCTCTAATCTTATCGGTATTTGGCTGTAATGATAAGAAGAATGAAGGTACGCCAATTACAAACAATTCAAGTATCAAAATAAGCCTTGTTGATGAGAATGTATATTTAACACCCATAACAAGACAAAAAATTGTTAGGAGTATTGTAAATATTGTTTTCATAAGGAATAACGAAGAAGAGTTCTGTACATTATTAACAACTCTTCTTCCTTCCGCAACAACTTGAGGCATACATGAGAAATTGCTGTCAAGTAGTACTAAATGACTCACATGTCTGGTCGCTTCGGAACCACTTGCCATAGCTATTGAACAATCAGCTTCTTTTAATGCCAAAATATCATTTACACCATCTCCAGTCATCGCAACTTTATGCCCCTTAGCTTTTAATGCTTTAACCAGAATACATTTTTGTTCTGGTGATACTCTACCAAATACTGTGTAGTTGTCAACAGCATCAATTACTTGTTGTTCGTTAAGTCCCTCTAGGCTAATAAACTTATCAGCTCCTTCAACCCCAACTCTTCTACTTACCTCACTAACGGTCATTGGATTATCACCTGAGATTATCTTAACTTGAACTCCATTATCCTTAAACCACTTAAGAGTTTCTACCGCATCTTCTCTTATATGATCTTCTATAACAATTAAACAAACTGGGGTTCGTTTCTGAGATAATTTGTCTTTTTCAATCGCTCCTTCGCAAGAAACAACTAACAGAACTCTAAATCCTTTCTGAGCATACTGCTTTACAAGACTGTCTATTTCCTTGCTCCTTGTCTTTAGAACAAACTCAGGAGCACCCATAGCGTAAGTTTCACCATTCTTGAAAGTAACCGCACTCATCTTTCTTGTACTATTAAAAGGCAAAACATCTTTTGCAGTCATTTCTTTACTATAGCCAAAATAATTAATTAAAGCTCTAGATGTTTGATTATTATCGTCCAATGCGGTCAACATCGAACCTAGCAAATCACCCATTGTATGTTTGATAGTATTATCCAACTGGATCACCGCATTAACTTTCATTGTTCCATCGGTAATTGTCCCTGTCTTGTCTAAACAAAGCACATCAGTTCTAGCTAGCATTTCTATACTATATAAATCTTGAACTAAAGTTCTCCTTTTTGCAAGCTTGACAACACCTACAGCTAATGCCATACTGGTTAGCAAGAACATTCCTGATGGAATCATTCCCACAATTGAACTAGCAGTACTTCCTATTGTCTCAGACAAATTATTCGCAGTGCCGTTATAGTTGTTTAAGAAAGTCAAAACAGCAAGAGGCAATATAATTATTCCAATTACTGTGATAATTAATCTCAAACTATTAAGAAGTTCACTTTTAGGCTTCTTATATTCTTTAGCCTTGTCAGAAAGTTTTGCAGTGTAGCTTTGGTTTCCAACTTTGTCAACTTTGGCATAACACTTGCCACCTATAATAAAACTTCCACTAAACAAGACTTCTCCAACACCTTTCTTAACAGGGACACTTTCTCCAGTAAGCAAACTCTCATTTACTTCCACTTCGCCGTCTACAATTATACAATCGGCAGAAATTTGTCTACCAGTGTTGAACATAACTATATCATCAAGAACCATCTCTGTAACTGGAATCTCAGTCTCAATCCCCTCTCTTATTACTTTACTTGTAGGTGAGTTAACAAGACTAATCTTCTCAATCGTCTTTTTTGCCCTAATCTCTTGAACAATTCCAATTACTGTGTTTGCAAGAACTATCAACATAAAGAAACAGTCAGATATCTTTCCTACTGCGATAAGTGCAGCAGCCACCATAAAACAAAGCATATTGAAGAAAGTGAAAATATTAGTGAAGAAGATTTTTTTGTAAGTTTTGGTGTTTTTGTCCTCTACTATATTGTTTAATCCCTGATTAGTTCTCTCAGTTACTTGTTCATAACTAAGTCCCATATCTTTAGAAACATTATATCTCTCTATCTCAATCAGCTTCTTACCTTGCTTGATAGTTATTACTTCCGAACCAGTAGACTTTGATGTAATCTTAGGCTGAGTACTTTTGACTTGTGTAGAATTAACAATAACTTGACCTTCTTTCAAGGTTTGTTTCTTCTTAACAGCAGATAAATTAACTTTTGACTTAACTTCTTTTTCATTAGAATTAGATTTCTTTACAGAAGTCTTAGGCTCTTTATCTTTCAACGCTTTAGGATTTGACTCCTTAGCTACAATTGCTTCCTGTTTATTGATCTCTTTAGCCTTAATCTCTTTTTTTGTTTTGTTCTTTGTTTCCAAGCGAACCACTCCTTAATATGTAAATCTTTTTTTTAAAAAGACAAAATAATTTATCTATCAAGTTTTTTTATAAAAAACTCTATATCATGTTAAATTTTATCATAAAACAATGCATTTTTCAAAGTAAATAAAAGATGAAATATAATTTTCTACTATGTATTTATATAATCTATTATACCAAATCCATTTTAATTTACCCGTTTATACATTTTTTAGAAAAAGTATTGATACAAATATTGTTTAATTGTTCTTTCTTTTGGCAAAAATAGTATTATGGAAAAAAAAGAATCTAAACTATATAAGTTCTCAATGTATATTATTTTTGGGCTAGTTTTGTTACTGATTACTTCTATTATTGTAAATATTTTTCTTTACTCCAAGTCTCAAATTAGGATATTTGATTGCAACTTGGGAGAGAAAGTTGAGATAGAATTTGTTGAACAAAGCGACACTCTTCTTGCTAACCTTGTGTATCCTTCTAATATAGTGAGTGGAACAACCTACAACCAACCAGTAATCCTAAAAACTGGAGATATTACCTCCACTTACTTTGTTCGTGCTAAGGCAATCTATGCAGATTATAATATTGTAAATGAAAATATTGATGTAACAATTTCGCCCATTAGCGAATGGGTTCAAGGCCAAGATGGATATTACTATCTTCAAGCCTATCTTGACGACTATAAAGAAATTGCCTTTATTGATTCTTTAACACTCCCACTAATTACGACCGAAGTAAAAAATAACACAAATATAACAATTATGTTTCAGTTCTTAGAAAGTAGCAAAGATGTGGAGAGTATTTGGAAAACACCTGATTATTTTTTCACAAAGATATAAGAAAGGAATAACGGCTTATTTTAGCCGTTATTTCCATTTATAAATATTTGTAATTATTTCATATCAATTTAATTTATATCTTTCTTAAATTTTAATAATAGTAACTCTATCCTATACAATTATATATAATAGTCGTACATAACTTTGACAAAATTTTATGATTTTTATTTTAAAAAAAATTATGTTTGAATATATATATTTTTGTTATATAATGTAATTATACGACACATTATAAATATTAAAGTAGACTGTTCTATTATTAATAATTATCTAAACGAAAAATGGAGAAAAGATATTAATGCAAACTACAAAAAAATATTATCATGCCCTACTTCTCACTTTAATCATACTTATTAGTTCTTTTTTGTTTGTTGGGTGTTCTTGTGATTTTTGGTTTACAGATGATGAGGCGCATATAACAGCACCAGTTGTGGGATTGGATAGAAAAAATAAGCAATTAGAGTGGTACAATACAGAAGAAACAGATATATTTGATATCTACTTAAACAACAAAATAATAGATACAATAAATATTTCTAATGATATAATTTACTATGATTACTCTCCTTATGTTACAAGCAACGATATTTATAGTTTCTCAGTTGTTGCAAAAAGTAACAATTCTAACTATAAAGACAGTTACAGCAGTAATATAGTAACCATTAACAACACTCTTGCTTTTTTAAATGATAGCGAAAGCGAATATACTTTTATTAAAGGAAATACACTTACAAATATCACTTTTTCCAACAACATTTTGTCTTGGGAAGAAAATGCAAACGCAGATAAATATTTGCTAAGAATATTTACGAACTCAACTGGCTATGTAGAAATTGTTTTAGAAGAAAATGCTTTTGATTTGACAAATAGTGCCTATACTTTCATATCTTCGCATCAAATAATTGTTTGTAGCGTATGTACTCTTAAAGGAAATAGCAAAGAGGCAACAATTATTACAAACACTCTAGAATATAATCCAGATGGCTCACATATGATTATTAAGTTTGATGGATTTGTTTGGGATTATTATATAAACTCAATAGATGAATTGAACGCCATAGTTTATTATAATTTTGTTAGTAGGAATACAGACTATACAATAACAATTTCCAAAGATTTTGCCAATAAATTAAATGAAGAAAGTTCAAGCAATAATATCGTAAAAATAGTTAATGATAAGATTGATTCAGCTTTTAATATGTTCTACGAAACTTGCTACTATAGGTCAAAAAAATATAAAAATAGTTATAGTGCTGTAGTTGATGAGGCTAATTTGGTCTTTAATGTAGCAGTTGATTACTATGGAATAACACAATGTGACCTATCCGCTACTCCTAATGTTAAATACTCACAAGGAACCGCTAGTCTACTTTACTATGAAACTTATGATTTTGAAACAAATGGAAGTCGTAGTCCTGAGTATAACAACTTTATATCAGACACATACTTATTAACTCAAGTAGTATCCAACTCTGACCAGCTAGTTGCTGCAGTTGAGAACAAGATTACGCCAATTTGCGTAAAAAATAGCCGTGCAGAATTAATTTATTCTGAGGCAAAAAATGTTTTGAGGGAAATTATCTCTGACAATATGTCTGATTATGAGAAAGCATTAAGCATCTTTGATTGGATTACTTATCAAACAACGTATGACTATTATAGTCTTGAATATGATGACAACTATGCATTCACTAAAGATTGTTGTTACTACTTAGAAGGTGTTTTCTTAAAAAATTTGGCTGTTTGCGATGGTTTTAGTAAGGCATACTCTTTGCTTTGCAATATGGAAGGAATAGATTGTATTAGAATTGTTGGCGAAGCAAGGTCTGATAATAGCCAAGGTGGTCATGCTTGGAATAAGGTAGAATTAAACGATGAATATTATATCGTAGACATTACATGGACTGAACTCATTTCCAACAGTGAAGAGAAACTTGCTCATAGATACTTCTTAGTCTCAGAAGATGATATCGGATATTCTCACTTTGCATATGAAACTAGAACAAAGTTTACAATGTATACAACTAGACTAAACCCAACTCTTAGTTATTATACAAGTAAGAATTTAAGTTATATAGACAAATCTGGAAACAAGATTGAGACAAATCAATATATTGACTCTGGGGAAGATTTAGTTAATGCCCTAAACACTCCAATGTATACTAATAACACATACATTGAATTAGCTTTTGATTACAACTATTTGATAGATTTAAAAGCTAAGTATCAAGCAGATAGCATTAGCATTGCTTTGCAGACAGAAATGAAAGCTGTTAAATTCTCAAGTCAATTGGTTTCTCAATTATTTGATACTAGCTATAATATGTACAATTTTATGAGATACGCAGATAATAAATTTGCTGTTATTTGTCTAATAGATACAGGATTTATAATTAACGAAGATAACGAATTAAATACTCTTATAGAAGAGTTTGGAAGTTACGCTAATATTAATAGTAAAGCACTTGATTATAAGATAAAAGTTGGCATTGACGAAGAATTTATTATGACAAAGTTTAATTTAACTAATACTTTCAACAAAAATTGGACTGCTCTGGAAAGTTATGTTAATCAATATTTATCAACTCTAACAGATATTAACTGCACTTATACTTTAACTAATAACAAAACTTATGAGGAAATTTATTTAAATCAAAATAAAACACCTAACAAAATCTATTATTTTACTCTACAAATTACTTCCCCTTCAGTCACAAAAATTGACACTCCAAGTGTAGAACTGGTTGATAACTCTATTCTACAATGGAATAGTATTGCCAACGCAACCTCTTACTCAATATACGCAAATAACATATTAATAAAAGAAGTTAATAGCACTAATTCCATAATTATGCAAGTAGATATTTCTAATATTATTACTAACGCAAACTCTTATAATATCTATGTTGTTGCCAATACTGACTTACAGGGGTTTAAAGACAGTGAAAAAAGCAATGTTGTTAATTATATAGTATTAGCTACACTTTCTATAGTTTTAGAAGATAATGTTATTTATTGGACAGGAATTGATAATGCAACAAGCTATCAAATTACAGATATTAATAATAGTGTACTTGTATCTGATATTCCTCTTAATGAGCACAATGTATATAGCTATGAACTAATAAATGCAAATTTAGCCACTGGCAATTACAAAATCAAAGTAGTGGCTATGTTAGAAAAAAATAATCAAATTATCACTTCAAGTAGCAGTAATGTAGTAGATTACTCATTTAATTAAGATACATTTATTCTAAAAAAAACATTATGTATAATGAAAATGAAACTTATTTAGCTTCGTTTCATATTATTACATAATGTTTTTTTTATTTATTCAACCTCAATTAAACTATCCATTTGGAAGGAATAGAGATATTTTTTTATAACCTTTTTGCCATATGCCATTTCGTAAGACTTGGCATACAAATCTAGTTGTGTCTTGTATGTTTCTACCAAATATTCTTTGTTATTGGTTCTATTTGTTTTATAATCCACAATTATTGCACTACCATCTTTCTCAATGCATAAGTCAATTATTCCTTGAACCAGTACTTTTTCCCCACATTCACTGTTATTTATAAGCTTAGAATGTGGAGCAAGTGTTAAGAAGTTAATTTCTTGCTTAACAATCGATTTATCATCTAATAAAGTAGCAATTACTTCTTTAGCTTTTTCAATCTTGGCAATATCTATTTTGTTTAGATAGATAGGGTTAATTACTCCACTAAATACTAATGAGTCGACTAATTTTTTTATATTTTGATTACAATCTTTATAATCCAAATATCTCATTATTTCATGATATTGTGTTCCAAGTTCCATAGCCTCAATTGATGAAACAGACTCTTTTATAGTAAGCTTCTTGAAATTCTCAAGCGCATTTACATAATCAACTTCCATATCTCTAAGAATACTAGAAACAGAGTTCTTAAATGCTATTCCACTATAGTCTGGTAATTGCATATTATAATATTTTGTTAGCTTAGCCACAATCTCCGGATTAGAAACATCTAATATAATTTGGCTTTCCTCCATTTTGTCAAGCAAATCTTTAACATCTACTATATGACATTTAACGATACAATTCTTATTAATATTTAACTCAAAATTTGATTTCGAACTCTTAAAGAAACTTTTGTCAATATTATCCATAGAAAAAAGTATTAAATCGAAATATGTTTTTACGTCTTTAATAGAATTTATATCAAGTTTATCTAATGGGACAACGCCTGTTATGTATAGCCTATTTTTAGGTCTTGTAAGAGCAACATAACAAAGCCTTATTGCTTCCTCAAACTCTTCCTTCCTGTTTTTGAGCGTTATTGCTTTGGAGTTAATATTCGCAATCTTATAATATTCGTCCTCATTAATACTATTAACAGCCAATCCAAAATCTTTATTGATTTTGACATCACTTATAGAGTTTTTGACAATATCTTCACCAAAACCACCAATGATAACTACTGGATAATCAAGTCCTTTACTTGAATGCATAGTCATAAGAGTGACAGAATCACCACCAGAAGAGATTCTTATTTCTGACTCTTTATCCTCTATAATTTCAAGATAATCAAGAAGTCTTGCCAAATCATTTTCATATAACTGACTTGCAACTATATTGATAAATTCTTTAATATAACACTCTTTCTCTATCCCATCTGGCATACTTTTGTAGTAGACTAATAAATTCTCATTTGTAACAAATTGCCTTATTACATCAGCTATATTTTCATTTAAAATTTGAAGTCTCAAATTTCTTAATACACTTCTTAGTTTTGCAACCTTTTGACCGGCAGAAGAATTTATGCTTTCAGCAACCAGACAAGCTTCATAGAAAGAATTAACTTCTTTAGCTGAAAGTTTAATATCAACTAAATCTTCATCAGTTGCATTAATAAATGGACTCTTTAATAAGGTAACAAAAGCTATATCATTAGCTTCATTGTACATGCATTTTAATAATGAGTATAGAACCAAAACTTCAGTGCTTTTGAATATATTCCCCTTAATCATAACAGAGACTGGAATATTATATTTCTTAAGTGCTATCCAAACTTGTCTTGTTAATTCCTTTTTGTCTCTCAAAAGAATAGCAATATCTCTAAATTTATAATCTGTAGAATCTATAATTTCTGCTACCTTTGTAGCAATTAATTTTGCTTCATACTCTCTCTTTGTAACTTCTTCTCCTAACTCTTCTTCTATTTCGGATTTATAGTCTTTGAAATCATTAGCATCAATTATAGTAATGTCAACACTTTTGTTTAAACCTTTAACTTCCAATCCAGGTTGCAATCTTGCTTCGTTTTTATAATCTATTCCAACCACTTCCTTAGTAATTGCATTATCAAAAATATTATTTACAAAATATAGAATATTTGCATCACTTCGAAAGTTTTTGTTAAAAAGTATAACTTTTTTGTCATTAAGCCCCGCTTTGTAGGAATTATACTTTTCCAAAAATATCTCTGGAGAACTTTGCCTAAACCTATAAATACTTTGCTTAACATCACCAATCATATAAAGATTGTTAGTATTAGCAATCTTTGTTATAATGCTGTCTTGCATAGGATTGACATCTTGATATTCATCAACAAATATATATTTATATTCCGATTTCAACTCATCAATAATTTTAACATTATCACAAAGTTTTGTTGCATAAAACTCTAAATCATTGAAGTCAAGCAGATTGTTCTCTTCTTTAACTTTGTCATATTCTTTCTTTAACTCTATACAAAGATTATATAGCTCTTCAGCATTTTCTTTATTAATAATATTATTTTTACTAAATTCTGAATCAGAGAAACATTTAAATATTTCTTCACATTCTTTCTTATATTTCTTAAATTCTTCTGCTACAAAATCCACTAAGTCTGCCAAATCATACAGTGCTACATCTTTGCTAGCATCAATTTTTATTTTGTTAGGTATTTTTTCAATTTCTACAATATGTGATAGTTCCTGACAGGTTTTAGCTTCTATTATTTTATTAATATAATCAATCCTACAAACTGCAAAAGCTTTTGCCTTGTCATAGTTTAGAGTATTTGCCAAATCATAACAAAGTAGTAATTTGTCTTTAATTGTGCTTCCTTTATCTTTGTAGTATTCTAATAAGTAATTCCAGACTATATTATCATTCTCACGATAACAAACATCTAACTTTTCTTTTAGCCATTTATCACTATCTATTCTACAAATTAGATATTCATATAAGGATATAATTGCTGAACGAAGTCTCAAATCGTTACGATTGTTATTAAAATTCTCATATAGTCTAAAGAATTTCTCATTATTAACAATCTTCTCATTTTCAAAAATGTTATTTAACGAATTATTAATCAAATAACTCTTTGCTTTCTCATTTGAAAGTATGGAATAATTAGGATCTAAACCCAAATCGTAGAAATATTTTTTTATAATCTTATTACAGAATGAGTGAATTGTTCCAATGTCTGCATTATTAAGTAAATCCATTTGGCTTGATATATGATTAATCATTTCTTCATCATTCTCAGCGTACTTTAATGCCGACTGTAATCCCATATACAAATCATGTTTCATTTTGCTTGCAGCAGCAGTTGTATATGTAACAACAAGAAGATTGTTCACATCTATCTTTTCAATAAGAAGAAGATGAAGGATTTTTCTTATCATTGTTGTTGTTTTTCCCGTTCCGGCACTTGCAGAAACTAATATCGAATTGTTAAAATCATCAACAAAGGATTTCTGCTCATCTGTAAGCCTATTATATATCAATTCTTTAAACATCTTCCACCTCCTCATTCGTAAACTCTTCTTTGACTGAAATTATTTGAGACAGATTTGTTACTTTTTCAACTTTTCTATATTTATTCTTATATTTGACATTGAAATTACAGATGCCTTTATATTTACAATGAGTACAAGCAACTTTGCCACCACTGTTTAAAGGTACTATATCAATACAGCCCTTCTCAATTTGCTCAGCACTAATATTTAATTTATTAACCAAATACTCTAACGCATCATCTAACATATTTTCGCTAATTGCCAAATTTTTGCTAGCATTGTTTACACTAAAGTTACCGTCTTTAGTTATGCTTAACCTCAAAGTGTTTCCAGAAGATGGAAACTCTGTTAGAGAATTGTCAATATTGCCAATAATCTCATAGTTATTGACAAAAAATCCCTGATATCTATATTTTTTAGTCACTTCTACTTTGTTATTAATTGGCAAATAGAAAGCTCCAACGGGAGTTAGATTAGTATAGTTTCTAAACATTAGCAGATAAGCAAATAACTGAATTTTTTTGCCTGAAGCAAAGTCAGTATAATTAGAGAAATTAGAGTTTCCTGTTTTGTAATCTATTATAAAGTATGTATTATCTTCTTTATTGATATCGACTCTGTCAACTTTACCTGTCAATTCAACTTCTTTACCACTTTTTAAATATATTACTATACAACCTTTTTTATTCTTTGAAAAATCCAGTTCAAGATATTTTGGCTCATAGTTACTCAATCGCAATTGTTCTAATATCGCTAGCGTAACCCTCTCAACTTCTATATAGAGACCTTTGATTGTATTATTATTGATATTACTTGCAAGAAACCTTGCATATTTTTTTGATGATAAAACTTTGTATAGATTATTCTTTGCAAATTCTTTAATTACGCTAATAAATTTAGTATCGTTTTTGAAATTGGATAAGTCATATATTACATTTTTCATATAATCATGAATTATATTTCCGATATCATTTAATCCAACTTTAGCATTATCGACTTCTTTTAATCTCAAACCATATGTAAGAAAATGCGCATATGGACAATTTGCAAAGCTTTCAAATTCGCTTGGGCTAACCTCTTTAGCTTTAAAAAACAACTTATTTGCTTTATCAATATTTTTATACTTATTGATGTAATTAGCATTACCAATATAGTCTATATCATTATAAGAACTTATTGCATGATAGATACTAGTTAGGTTTTGCCTAAATGGTTTTAAATTATTATATATGCTCCACTCTTTTAGAGAACCTACAACATTATCAATAGCAAGT
>CAZVVP010000013.1:0-6104 GCA_964630515.1 uncultured Christensenella sp. | reverse complement strand
GGGCAAATGGAGAAAGAAGATCCAGCGCCGATCAGAGATGGCTCAGGGGTGGGAGTGGCTACTAGGTCTCTTAACAAGCACTGAAGAAAATGACTTCCTTTTCTATCATCTTGTTTATATCACTCTGTAGCAAGTTTATAAGAAATATTTTTTAATATTATTTTATTAATTCCACTTTGGCTATTATCAATTAACAAATTCTCATTTGCATCAATTATATTTCTTTTATTCAAATATTTTTCCAACTCAGAATAGACTATTGTTGGATAAAGTTCTTCACCCTTACTATCTACAGAAACATAAGAAAAAGTTATATCCTCTTTAGCTTTAAGAACTGTCTCGTATAATTTAAATTTCTTTCTTTTGTTAAGCAAATTAATCGTAGGAGTAAGTCTATTTTTCTCTTTTAACTTGCCAATTTCCTTGTCCGACAAAAGAGCTGTTTCAATACTATATTTAGGAAGAGAATTGTCATTTGCCCCAATCATATACATTTTTCTATATTCAGATATAAAACTATTATTAAAGTCAGAAATTATTAAACTATCAACTTTTATTGGAGCTAAAGATAACTTAATATCCTCAACAAAAGTTTTGTAAATTGAATAAAAATCTGATTTACAAATCTTTTCATTTCCAAAAACCATTGCCAACTCTTGCCATGTTTTTGACAATTTATTATAAGATTGTGTCAACTTCTTTGCATTTATGATATCCTTGGAATCTACATATTTAGAGTAAAGCATTTGGTAATACTCATTATAATTTAAACTTTCTAAGACTTCATTAAGAACATTTTGATAATCATAAACGCTGCCATCTAATACTTTTATTTTTTCAACAAAATTAGCTATAGCACCCAAAACATGCTTTAGACTATCCGTCCCTTCTATCTTATCTGGTAGCGAATATAGATAACTTCCTTTAGCATCAATTCGATTAACATATGCTTTATATTCGTTTATTTCCTGCAAAGTCAATTTGAAAATTCCAGTATCAATAATCTTTAGAATATTATATTTATTTAATCCCTTACACATACATTCAAATATCTGTAGTGTAATCCTGCCCAAAATGTTATCTTTTAGCGATTCTGATTCGTCTATATAGTATGGAAGCCCTACTTTGTCTAGAGCAATAATTAGCTCTTTCTTATATGTTTCCAAATCTGCAACTATCAACCCTATCTCTGACAATTTACATTCTTTGTCAAGAACACTTTTCTTTATAGAAGCCAAAACATAACAAAGTTCATTCTCTATATTATTTGATTTAATTAATTCCAAACTTGGCAAATCAAAATTTGCTAAATTCTGACCCTTTCCGCTAAACAAAATTTTACTTAATTTTGAGCGATTAATGTTCTCATCTTCTACATATATATTATTTGATTTAATTCCTTCCAACTCAAAAACATTTTTTAAATTATAATATATATCGTTCGTGTATATTGCATGATTATTTATATCTTTTAGAGCTTTGGAATAAGTTGTGCATATATTTAACGATTTAGAATTTTTTGCAATCTTTGCAACAACTCTCAATATTGTTGGGGTTATATCTTCAAAGTCTACTAGATAAATATCTGTATCTTGGAAGTATTCTTTATCTAAATTTTTCTCAAACAAATCCAGTTGATTAAAACTATCCGTATATTCTTCTTGAAAACACTCTTCATATTTTTTATAAACCAGCAATATATCTTCCAGCTTATATTCAAGCAAAGTTCCATTTCTCTCAATATGGAAATTTTCAGGTGTTATTCCACAACTCCTATATAAACAAATAGTTTCAAATATTTTTTCTGCAAATCCATCTTTGTCAATATTGTTTTTAAATATCTTTAAATTATCTTTTGACTCAAGTAATATTTTCTTTATAAGGGCAATACTAGCATGCTTAGTTAAAACATTCTTGTATAGTTTTTTCTCAACTAAATAGTTCTTGCAAATTCTAGCAAATGTAGTTACATTGACATTGAAGACACTTTCTTTATCTAGTATTTCCAAGATTTCTTTCTCAATATTCATTGTATTTCTATCAGGTGTTAAAATTATTACCTTACTATTAATATTATCAATATTACTCAATGCACTTCTCTTTGCTGTAAAATTAGTGTTTGATAAATAGAAATTTACATTCATCTTTTGTCCCCTACATTTTATTTATTTTATTATCCCACAAAATAAAAAATAAGCCAACTATTTGGCTTATTAATTAGTCGAATATAAATCTAACGTTTTCAATTTTTTCAATACATATTAGTTGAAATTTCTATTCTTTCTTACTCTTAATTATCTTTCGTGCAAGGTTATCCATGTCACTATCAATCTCAAGAATTTTTTTGGAATAATCATGTAACTTTGCTACAACATCTTCTGGAATCTCTGTAGCTATTTTGTAATTTAATTTATGCTCCAATGTCGCCCAAAAATCCATGCCCAAAGTTCTAAGTTGAATTTCTGCCTTTATTTCCTTAAATCCCTTACTTAAGTTAACTGGCACTATTACTAACAAGTGATAGCTAGAATATCCACATTTTTTTGGAGTTGTTATATAATCCTGCTCTTGAAGAATGGATAGTTTCTTGTTTCTTCTAAGCAACTCAATAATATGGTTAACATCAGAAAGAAAAGGACAAACAATTCTTGCCCCAACAATATCTGTCATATCTTTTTCGATACTCTCTATATCTAGTTTAATACTTTTTCTTTTGGCTTTTAAAATTATACTATCAATAGTTTTTACTCTATATTTGATGTGGTCTATTGGATTATACTCTTTAGAAAGATTAAACTCCTCACTCATCAAAGTTAATTCAGTTTCAAGAATCTTGAGCGCTGAATTACAAAATATTAAATAATCACAAATTTCATCAAAGAACTTATCTTTTGTCTCAAAATCTTTATTAATTAAATAATTTCTATACTCTACAACATCGTTTATCATATATTAATTATCCTTTCATATTTGCTCATAAAAACAACTATACATCTTTAACCCATAATTTTGCTAACCAAAAATTGTATTTTTTTGTAGATTTTTGCAAAAAATAAAAGAAACTAAAATTCTAAAGAGGTTAATTTATGAAAAAATGTATACCTATTTTCTTATGTTTATTTATGCTTTGTAGTTGCGGAAATATTACAACTACGACTGACACAAAAGCAGGTCAGCTTATAACAATCTCTTCCGAAGAAGATATAACAATTGGCGACAATCTCTCGCCAGCTATACTTGGCGTATATGCCTCAACTTCAAACTCAGGAAGTATTGGAGCTGGCGTTTGTGTTACGCAAAACGGCCATATATTAACAAATTCTCACGTTATTAATGGAGCTAATAATATTGTTTTGTATCAATCTAATGGCGACACAGTTAGCGCAGAGATACTATATGAAGATACTGTGCTAGACTTTGCTATTCTTAAAGCAAATAAGAATTTGCCTTATCTAAAAATTAATGATACAGGAGTAGAAGTTGGCGAAACAGTTGTAGCAGTTGGGACCCCTATTAGCCTTATGCTAAAACACACTTACACTAAAGGAATTGTAAGTGCAATCAACAGAACAATTAAGATTGCCACAACCAGCGGTGAAGCATATATGCAGAATCTTATCCAACACGACGCAAGCCTTAATCCTGGCAACTCCGGAGGCCCTCTAATTAACGAAAAAGGCGAAGTTGTTGGGATTAACACACTAAAAATATCAAGTGGTGAAGGGATTGGTTTTGCAATTCCATGCAAAAGCTTTACTTCTATCTTATCTCAATTTGTAGAAACCAATACAATCTCCGCCCCTTATCTTGGAGTATATGGATATGATGCAGAAATTGCAAAATTTAATAAATTAAGCACGACCAATAAAGGCTTCTATATAGAGTCTGTCAATAGCTCAAGTCCTGCATATAATATTCTTCATGAGGGGGACACAATTATCTCAATTAATGGGGTTAGCATCGACAATGCAGTTGATTTCCGTCACGAATTATACTCTTATCAAGATAACAATTATATAGAGTTAGAATATTTATCTAATAACCAAATCAAATCCTGTAAAATCAAGTTAGTAAAAAGATAAAATGTAATTTTAACCTTTTTTAAATTTACATAATATTTTGTTTGTGGTATAAATATAATATATTTATCCACAAAAAAGCAAAAATTGTGGATTATTTTACTAAGGTTTAAATATGAAATTTCTAAGAAGAATAGTACAAGGAATTATTAAATTTTTTATCTTAATATACACAAAACTTGATGGTAAATATAAATTCGTTAAAAATGATATAAAAGTACCAAAAGAACCGGTGCTTTTTCTTAGCAACCACCAACTTAATTTAGACGCTGTAAGGCTAAGAATGTACAACAATAGAAGAATCCTCTTTGTTGGGCATGAAGAAGTTTTTAGAAACAAATTATATAGATGGATTGCAAATAATTTAATGGATATTATTTGTCGTGGATATAGCAAAACAGATATATCTTACATCAAAGATTTATTTAGAGCTAAGAAAGCTGGTCTTAGTATCGGAATATATCCAGAGGGTGGAATAAATTACTTTAACAAATCTATTCACTTTGACATAAGTATCGCAAAGTTAGCTAAGAAACTAAACATGCCAATTATGCTTTGTAATGTTAACGGAGGCTCTTTTATCAAACCCCGTTGGTCGAAACATAAAGGAAAAAATAGAGTTGAATTTAGTTACAAAAGACTTATTACAAAAGAAGAGTTAAAGAATCTAAGCGTTGAAGAGTTATATCAAATTATGATTGATAATATCATTGTTAATGACTATGATTGGCAAAGAAAAACAATGTCAGCCGTGAATAGAAAAGAACCTGCAAGGAATCTTAACCACGCCCTATTTGTCTGTCCTAAATGTTCCTCAATACATACTCTAAATTTCTCAGACAACACTATATCTTGTTCTCACTGCAAAAAGATATTTGGGATTGATAAATATAACTTTGTGATCAATTCAAATAAAGTTAAAGACTTAGTTGCATGGGACGAACTTCAATACAAAATTTTAAAAGAAAAATTAAAAAATTTCTCTAAAGACAAAGTTTTGCTTGAAGCAAAGGCAGAATACAAAACCACTCATATAGATGAATATTTTAATAGAAAAGACCATAGAAGTGCAAATGTTAAATTATATATGGATAGGCTTGTAATTAGTCTGCCTGATAAAGAAATTATATACCCTATAAATAACCTTTACAAAATATATGTAGAATTTCGTAACACAATACAATTTAGTTTTGAAGAGAACAAAATACGATTAGAAGGACAAAATCTTCCAGCCTATGTTTGGGTAACATATTTGAGATGTCTATCCAACACTGAAGGCTAGAATTTGATAATATATGTTACCATATTGTCAACAAGTCTATATGTATTGTTAAAAAAATAAAAGCAGAGCATCTTTAGCTTTGCTTTTTCATTTCAAATATCTAAAGTATATTGTAAAAATTTTTATTTATACTTTTCTATTTTAAAACAAAAAGTTAAATAAATATCCCAAAGAGTTTTCACCCTTAGGAATAATTAGTTCTACAACACCAATTATTGAAGACACTTTGTACCCACCATTAAATTTGCTATCAGTACTATGAATCCTATTATCGCCCAACACAAATACTTCATCTTCCGGTACTATGTAATTTTTATTATTATCAAAATTATCTGGCTCATTTTTTTTCAATATCCCAAGCGGATTATAACCGCTTGAATCACTTTCATCTAAATATTTATTTACATTATTTGAAGTTGAGAGTTTCGCTGGCGTTATAAGCTCTTTGGTGTAAGATTCTTCCATAATTTCATCATTCAGATATAATACATAACTGTTGCTTTGTTCATTATATTGATATCTTATCTTATCCCCTGCCTTAGCAATCACCCTCTTTATAACAAGGTTACCATTGCCGTTATCCAAAATAACAATATCGCCATAATCAAAATTTATTAAAGTGTTATAGTACACAATATCATTATCAAGTCCACTTTCTTTGTTAAGGGTTGGTTGCATACTTACATCATAGACTACAGCAGAATCATAAATTAACAAAAAAAGTACTATCCATATAAGTATAG